>CAOKKG010000040.1 GCA_948468985.1 uncultured Eubacteriales bacterium | reverse complement strand
CTGCGTTTCCCGGGCGGAATGCGCGGAGATATATAGGCTCTGCGCGCCAAATTCCTGCGCCGTGCAGGCCGCGCGGCAGAAAAGCTCCCGCCCGATGCCTTGTCCGCGCCACGGGCGGCTCACATACAACTCCGCCAGCTGCACATACTGCGCACGCGACCCAAACCGCGCCCGGGGCACCGCCGCAAAACCGACAAGCCCAGGAGAAAACGCGCCCCACACCCGGCCGCCCTGCGCACAGAGATCCGAAAGCTCCCGGCACAGTTCGGCATAGTCCTCTGCATCCCACCGTTCCACAAAGGCAATAGGGAGAATCCGCCATGCGCCGCCCACCCGGCGCCAGCACTGCGTGACCTCCTGCGTGCGGTCAAAGTCGAAAAACAGCGCCGGAGTGAGCTCTGCCGCCGCCAACGGGCGATAGGTACACGCCGCCCTCATAGGAAGAACTTCCGGCCCAGCTTTTCCTTGAGCGCGGGGGTGCGGTCGATGACCGCCAAAAGGATTGCCAAAATTTCCGCCGTCACAAACGGGTACAGCGACCACACGAGCTTGTCGCGTAGCCCGAACGCCCGGTTGAGCATCAATTCCAGCACGAGGCAGAATACGCCCGCCTCGGCCACCGCCACTGCGGCGACCATGAGGCGCGTCGCCCCCGCGTGCTGCCGCAGCAGGATCACTACGCCGACGGAGAGCGCCGCGAGCAGCACGACCGGCGCCGCGAAATCCGCGAACCAGTGCCCGCCCGTCGTACGCTCGATGTAGCGCAGATACCCCAGCACCACCGCTGCGTCGGCCGCCACGCACAGCGTCGCCGCGTGATACCAGCGCCCCACGGACAGGATCGGCCCCGCCAAAAAGACATAGACGCACAACAGCGCGCCCATGACGAATCCCGCCCAGGTGACGCGCGCGTGCAGGCTCAGGTCGCACACCACCACCAGGCAGATGGGTACCAGAAAGATGAGCGCCATGACGAGCAGCACGCTTCTTTTGCTCACGCGCTCTGGCGTGATGACTTCATAGCGCGGATAGGGCGGCCTGCCCTGCCCCGCTTCCGGCGACGCCGGGTCGACGACCCGGGTATGGCACAGCGGGCAGCGCTTTTCGCTGTCTGCCAGCTCCACGCCGCAATGTACACAATAGGACATAATCCTTCCTCCTTAGTCGCGTTGATTGCTCTCTACCTTGACATGCAGCCCCAGCCCGCGCAGATCGGTGAAAAATGCGCGTTCCAGCTTGGGCTCGCGGATGTTGCGTGTGAGGTTGATATACAGCTTGCCCGCATACGAGAGCACGCCACAGTTGTTGTGCTGCTGCGCCTGCGCGCCCAGCACGAAGTCAAACCGCGTCACATAGGGCTGCATCTCGGCCGGGATCTGTACCTGCCCGAGGTTGGACAGCGACAGGCATGCCTTGCTCTCCCCCACCATGTTGTACACCAGCTTCATCGCCGCGTTTTTTATGAAGAGCGGCATGAGCTTTAAGAGCATGACCTGCTCGGTGTGCACATTGGTAGCGATGCGCGCGCTCATCTTTTTGGGGTTGATCTCCGCGCCCATCTGATAATGCACCATGCGCACCACCTCAGGGAGCGTGTATTCCCCGAGCTTGGGATCGATGCCCGGCGTCGCGAACAGTGCAAAATTGCGCATCGTCTCGCTCGGGAACAGGCGGCGCAGGTTGACCGGCACCAGAATCTTGATCGCCCGGCGGCGGTGTGCGCGCGGCCGTTCGCGCTGCTGGATCTTCAAGATGGACAGGATCATAACCGCCGTCAAAAATTCGGTAAGCGTCGCGCCATAGCTCCGCGCGAGGGACAGGGCCGCTTCTGCGTCCAGGATGCCGGTCGTCTGGTTCAGATAGCCGTCCGTCTCCTTAGTACCCTCGATGTGGTAGGCCGACTCCTCCGCCCGGCTGGCGCTGACCGCGCCGCTATATTTTAGGAAGCTGTCCTCCAGCTCCTCCTCCCGCGGGGGCGCCTTTCTATCCAACACGCCCTGCCCCGGGGGAATCAGAATGCCTTCCTTTTGTTCCAGGTATTCCGCAAGCAGTGTTTTTAGAAAAACGAGCCCGCCGTTGCCGTCCGTGAGCGCGTGATAGATTTCCACCGCGATCCGATTTTCATAGTACAGCACGCGAAACGCGCAGCGGCGAATTTCGGAAAAGCGAATGTGCGCCAAAGGGCAAGCGCTGTCCTGCCGCACGCGCGGGGGAGAGGGAATTTCCTCCAAATAGTACCAGAACACGCCCTTGCGCAGGCGCACGGCGATGGAGGGAAACCGGCCGATCGTCGCCTCCAGCGCCGTTTGCAGCACGGCCGGATCGACCGGGCGGCTAAGTGTCGCCGAGACGCGGAACATGTTGTTCCAATTGCGCCGCCGGGCGGCCGGGTAGATCTTGGCTGCATTGTCCAGGCGCATCCAGCGCAGTTTTTTTTGCTCCATCACAGCACTTCCCGCACGAATTCCGCGATCCGCGCTTCGTCCGGCTGCGCCTCGCGCACGCCATAAAGGATGTATGCATGCCACATGCCCGGGCTCACATGCAGCTCTGCCCGACACCCCGCCGCGCGCAGACGGTCGGCCATTCCCCGCGCGTCGTCCAGCATCACCTCATCCCCACCCACAAAGAGGATCGACGGCGGAAAGCCCGTAAGGTCGCCGAACAGCGGGGAAATTTCCGGTGTGCGCGCGTCCTGTCCCGCCGGGACATACTGCTCCGCAAAGAACGCCAGGCGTTCGCGCGTCATCGAAGGGTCGATCTTTTGGTTGTCCGCATAGGACGCGCCGGACATCGTAAGGTCCGTCCAGGGGGAAATGGCCACAAACCCCGCCGGGAGAGACAGCCCCCTCCGCCGCAGCCGCAGCGCCAGCGCATAGAGCAGGCCGCCGCCCGCCGATTCACCCGCAAGCACGATCTGGCTCCCCGGGTATCCCGCGTCCAGCAGATAGCGATAGGCCTCCTCGGCGTCGTCCACCGCCGCCGGGTAGGGGTGCTCCGGTGCCAGGCGGTAGGCCGCGCAGAACACCTGTACGCCCGTCTTGGCCGCGAGGATCGACCCAAAGCCCTTGGCGTATTCGAGGTCCCCCGCCACATAGCCGCCGCCGTGCAGGTATAAAATCACGCCCGGAGCCTCTTGCTTTTTCGGGCGTACCCATTCCGCCGCAAAATTGTCAAAGGATACGGCTTCCGCTTCCACATGTGACTGCTGCGTGCGCGCCATCAATTTTCCCAACTTATCCTGGCTGCTGCGCGCCATCTCGATCGTCGCCCCGTTGATGAACGGCTTGAATACTTCCAGCTGCATACGCAACAATTTTGTCGTAAATGCCATTGTTTCGATTCCTATTTCCTCACATTTTTCATGTACGCTCTATTATACAACAACTTTTCCCGGAAACAAACCCATTCCCCCGCGCTCCGAGGGATTTTCCCCCGAGGACATTTGACGAAACGCCGCTTTCGCCGTAAAATAGCCTTAACATGCAAAGGAGATGATTTTTATGGCAAAAACGCAAGAGGTGCAAACGCAGATGATGGCCGCACTCAAGGCCGGCGACAAGCCGCGCAAGGACGCGCTCTCGCTCCTGCTGGCCGCCCTCAAGAATAAGCAGATCGACAAGCGCGCGCCGCTTACTGAGGCAGAGGAAGACGCCGTAATCCTGCGCGAGATCAAGGAAGCACAGGAGACGATCGACACCACGCCGGCCGACCGCACGGCTGTAATCGAGGAATGCCGCGCGCGCATCGCGGTATACCGCGAATTTGCGCCGGTGCAGATGGATGAAGCCGCGCTGCGCCCGATCATCGCTGCGACGCTTTTGGAGCTCGGCATCACCTCCCCGACAGCCGCCGACAAGGGCCGCATCATGAAGGCGCTCATGCCTAAGGTCAAGGGCAAGGCGGACGGCAAGCTGGTCAACCAGCTTGTGAGCGAGCTGTTCTAAGTCTGGATGCCCGGCCGACGCCGGGCGCTTTTTTTCGGAGGTAGCTATGATCCCGGACACCCTCTTGGACGCGCTGTTAGACACATTAAAGGCCGTCCCGTTTTTATACCTTGCCTTTCTGCTCATGGAATTCTGTGAGCACCGGCAGCAAAGCCGCCTCGCCAAATGGCTTGCCGCATCCCGTTTTTGGGGGCCGGTCGTAGGCGCGCTTGTGGGGCTGCTCCCACAATGCGGATTTTCCATCGCCGCCGCCAACCTCTATGCCGGCGGATTGCTCACGCTGGGCACGCTGCTGTCCGTGCTGCTCGCGACCTCGGACGAGGCGCTTCTCCTCCTGCTCGGCGCGCCAGGGCACCTCGCAGCGGCGGGGCAGCTCATCGCCTGCAAATTGGTCATCTCCATCGGCTTCGGGCTGCTCGTTGACCTCATTCTACAAAAACACCGCAATACCTCGGACATGGACGAGCTGTGCGCCGAATGCGGGTGCCACGAGGGCGGCAGCCTCTGGATGGCGGCGCTGCGCCATACGGTCAAGACGGCGCTGTTTTTGCTGCTCTTCTCCGCCCTGTTGGAGGTCGGGATGACACTCATTGGACAGGATCGCTTCGCCGGGTGGATGCTCGCAGGGTCTTCCTTACAGCCCTGCCTTTCGACGCTACTTGGGCTGATTCCGAGCTGTGCGTCCTCCATTCTGCTCTCCGAGCTGTACCTCGCGGGAACGCTTTCCTTCCCCGCCCTGCTCGCCGGGCTGTGTGCCAACAGCGGTTCCGCCCTGCTCGTGCTGCTGCGCGCCAACCCCTCGCGCCGCGAGAATGCACTCGTCGCCGGGCTGCTCGTCGGTGCTTCGCTGCTTGCCGGATTCGCCGTACAGCTCCTCCCCCTCTTCTAAATCAATTGGCAGCAAAAAGCGAGGATAGGTTTTCCCTATCCCCGCTTTTTTTGTTTATGTCATTCGTTGCGAATGGAAAAGCTGCATTTCTTCGGGATGTTGAACGCCGATGCATAGGCGTTTTCCATCGGGATCCACTTGGTCTCAAAGTCCTGCGCCCAATCTGCCCCGTTGCGCCGCAGGATGCGCGCGCGCTGTTCCGCGGGCGTAACCCAGAGATAAACCGACAGGTCATACGGATCGCCAAAATAGGGGTGCATGCTGTAGGAGCCTTCGACGATGCATACCGGCCGCCGCGGGACGGTGCATACGGGGCCAAACGCACCCCGAGCGCAGTCCCACCGCGCATAGGTAAACGCTGGACGGGAAAAGGCCTCCACCACCTCCTCACGGAAGCGCTCATAGTGGATGTTGCCGCCCGGTTCGGCATAGCGCGCCGCGGCGCGCAATGCCGGCGGCAGGAAGAAGTCGTCCATATGCACGATGGTGCATTCCTCCTCCCCGAAATAGGCGGCGAGATCCGCAGCGAGCGTCGATTTTCCCGCTGCGGCCATGCCGTCGATGGCGAGAAAGACCCCTCCCTTGTCCTGGCGCACGGCCTCCGCCGCTGCAATCAGGCGAAGTGCGCGCGCAAAGGACAGCCGCACGACCCGGTACGCTGGGTGATACGCCGCGCGGTAGGCCGCGCTGTGGCTGACTGCCGGATAGCCCGCCGCGGCATAGTCCCGAAGGTACTCCCTCAGCGCCTCTGCCGAAAAGACAAACCGCCCGGCCCCAGCCGCCTCCTCCAGCAGGGAGAGCTTCCGTTCTAGCCCCTCCCGCGTGCCCTGCGGCGTTCTTGCCGAGACGAGGAAGGCCCGGCCCAATGTCTCGGGCGCGACCCCCGCCGCCGCGAGCGCCGCCAGGTGCACGCGCGCCATGCCGCCGCCGATCTCCTCATACAGCGGCGCTCCGCCGTCCACGGGTGTAGCCGCACATTCCTCGTACAGATACCGAAGGCAGGCGGCCTCGTCCGCGATGAGGTGCCCGCCGCCGAATTCGCTTTGAAAGGCGAGCTTGACCGCGTCCTGCGGCTGCATGCCGGGGTAGCGTTCGATCTGAGTCCGAAGGATGTCAGAAAACTCAGTCATTGACCATCAGCTTCGCCTTCTTGAGCGCCAACACCACGAGCGGCACCAGCACGATGTGGCAGATGATGCCGGGTACGGCCTGCACGAACGCACCGCTTAAAAACATCGCGAAGGAGAATTCCGTCCCCGCCAACCCGGCGATGACAAAGCGCGTGATTCCCCAGGCAATACGCCCGAGCAGCATCGCCGCCACGAGCGAGAGGTACAGGTTCAGGACAGTCTTTTGAAGCTTTTTGTACAAAAGCCCTGCCACGAGACCATAGACCGCCATCTCCACCGCCATCGCCACCGCCGTCAGGATCGGCGGCATGTGAAACATCAGGTTGCGCAAAAACGGCGCAATGAAGCCCACCGCCGCGCCATAGACACCGCCGCACGCAAAGCCGCAAATCAGCACCGGGATGTGCATCGGGGAAAGCGCACTGCCGATTTTCGGAATCTGACCGGTGAGAAAGGGGAGCACCATGCAAAGCGCCAAAAACATGCCGGAAAGCACAAGCCGTTTGGTTTGTTTGTTCATCTGTTTTCTCCTTTGAAGTCAAGTTTTGTAATTTTGCGATAAAAAAGGAAGGCATCCGCACTTCTTGAAAGCGCGAATACCTTCCTGGTATCCATAGATGTGAAAAATTTCGGCATCCCCATGAGAGCGCCCGATTCGGCGTTTTTCGCCCGGAGGCTTCTGCCCCCCCTGTGCCTTCGCGGCACGATTCCCTATTATCATAGCAAACCGCCCCGCGGATGTCAAGATTTCAGCGTTCATCCCCCACGAAAAACAGCGCGATGACACCCGGCCCGGTATGTGCCCCGATGACCGGCCCCACCGGGTTCAGGACGACATCCGCGACCTGCCATTCCCGGCGGATCAAGTTGGCCAGCGCCTGCGCTTCCTCCTCGCAATCGCCGTGGCTGATGAAAATCATCTGCCCCTCGGGGTGCACGACATGTTCGCGCATCTTTTCAAACAGCGCCCGGATGGATGCGCGCCGCCCGCGCACCTTGCCCACGGCCGCGAGCTTGCCCAGCACATCCATGTGCATGACCGGCTTGATATTCAGCACCGTGCCCACGATAGCCGCTGTGGCGGACACGCGCCCGCCCTTTTTCAGGTGCATCAGATTCTCGACCGTAAACCAGTGGCAAATCTTCCACTTGGTCTCCTCTGCATAGTCGCGCACCTGTTCAATCGTCGCGCCGGCCGCTTTCTTTTGCGCCGCCAGGTACAGGAGGAGCCCCTGCCCCATGGATGCACACAGCGTATCCACGGCATAGACCTTGCGCGCCGGGTATGCATCCGCAAGCTCCCGCACGGCCGCCGCTCCGGCGCTATAGGTGCCGCTCAGCCCGGAGGAAAAGCCCAAGTACAGGATGTCTTTTCCTTCCTCCAATACAGGACGCAACGCATCCAAAAAGGCCTGCGTGTTGACCGCCGAGGTATGCACATTCGCCCCGTCGCGGATCGCGTCATAGAAGGCCTTGGCCGTGATCTCCCGACCGTCCAGGTAATTTTTATAGGTATCCTCCCCGACCGTCACCGAAAGGGGCACGACCGCAAGCCCCAGCTGATCTGCCAGGTCCGCAGGCAGATCACAGGAAGAATCCGTAAATAGCACAAATTCCCGCATAGATTTCCTACCTTTTTTGTTGTATTTTCTTTAGTATAGCATAACTTCCCTGCGCCGCCAAGCCATACTGGGTTAGGAGGCCTGCATACCGAGGTAGATGCGCGTCAACGTTTCCCAGGTCGCAGGCCCCACGATGCCGGAGACCGGGATGCCGAACAGCGCCTGAAACGCCTCGACCGCGGCCAGCGTCAGCCGCCCGAAATATCCGGTCTGCTGCGTGCGCGGGATCTCGGGGTAGCTTTCGGACAGGGCGATCAAATATCGCTGCAGGCGCTCCACCGCGTCGCCCTCCGTACCCTCCTGCAAAAACCCGGGAAAGAGAATATCCGCATACTCCTGCGCGGCCAGCGTCTGCGAAATTTCCCGATAGGTGAGCAGCATGCGGTTCCAGGTCTGCCGGTCGAGCTCCCCCGTCGCGGGGAGGCCGTAGTATTGCTGAAACGCGCGGACGGCTTCCTCTGTCTCCGGCCCATAGGTGCCGGTGATGCGGATCTCGGGGAGCCCCTCCAAAAAATACCCGATCACCGCCAGGTAATACTGCACCGTGCGCACCTCGTTGCTCGTCTCGCCCGGGCGCACCTCGGTCGGGACGACGGGCGTCAATTCCTCCGGGCGGACGCCCTCGGAATCCAGCTCGTTTAGTCGCTTGACGCCGTTATAGATCTGCTTGACCTTATACCAGGTCGCCTTGCCGACCACGCCGTCCTGTTCCAGCTGAAAGATGCGTTGGAATTCCCGCACGGCCTCCTCCGTCTCCGCACCGAACACGCCGTTGACGCGATCAATGCGGGGGATCGCCGGATAATTTTCCGCGATGCGGTTGAGCTCTCCCTGCAGGATGCGGATGTCGTTGCCGCGCATGCCGCGCCGCTGCGCGATGCCGGGGTAGGATTCCTCCACATTCTGCACCGGCGCGTTACGCACGATGTCGATGTCGTCGCCATAGTAGTAGCGCAGGATCTCGTAGGGCAGGTACCCCTGATTGGCCAGCTCGACCGTCCCCCATTGCGACAGCCCGGCACAGGTGGAGGTCGTCCCGTTGCAATACTGCGTGAAGTACGGTTCGACGCTCCCCTGCCGCCGCACATAGTTGTTAAAAATCTCATCGACGATCTGCGAGATGTTTTCAAAAATGTCGCGCTCCGGCACATACGCCTGGTCATATTGCGTGGAATTGGTGATGTCAAAGTCATATCCCCGCGACCGGTACCATTCGGTATATACCCGGTTCAGGGCGTAGCTAATCTGCGCATAGATGTTGGCGCGGATCGCGTTTTCCGGCCAGGTCGGGTATATCTCGCTCGACGCCACATTCTTGATATAGTCCGAAAAGGGTACCTCGACATTGCGTGCGCTCTCTTCCGGGCGGCCGAGGTGCACGGTGATGCGTTCCGGGATCACGGGATATCCAAAGGGCGTTTCCATCGCGTTCCCCCTATTCGCCGTGCCGCGGGGAGGCCCCGGCGTTGTATTCGACCACCTCCCGCCCGCCGGGCGCGGCCCCGCGCGGGATCATCTCCATAGATTGCAGCGAAGTGATGCCCTCGAACACCTCCACATTGTGCACGATCACCGTCGTATACCCCGGGTGCGAAAAGGTCACATCATAGCTCGTACACGGTTCCCCCTGCCCCGGTGTTTTAGAATTCGCCGCCGGCTGCGCCGGGAGAGCGACCGGCTCCGTCAATCCGGAAATGTCCGTCCATTGCGCATCGATCACATACATCCCTGCCGGGAATTTCCGGGAAATATCCACCCGGACATTGGCGACTGGGTATATCCGCTCGCCTGCATAGGCTTGTGCCTTGAGCATCCCGCGCGCGGGGTTCTGCCGGGCGAACCGGGCATAGCTCTGCGCCGGGGTATCGCCCCGCGCGGCCGCCGGCCGCAGCCCCCATCCAACATACCTACTTCCGTTCATACTGCCTCCTTTCCAAACAGGCAAAGCGCCTTGCTCTACTATATGCGCACCGGGCGCGGGGTTTCCGCCTTTTTCCGCAAAAAAAGAGCGGCCAAGCGGCCGCTTTCGAGCTTTGGAAATTATTTTTTGCGCAATTTGGCGACGAAGAAGCCCTCGTACACCTCGTCCGGCGCGACACACAGCGTCCCCGGAAGATTCGTGGGCAGCGTCGGGACGCCCTCTGGCGCGGCGCAGGGCACAAGCTCTACTCGTCCGCCCTTCAGCGCCTCGGCCACCGCCTGTTCATTTTCCTGCGCAAGGATGGAGCAGGTAGAATACACGAGTTCCCCGCCCGGCTTCAGCACGCGCAGCGCTTTTTTCAGCAATTGCCGCTGCGTCTGCACGCAATGCTCCACGAGCTTTTGCGAAAAGGAGAGCTTGTTTTGCCACAGGGCGATCGTCCCACTGCCGCTGCACGGTGCGTCCAGCAGGACCTTGTCGAAGGAAAACAGGTCGTCCAACCGCGCGGCATCCGTCTGCATCACATAGACGCGCTTTGCGCCCTGCTTTTGCAGGTTGTACCGCAGGCGTTCCGCGCGGATAGCGTTCTTTTCGCAGGCCGTAATCTGCGCCCTGTCGCCCGTCATGGCCGCCATCTGCGTCGTCTTACCGCCAGGAGCCGCCGCCATGTCGAGCACCGCCTCGCCCGGGTTTGGGCAGAGGAAGAGGGGCGGGAGCATGGAGGACAGGCTTTGCAGATAGATCTTTCCTTCCTCGTACACGGGCAGCGCGCGCACCGCCTCCACCAAGGCGTCGGGCAGGAGGAAGGCATCCTCGCTCCACACAACCGGCCGGAAGGAAATGCCCGCCGCCGCGAGCGCATCGCGAACCTCCGCCGGCTCGGCCTTGAGCCGGTTGACGCGCAGCGTAACCGGCCGCCGGGCGGCATACCCCTGGCAAATCGCCCGTGCCTGCTCCTCGCCGTACTGCGCCGTCAATTGTTTGGTCAAATATTCGGGTACCTGCTGCATCTTCCCTGCCTCCGCCGTGGTTTTCTTTCCCCTATTCTAACACAGCCAATCCCTTTGTGAAAGGCTCAAAAAAAGCCAACCCCCGCGCGGCATTTCTCGCAGAAAGCAATTCCCGTATCGTGAAGCCTACCCAACAGGTGGATAGGCAAAAGAGGAGGAAGAAGAGCGTACTTCCCCGCGCAGTGCCGACACCCGCGCAATGCCCAAAGTTGCCCGACCGGCGAAAATGCAGGAAAGAAAATAGGTTTCAAGCGGGCCGCACCTCCCATGCAGTACCGGGTTGCGTACAATTCCAAAATCTACCCTCCTCGAACATGCAAAGAAAAATCATCTTCTGGCCGGCTTCCGCCCCAGACCTTTTCATGCAGCGCTAAATCTCGTGCAGTTCCAAGATTCTTCTTGGCCGAAAATTTGAGAAGAAACAGAGTACAAAAAAAGGGCCGCCCTCCCGTCCCGGGAGGGCGGCCCTTGTCGCCTGTTTTTTCTTAGAACATCGGGATGACCGCACCG
>CAOKKG010000039.1 GCA_948468985.1 uncultured Eubacteriales bacterium | reverse complement strand
AGCTCCTGCACATTTTCGATCTTCGCCTGCGCCGCGGTGTCCTCGGCCTCCAACATGGCGTGATACCCGCTACGCTCAAACACCGCTTCGACCATGTCGCCCACCGATTTGCCCTCCGCCGCCTGCGCGATGCTTGCAAATGCGCTATTCAAGGCAGCAAACTTTGCCTCGCCGCCGCGCAGGAATTCCCCCGCGCGCTGCGCCGCTTCCATGAGCGAGATTCCCTCTGCCACGGCAAATTCCGTGAGCTTTGCGACTGCCACATTGCCCAGCCCGCGCTTCGGCGTATTGACAATGCGCAAAAACGCCGTGTCCGCAAGCGGGTTGTCTAACAAGCTCAAATAGGCGACCATGTCCTTGATCTCCTTGCGGGCATAGAAGCTCATGCCGCCAAATACCCGGTAGGGGATGCCATACATGCGCAGCTTTTCCTCCAACACGCGCGCCTGCGTATGCGTCCGGTACAGTACAGCCATGTCCTCATACTTTTCGCCCTTACGCGACAGGTCGGAGATCTCCCGCGCGATGAATTCCGCCTCAGCATATTCGCTGGGCGCCAGATACACCTTGGGCTTGGGCCCGTCCACGCGCGCCGACCAAGGGTTCTTTTCCTTGCGGGCGTCCGCCAGGCGGATAACCGCGTTGGCCGCGTCCAGAATGCGTTGATGCGAACGGTAATTTTGTTCGAGCTTGATAACCTGTGCGTTTTTGAAATCCTTTTCAAAGTCCAGGATGTTGCGCACATCCGCGCCGCGCCAGGCATAGATACTCTGGTCGTCGTCCCCCACGACAAAGAGATTGCCCCACTTGCTGGAAAAGAGCTTGACCAATTCGTATTGTACGCGGTTGGTGTCCTGATATTCATCCACCAGCACATAGCGGAAACGGTCGGCGTAATATTCGCGCGCTTCCCGGTTCTGCTTTAGGAGACGCAGCATATTGCCCAGCAGGTCGTCAAAGTCCATCGCGTTTTCGCGGAGTAGCGCCTCGTTGTACAGACGGTACATCTCGACAAGTCCCTCGCTCAAGTCCTCGGAGATGTCCTTGATCACTTCCTCCGGGGCGTCGTCCGCGGCGCTGTTCTTGACCGTGCTCAGCAGGTTGCGCACCGCCTTGGGTGTCATCTGCCCAAGCGAGAGGCTGTGCTCTTGCATGATCTTTTTGACGAGCACCGTGCTGTCGTCGGTGTCATAGATCGTAAAGTTGGGCTTATACCCCAAAAGCTCCGCGTCGTGGCGCAGAAAACGCGCGCAGATGGAGTGGAAGGTGCCAATCGCCATGCGCCGGACATCCTCCTCCACCAGCGCCTGAATACGCTCCTTCATTTCATTGGCTGCCTTGTTGGTAAAGGTGATCGCCAGAATGTGATACGGCTCCACCTGCTTTTCCTGCATCAGATAGGCCACGCGATTCGTAAGCACGCTCGTCTTGCCGGAGCCCGCCCCCGCCAGGACAAGCACAGGGCCGTCTACCAGTGTGACGGCCCTTTTTTGTACATCGCTCAAATATTCCAGATTCATTGGGATTCCTCCGCATCTACCGCTTCGCCCTGCATTCGTTCCAGCACCAGCCGGTACCCGCCCGGCCCATAGTTCAAGCATTTGTTGACGCGGCTGACCGTCGCCGTCGAAGCGCCCGTTTCCTTGGCCGCCGCGTTGCAGGTGCTGCCTGTATAGAGAAGCCGCGCCACCTTCATGCGCTGTGCCGCTGCCTTTAATTCCGCAATGGTAAAAAGGTCATCCAAAAAAATGCTGCATTCCTCGACCGACCCCAGGGAAAGGATCGCCCGGTATAATTCCAAATACTCCTGGCTATCTCGCTGCATTCTTCGTTCTCCTATCCATAATTCAATGGCTTTATTTTACCATAGGAGGAGACTGTTTGTAAACGCATGCTACAGGATTTGATAGATTCCTCCCGCCGAGATCTCATAGGCGCGCCGGGCCTCCCGCCGCCCGTCCTGCAAGGCCTTTTCATATTCCCGGCTCTGGAACCGCCCTTCCAGGCGCACCTTCTGCCCCACGCCCAAGCCGCCGGCAAAGCGGGCGTTTTCGCCCCACACGATGGCCGGGATATAGTCGGACTTACCGTGCCTGCGGTTGACCGCCAGTAGCAGATCGGCAATCTCCCGCCCAAAAGGCGTCATCCGATAGACCGGCGGCTTGCACAGATGCCCCTCCAGCACCACACGATTTTGGTCAGCCGCCTCTATTGCGGGAGCGACCGACTGCGCAAACGCGCGCAGTCGCAGATGTGTGTCTGCACCGGCATATTCGTTATAGGAACGCAGCTGCCCCGCGACCGCGAGCCGCAGCCCAGGCCGCAGTTGCACCGCCAAGGGCTGCGGCGCCAAGACGGGCAGCGTATCCACCGTCCCGCTCAGGCGGCGGCAACAGAGAAAGGCGCAGAAGAATTCCTCGCCATAGGCGCTGTGGTCGAACACCGGCACACCCTGCACCTCTCCGGAAAGGTACAGCTGATTGACATCGTTGATCCCCATACATACCTCGTCAGTTCTTGATTTGTGCGAATTCATACCCCATGCGGCGCAGGGTCGGCAGGAGCACCTCCAGCGCGGGCGCGGTCTGAGCCGCATTTGTCTGAAAGAGCAGGATGTCGCCGGGCGCGACGGCGTGGAGCGCGTTTTCCAGGATGTCCTCCGCCGAAGCGTCTTCTCGCCAGTCCTCGCTGTCCCGGTTCCAGAGCAGCACACGCATGCCTACCTCCTCCATCGCTTCCGCGACCTCCTTCGTATAGGCGCCGTAGGGCGGGCGGATATAGTGGCATTCTCCGCCGAAAAAGGCCTCCACCGCCGCCTTTGCCTGTTCCGCGTCCGCCTGCATCTCTGTCCGGCTAAGGTCTACATAGCGCGCGTGATGCATCGAGTGGCAAAACACGGCCATGCCGCTTTTGCGGATCTCCTGCGCCGCATCCGGATATGCTTCCATCCAGTCCCCCAAGATGCCGAAGGATGCCTTCGCGTGGTATTTGCGCAGCACCGCCAGGATCTCCGACACATAATCCTCGCCCATCGCCGTGTCAAAGGTCAAATACACCTGCTTCTTCCCCGTCTGCGGCAGACTGGTCACGACCGTGGGCGCCTCTGCCGCCGTATAGACGGCCATCCCCGTCTCTGCCACCCGCAGATAGCACAAAACCGCAAACAGAACACCCAATAGCGTCAGCGCGCGCAGCATTCGTCGATATAAAAATTTTTCCATAGTTCGCACCTACCCTATATGTATTTTTTTCGCGGCACGCTTAGACCCTTCCCACAAAAAAAGCAGCCGGAGGGCCGCTTTTGCTTTCTTTCCTATTCTATTGCTGCGCGTCCGCGCTCTGCTGCTCCGGAACATAGACTGGCGCCAGCACCGAGGTGAGGTCCACCGTGCCGCCGCTGTAGCCCTCCTCGTGGATCTTAGGCAGGATCTGCGCCAGCCATTGCAGCTTTTCCGCAAACTGCGCCCCCTGCCCCAGGCAGACGCGCGTCCCATCCGCAAGCCGCATCCAGAGCTGATTGACATTGGCAAGATCGATGGTGTCCACCTGCGCATGCACCTCGCTGTCGCACAAGGCCGCCAGCAGCCTTCGCAGTATATCCTGTTTATAGGTATCCGTCGTGCGAATCTCCGCGCCGAGCACGAATTCCGTCACTTCCAGCCCTTCGACCAAGGGGAGGCTGCGCCCCTCGGACTGTTCCCGGTGTCCCAGAATCAAACCCTCGGCATCCACCGTCACAAAGGTATTGGCAAAGGCAAAGCAGGCCGCCTCCTGCCGTTCCTCCACCACGATCGTAATGCCCGTTGGAAAGCGGTATTGTAACTTGCGGTATATAAAGTGCGGATCGGATTCGATCTGCCGCTTGACGGCGGCTGTATTGAGCAGCAGGATGCTGTCGCCCTGCCGAATACCGGAAAGCTCCGTCACTACCGCCGGATCTGTCCACTGCGCTCCCTGCACCGTGACCTCCTCCACCCGCAGGAACAGGTATGCGAGCGTCGCAAGCAACATCACCCCCACCACGGCCAGCAGCATACGCAACAACCAGACCCGCTTCTTTCGGCCGCGCGCCTTCACTGCTTGCTCCGCCGAATCGAGCGGAGCTTCCGCCAGCTTGGACTTCTTCTGCGGGAAATCCGGCAGATCCAATTCCGGCTTTTCTTCCACTTTCCGCCCCCTACGCCGCCGGGAGGCCGACGCGTCCGCCGGTTTGGACTGTTTCGGCGGAAGGCTCGGCAATTCGAGTTCCGTCGTCTCTTTCGTTTCCCTGCGCCGCTGGGGCGGCAGAGCTTGCGGAGAATGAATGCGCATATCCCGCCGCGTTTCCTTCTGCGCCGCGTGTTTCGGGACGATTCTTCGATTTTTCCTTCTTCGATTCTCTGCCATGTCCACTCTCCGCCGTTTCTTTTTGAGTATTATAGCACCCTTCGGCTGGTTTTCCTATCCCGTTCGCGCAAAATTCCTGCCCGGCGCGTCCTCCACGCCGCTGGAGCGGCAAAAAACATTTTCACTTCATTGGACGGGCGGCAAAAAATATAGTACAATATCAAAATAACATTTTTCAGATTGTTTTTCGGAGGTCAACTATGGCGCATTCCTATACCGTTACGGATATTCAAGTTTTGGAGGGGCTGGATGCTGTCCGCAAGCGCCCGGGCATGTACATCGGCTCGACGGGCTCCCGCGGGCTGCATCAGATGCTCTGGGAGATCGTCGACAACGCCATCGACGAGGCGGCCAACGGCTATGCCAGCCGCATCGATGTCTGCCTGTATGCCGACGGAAGCATCTCGGTCGAGGACAACGGTCGTGGCATCCCGGTAGGCATCCACCCGGAGATGCACATTTCCGGCGTCGAGCTTGTATTCAGCAAGCTGCACGCTGGCGGCAAGTTCAACAACGACAACTACGCCTATTCCGGCGGGCTGCACGGGGTCGGCGCCAGCGTCGTCAACGCACTGTCCGAATGGCTGCGGGTTGAGGTCTTCCGCGACGGGCATGTGTATGAACAGGAATACCATTCCTTTGCCGAAGGCGGCAAGATGCACGCCGGCGTGCCCAAATACCCGCTGCGCGAGGTGGGAGAGACCGCCAAGCACGGCACCCGCGTCACCTATCTGGCCGACGCGCAGGTCTTTGACGACATCCAGGTGCAATTCGACCGCGTCAGCCGCCGCCTGCGCGAATTGGCCTTTTTGGTCAAGGGCGTGACCATCCGCCTGCGCGACGAACGCGAGGCGCAGCCCCGAGAGCTCGCCTTCTGCTATATGGGCGGAATCGTGGATTTCCTCACGGACATGAACCAGGACAAGACGCCCCTGCACCCCGCGCCCATCCATTTTTCGGGGGAGCGAAATGGGATCTTGGCCGAGGTTGCGATGCAGTATGTGGACAGCGACAAGGAATACCTCTATTCCTATGTCAACAACATCTCTACCGGTGAGGGCGGCACGCACGAGACCGGCTTTAAAGTCGCGCTCACCAAGGTGATGAACGAATACATGAAAACCGTATCCGCCGCCGTCAAGGAAAAGCTCACCTTCGAGGGCGAGGATTACCGTGAAGGTCTGAGTGCGATCCTGTCCGTCAAGATGAAGGAAGTGCAGTTCGAAGGGCAGACCAAGACCCGCCTCGGCAACCCGGAGGCGCGCGTCGCCGTCGAGGCTATCGTGAGTGAGGGGCTTTCGCAGTTCCTGCAGGACCTCGGCAATGCGAGCGTCGCCTCCCGCATTGCCGAAAAGGCGATTACCGCGGCCAAATCTCGCATCGCGGCCAAAAAGGCCAAAAAGATCGAGCGGGAAAAAAGCAAGGCCGATTCCGCGCCGCTCGTGGGCAAGCTGTCCAGCTGCACCGGCAAAAAACCGGAGCTCAATGAGTTGTTCATCGTCGAGGGCGACAGCGCCGGCGGCAACGCCAAGATGGGGCGCGACCGCCGGTTCCAGGCGATCCTCCCGCTGCGCGGCAAGCCGCTCAATGTCGAAAAAAAGCGCATCGAACAGGTACTGCAAAACGAGGAATTCCGCTCGATCATCACTGCGCTTGGCGCCGGGTTCGACAAGTCCTTTCAGATTCAGAACATCAAATACCACAAGGTCATCATCCTGGCCGACGCGGACCAGGACGGCGCGCACATCCGAGCCATCCTGCTCACCTTCTTCTTCCGCTATTATCGGCAGCTCATCACCGATGGGCATGTCTATATCGCGCAGCCGCCGCTCTACAGCATCAAGAAAGGAAAAACTACCCTGTGGGCGCACACGGAAAAGCAGCTTAGCGAGGCGAAAGCTTCCCTCGGCCGCGGCGCGGAGGTCAAGCGGTATAAAGGCCTTGGCGAGATGAGCAAGGAGCAGCTCTGGGAGACAACGCTGGACCCGAACGGGCGTGTCCTCATGCAGGTCACAGTAGAGGATGCCGCCGCCTGCGACCACATTGTATCCACCCTCATGGGCGATGCAGTCGAGCCGCGCAAGCAGTATATCAGCGAATACGCCAATTTCAATAAACAGGACAAGTTCCAAGGCAACCTGGACTGAGCCTGACGGGAGAGCAGATTTATGAAAGAAGAATTGCAAAATATCATTCGCGCGCCGCTTGAGGATGTTATGCACGACAGCTTCATGCCTTATGCCGAATATGTCATTTTGGAGCGCGCCATCCCTCGCGTTGAAGATGGGTTAAAGCCGGTGCAGCGGCACATCCTGTTTGCCATGCACGAGATGCAGATCCTCCCCACCGGCAGTCACAAAAAATGCGCGCGTATCGTGGGGGAGACGATGGGCAAATACCACCCGCACGGCGATTCCAGCATCTATGAAGCGCTGGCGCGCATGGCGCAGGACTTCTCCATGAGCGCGCCCCTAATCGACGGGCAGGGCAACTTCGGTTCCATCGACGGGGACGGCCCCGCCGCCATGCGATACACGGAAGCGCGGCTCGCCCCCATCGCGCTGGAGTTGCTGCGCGACCTAGACAAGGACACCGTCCCCTTCCAGCTCAACTTTGACGACACGCTGAAGGAACCGTCCGTCCTCCCCAGCCGCTTCCCTAACCTGCTGGTCAATGGCGCCACCGGCATCGCTGTCGGGCTCGCGACCAACATTCCCCCGCACAACCTGCGTGAGGTAACAAACGGCGTCTGCTACCGCATGGAGCACCCGGACTGCTCTCTGGAGTCGGTCATGCGCTATGTCAAGGGGCCGGATTTCCCCACGGGCGGCATCCTGCTCCCTGGTGACGGCATCCGTGAGGCCTATGCCACCGGGCGGGGCAAAGTCTCGCTCCGGGCGAAGATCTCTATCGAAAAGGGCCGCAGCGGCAAAACGCTGCTCGTCGTCACTGAGCTGCCCTATGAAATCCGCGAATCGGCCATGCTGCGCAAGATCGAGCAGCTGCGCACCACGCGGCGTGAGCTCTTTTCCGGCATTTCAGATGTCCGCAGCGAGACAGACCGTTCCGGAATCCGTGCCGTTATTGAGCTCAAAAGCGGTGTCAATGCGCAAAAGGTGTTGGACTGCCTGTATAAATACTCGGACCTGCAAATTTCCTATGGCATCAACATGGTCGCCATCGCCAACGGGCAGCCCAAGGTGATGAACCTACTCCAGATCATGGACGCCTACATCGCCCATCAGCGGTCGGTCGTAACTAACCGTCTCAATTATGACAAAGAGACCGCCGAAGAAAAGGCGCACAAACTCGAAGGGCTTATCAAAGCCGTGTTGGACATCGATCGCGTGATCTCCATCGTCCGCTCCTCGGAAAGCGCCAAGGATGCGCGCCTGCGGCTGATGCGCGAGCTCAAGGTAACCGGCGTGCAGGCACAGGCGATCCTCGATCTGCGCCTTGCACGCCTCACCAAGTTGGAGGTCATCACGCTTGAACGGGAATACGACGAACTCTCCCGACAGCTCGCCGAGATCCAGGCCATCCTGGCCTCCCCGGAGCGCCTGAATGCGCTCATCGCGAAGGAAATGGGGCAGATTGCAAGCAAGTACGGCTGTCCCCGCCGCACCCCCATTTCCCGGGAAAGCGGCGAGATCACGATCGATGAGGAGCATTTTAAGGTCGTGGAGGACTGTACCGTCCTGCTCACCCGCGGCGGCAACCTCAAGCGCATGAGCAAAAAAGCCTTTTCCCGGGGCGCGGAGGCGGGTGATCCGGAATTCAAGAATCAGCCCGCCAAGATCCTAGAGGTAGACAGCGAGGCCAAGCTGTGGGCCTTCACCAACCTTGGGAATCTCTACATGCTTGCCGCCGGTGACATCAAGGAGGCGCGTTACCGGGACGCCGGCAGCCCCATTGGTACTCTGCTACCCGGCCTTTCCAAGGGAGAGCGCGTCCTAGAGCTTTGCCCGCCGGTCTTGCAGGGTGAGCTCCTGTTCGTCACGGCAGGCGGGAAGGTCAAGGTCGTCTCTGCCGGGGAATTCCAGGCAAAGAAGAGTAAAATCGCCGCCTGCGGGCTGGCCGAGGGCGACCAATTGATCGCCGTCTCGCCGGTCGACCCCGCGCGCCCCAACCTCCTCCTGGTGAGCGAAGGCGGCATGTCCATCTGCTTTGCGCGAGAGAGCATCCCCCTGCAGGGGCGCACCGCCAAGGGCGTCGGCGGCATCACGCTCGCCAAGGACGACACACTGCGTTTTTCCTTCCAAACGGACGCGCAAGGGAGCCTCGTCTGCTTCAGCGAAGAGGGCTATGTCAAACAGACGGCACTTTCTGACTTCCTCCTGCAGAATCGCAATGGCAAAGGGAGTCGCTGCTTCTCCTGGCAAAAAGACGCCTCCAATGGGACGCACCTGGTTGCGGCCTTCTACCTGCGCGCCGCCTCCACCTTTGAGGCATGGACAGAGCTCGACCTCCCCTATCATCTGCCCTCCTCGCAGATTTCCTTTGAAGAACGCAGCGGCTTCGGCCAAAAGCGCATCCCCAACTTGCTGGGGGACCCGATTACGCAGGTCATCGAACTGTAAAAGAGCACAGCAAAAAGCAGAACCGGTTGGGTTCTGCTTTTTTCGTTCTTTCTTAGTGCGGGCGGCGGCGACGCTTTGCCCGCTTTTTCTGTTCGATCTCATATTCGCGGCGGCGCTTTTTCTTTTCGTCCAGTCCGCGGATCAGCGTTCCGTCCTCTGCTGGAACAACCACGGCGAACAATCGCCCGCCGCGCTTTGCTGGGATGGGCGCAGAACCATACCGGGATACATTGAGCAGCAGCCCCATCATCGCCATGAATATGACGACACCCGAGCCGCCGTAGCTAATAAATGGGAGCACAACGCCCGTCGGCGGGCACAGCCCGATGTTCACCATGATGTTGACGCAGACCTGGATGCCCAGGGCTGCCGTCGTCCCCGTCGCGATGAGCATGCCCGTCAAATCCGGCGCGTTGATCGCAGTCAGCACGCCGCGCCAGATCAGCAGCGCAAACATGCCGAGCAGAACCAGGCACCCGAACAGGCCGGTCTCCTCCGCGATGATCGCAAAGATGAAGTCCGATTCCCGATATGGCAGATACAGTAGCTTCTGCATGCTGTTGCCGAGGCCACGCCCGAACAGGCCACCTGCCCCGATGGAATAGAGCGACTGCTTGAGCTGCCAGCTGTTATCCGGATTGAACAGCGCGAATAGCCGCTTGACGCGGTAAGGCTTCATCACCATGAAGATCGTCCCGAACACCACTGCTACAGCGATAATGCTCCAGACATATTTCTTCTTTGCCCCGCCGGCGAATAACATAGAAATCATAAGCAGCGAAATGCACACAATGGCGCTGAAGTTCGGCTGGAAAAAGATGATCACGCAGATCGCGAGCAGGATAACCAAATAGGGATAGAACAGCCCGTTCCAGAAATTACGCATCCGCCGGGGATCCTCCCCGAGGGAGCAGGCGACATAGAGGATGAGGCCGACCTTGACGATCTCTGACGGCTGGATGCTGATGCCCACATTGATCCACCGTCGCGACCCGTTGATGTCCACCCCGAGCGGCGTAAACACCAGCCCCAGCGTGACGACGGACAACAGCAATACCCAGATATATGGCTTGGAAAACAATGGGCGGTTCTTATACTGCCCCGATTCCAGCTTGCGCGCGTCGTATGACAGGGCGATGAACTTATGATAGTCAAAGCTCATGCATGCCAGCATTGCCACCGTCCCGATCGCCACGCACAATAGCTGCTTTAGGAAGTAATAAGCCTGCGATTCTCCTTTGACTTCGGAAACATAGTAGCTGGAAGAATATACCATAACCAAACCAAATGCCAGTAGTCCGACCAGCAGGATTAGGATTGTGTAATCATACGCTGGTTTATACTGGACGCGCTTCTCCACCTCAACAACCTTGCGCTCCTGCTGGGGCGCTGTCCGCGGGGCGCGATTTTGCGCCCCCCTGCGAGGCCTCGTCCGGGATACATTTTTCTGCACACCCTGCCCGGTGGCTGTCCGGGGCGCGCTTTTTTGCGCATCCGGCCGGAGGGCACGGCCCTGTCTTCCCTGCCCGGAGCTTCCCGCGAGCCCTGCGTCCCTGCCGCGCCTTTGCTGCATCGGTATAATCTTCGCCATGCCCTACCTCGCTTTTAGAATGTTTCGACTAACTGCTTGAATACCTCTCCGCGCTGCTCGAAATTGTCAAACATGTCCCAACTGGCACACGCGGGCGACAGCAACACCGTACCGCCGGCTGGTGCCGCCGCATAGGCCATGCGCACTGCCTGTTCAAAGCTGTCGGCCAATTGGATATTCGTGACACCTGCCCTCTCTGCCGCCGACAGGATTTTCTGCTTGGTCGCGCCGAGGATGACGATTCCCACGATCTTGTCGGTGAAATGCGCGAACAGCTCGTCGAACTCGCTGTGCTTGTCATAGCCGCCGAGGATCAGGATGGTCGGTTTCTTCATCGTCTCGATCGCCTTGATCGTCGAATCCGGGTTCGTGCCCTTGGAGTCGTTGATGAAGTCCACGCCCTGCACCGTTCGCACAAACTCGATGCGGTGCTCTACCCCGGGGAAGGTCTTTAAAGTATATGCAACGACAGAGGCCGCAATGCCGCGGCACATGGCAAGGCAAACCGCCGCCAGGGCATTTTCCAGGTTGTGGTTGCCGGGAATGCGGATCTGCTCGACCGGGCAGACCTCCTGCTCCTTCCCGGCCAGGCGGAAGATGATCTTTCCGTCGCGCACAAATGCGCCCTCCTCTACCTCCTGCTTGCGGCTAAACAGCAGCAGGCGGCTCTTCACCTTTTCGCGCTGCGCCGCTGTGATCGGATCGTCCAGGTTTAGGACTGCATAGTCCTCCGGTCCCTGGTTCTCAAAGGCGCGCATCTTACAATAGGTGTAATATTCCATATTGCCAAAGCGGTCCTGATGGTCCTCCGTGATGTTTAGGAGTGCAAAGGCCCGCGGGTGAAAGGTGCGGATCGTCTCCAGCTGCAAAGCTGCGATCTCTGCCACGATCGTGTCCCCCGGCCGCGTCTCCAGGGCGTATTCGCAGATCGGCAGGCCGATGTTGCCGAGCACATAGGTCTTACGCCCCGCGTTTTTGAAGATCTCCCCCGTGAGTGCGGTCGTCGTTGTCTTGCCGTTCGTCCCGCCGATGCCAACGAATTCTGCCTTCGCCGTCTCGTAACCGAGCTCGATCTCCGAAATCACCTCTTTGCCGTTCTGCATCGCCCGCTCCAAAAAGGGCTGCTTCACCGGGACACCTGGGCTTAGAACGAGCGCTTCGGCCCAAGCCTCCGCCGCATCCGCATCCTTGCCCAAAAAATCAATCACACCCGTTTTCAAAAGAGATCGGA
>CAOKKG010000038.1 GCA_948468985.1 uncultured Eubacteriales bacterium | reverse complement strand
AACCGGGAGAGCTTGACCTATTACCGCCGCAAGGCAGAGCAGCTGCTGGGGCGAGCGCAGCCGCTGATGGAGATTTACCGGGAACCTTCGGCGAGGTTGCTGCGGGCATTTTTGCATGGGGATTCCCTGACCGCGGGCAAGCGGCAAAACCGTCTCTGTTCGCTCCCGCTGTACACGATGCCGGAAGCGCTCTTTTGGGAGATCCTGCACCGCAGCGGCATCGACGCGGTCGAGGCTGCACCGATCTTTGAGGTGTTTTCCAGCCAGAAGGAAGAGATGGAACGCATCCTCCGGGAGAGCTGCGTGACGGATGAGGTTCCCTGGGTGGAGGAGGTAGAATTTGCCCGGCGGCCACTGACGCTTTCCTTGGCGGAGGCGTTTTACGAAAAGGAGCTTCCCTATACCTATGCGGAATACCGCAGACACTGGGAGGCGACGCTGGCCTATCAGGCGGCGCACCCGCGCTATACGGTGCGGACAAACGCCGCCCCGGCCTTTTGGAACATACAGATCCGCATGCACGAGGGGCAGTGGGTAATGGTCTCCAAAAACAAGGCCCCGGCCATTCACTTTGTCATCCGACATTCCAAGATGCTGCGGGCGTTTGAGCGCCTGACGCTGCCGGTGGTAGAGCCGAACGAACTTGCCGCAGATGTCTGAGAGGTTATTGATGGAGGCGGGCATCGACGAGCAGACGGCGGAGCGGGAAGCCTGCCCGATGGAGCATACGCTTGGCGAGGAGAGCTTTGCCAAGCTGAAGTCCCTGGAACAGCAGGAGGTTTGCGTTCCCCGGATGGGTGCGAAGTTTTTTTAGCATGCCTTCGCTATGAAGGAGAGATTGTATAGCCGTGTGGTGGGCGCGGATGCGATGGCGCTTGCCAGGGCGGGCAAAGCGGCCCGTGGGGTTGCGTACAGTGTTCGGCACTCCAATGCTTTTCCAATGTAAAAGGAAGTATAAAAAAATCCCCAAGAGCTTTCTTGGGGATTTTTGGCGCCTTGGGGTTGCCTTACTCAGTAGGCGAGTCCCTGAATGTCCAACACGGTGGCCAAGTCACAGTCGACGACATAGACCATGCCGCCGGATTGTTGCGCCTTTTCGGCAGCGTTGGCGAGGTAGTTCGCCCAATCCTGCGCGCTGAGCGGCTGGATCAGGGTATTGAGCTCTGCCTCAGTCGCGCCAAAGGGGAGCAGCGTTGTTTCGATGAGGAAGTATTCGCCGGAGCCGGACCAGGTCTCGACCGCCGTCTGCGCATGCCCAGGTGTGAAGACGATCATGGCGTGCATGCCGGCGGATTGCAGGACGCTCGCCATGAGCACGGCCGTTTCGATGCAGATGCCGGACTTGCTTTGCAAGACGGCGTCCGGCGTGAGGACGCGCTGGCTGGCGTTAAAGGAATACGGCCCCATATTGTATCGGACGCCGAGGCGCGTGATGGCGCTCTGGATGGCGGCGACTTCGTAATAGGTCACGTACGCTTCCTGCCCGGAGCGGAATCCATAGGCGAGCTGATACCCCGGCAGGATGCCATAGGAGGAACCAAGTGTTTCCTCGAGCCAGGAGATCGCTTCGCGGCGGACCTGAAGGACGCCCTCGCTTTCCGGCGTGACCCAGGCTAGGATGTTGTCGTTTTGGATGATGCCGAACTCGTCGCTGTAATTCTTGTAATCATAGATGCTGTACAGCTGGAGCGGTTGGCTCTCCTGCACGAGGATTTCGCCGGTGTCGATGTTTTCCACGCGCAGCGTCAATTGCGTGTCCTTCGCCGCCGAGAGGTCGGGCATATCGGCCAATACGGGCGGCTTGATCATGAGGTAGGTCATTTCCGAAGTGAGTGTGAGTTTTTGCTCATACTTCTGCGTAAACCCGGCGATTTCAGCCGTGACTAGCACATTGCACACGCTCTTGTCGGTATAGAGGAGCAGGTTGACCGCCGAATCCATCGAGGGATACAGGTTCGGGAAAATCTCCTTGGCGAGCGTATAGCGGGAAAAGACGATGGGCGCCTGGGAAAGGTAGCTCTCCTTGGCAAGCGAGGCGGACTTGCAGGAGGCGAGGATTTCCTTGCCCAGCGCCATCAGGTTGGTCTCCAGCAGGAAGGAGATGTGGTTGTATTCGCGGCTTAGGAGGTCGAAGATCGTGTCTTCATATTGGCCTGCGACGAGGCCCATGCGCGAAATCAGCTGATTGGCCGAATACAGCCGCAGGACATCGGCATACGCCAACCCCCAGGAACGGGATTCCATGTACTTGATGAGCATGTCCAGCGAGGACACATAGCACGGCCAGAGCTCGGAAAGCCAAGCGGGCGTGGGCAGGGCGGCGAGGGCAGAACGAACCTCCCCGGCGGCCTGATAGACGGCGACGAGGTAGGATTGCTCGTCAGAAGCCTGGGTGCTAAGAGACTGGAGGAGCGGCTGCATGGCCTCATATTGCTGTACATAGAAGTCCAGCGTCTCCTGCATGTTTTGGAAGAGGGAGAGCGCGTCCGTGAAGTATTCCTTCTGCGCGGCGAGGAGCGTCTGAGCCACCTCGCTCTTGGCGCCTGCGGCGCTGTCGATCGTCTGCGCCTGCGCCGTGAGCGCCTCGGTCGACGCAGCGAGCGCGCTCGAAGCGGTGCGGCAGGTTTCGACATAATTCTGGATCGCGTCGAAGTCGGTCGACTGCTGGGACTCCTCGTAGGCTACGGTGGTCTTACCGGAGAGCGTCCCGGCGGACTCCATGACCTCGGAGAGGATGTTCTGGCTGGCAGTCACAGCTGCCGCGATCTGGCGGAGCAGCGGCTGATCCTGCTTGACGCTGTTGTTGGCGCAGCCCGCGAGGGGAAAGCAGCATAGGCACAGGGCGAGCAGGACGCAGAGCGTCTTGTGCAAGAAGGGGATTGTTCGCATATACATACCTCGTTTCACATCTATTGAAAATTGATAGAAAGTTTACTTCTATCATACCGCACGGGAGTATTGTAGAAAAATGACTTTCCAGAACAGGCATTGACAAAAAACACCCGCGCTGTGGATTTTTTGCGCGGGGAAGATGTATGGCATAAAAAAACATGCCTCAAAGGCAAAGCTTGCTCGGATGCATTGGCTATGGGGCAGCTCCGGGGCGACCATGCAAAGTTACTCCGCGGCCGGAGCCTCCTCGAAGTGCTCGACGCTGAGCCCGGCCTCCGCCAGAAGCTGCGCGGAAAACTCGTCCGGATAAGAATGCCGGTACACCAGGCGGGAGATGCCGCTATTGGCGATGATCTTGGCGCAGATTACGCAGGGAAAGTGCGTGCAGTACAGCGTTGCCCCCTCGATCGAGACGCCCATACGCGCAGCCTGGATGATGGCGTTCTGCTCAGCATGCACAGCATAGCAGAGCTCGTGCCGCGTTCCAGAGGGTATGCCCAGCTTAAGGCGCATGCATTCGCCCTTTTCCGCACAGCTGCGGATCCCGGCGGGCGCGCCGTTGTATCCGGTCGTCAGGATGCGCTTGTTGCGCACGACCACAGCCCCGACATGGCGGTTTTCCTTAAAGCAGCTGGACCATTCGCCGATGGTGTCGGCCAGCTCGATGAATCGTTTATCCCACTTATCCATAAAAGGTACCTCTTGTTTTTTTTTAGCATAGCATTTTCCCCCAAAAATGGCAAGAGGCGGGATGTATAGCCACCTCGGGGCGCGCATAGGCATGTATAAAGAGCTTGAGGAGGCGCGATCTACATGAGATATTCGAGGATGGAACAGCAGCGGCCGGAGGAAATGCGGACGAGGGAGGGAGAGCGCAGCGGCGTAGCCTTCCTGTTGGCGGTACTTGCCATTGCGGCGGCGATCTATTTTCTTGGCGCGGCGAAGATTGGGAAATTTTTGGGCGACAAGGTGTTTGCCCCGGTGTTTTCCTTTGTCGCCAATCTGCGCGGGGGCGATGCGAACGGGGATGCAGAAGGGTCTACTGGGGCGGAACCCTCCCAGAGCATGACCGGCGCGGGGGAGGAATTTACGCTGACGCTGCCGGGCATGCATGTCTATGCCCTGCAGGCGGGCGCGTATGCCGAGGAGCAGAACGCGGCGGAATACGCGGCAAGCCTCCAAAGCAAGGGCGGAGCGGGATATATTTATAAGGAAGGCGACATCTGCCGCGTGTTCATTGCGGCGTATACCTCCCGCGAGGACGCGGAGAATGTGCAGAAGCGTCTAGAGAGTGAGCAGCAGATCTCGACTAAGGTGTATGAGATTGCAGCGGAGGAGCAGGCGCTCCGCGTGACGGCGGACGCCCAAACGCGGGCGGATCTGGAGGCCCTGACCGGCGAGAACTTCGCCTATGCGGCAGACCTTATCGAGCTGGCGATGCGCTATGACCGCGGGGAGGTGACAGCCGCGGCGGTGGAGGAACGCATGGCAGAGCTGGCGGCGCAGGCAAAGAAGCAGCAGGCCGAGGCGAAGGCGCTTGCCAAGGCGGAGACGCAGGGAAACTATCCTGCAGCGGCGCAGGCATATTTTGCGGAGATCTTGCAGATACTGGAAACGGACAAGGCGGGCGCCGCCGATGCGGAGGTTTCTGCGCGGATCAAGCATGCCTATATGGCGGCGGCCTTTGCCGAGCGGGCATTCCTGCAGCAGGCGACGAATGCGTAAAGGAGAGGGACGGATGCGAAAATGTATACAATACGGGCTGTGCTTGGGGATATTGCTCTTTTTTGCGGCAAGCCTTTTGTCGCTTGGCCTTTCCCTCAGCGTGCAGCCGACGGCCACGGCGGGGGAGAGCGTGTCGCTGCCTGTCCTCATGTACCACAGCATCCTGGACAGCAAGGCGAAGGCGGGCAAATACACGATTCCACCGGCGGTGCTGGAGCAGGATCTGCAATATTTGCGGGAACACGGATACACAAGCGTGTCGCCCGAGGAGCTTATCGCCTATGCAAGGGGAGAGGGGAGCCTGCCCGAAAAGCCGGTGCTCCTGACCTTTGACGACGGGTATTACAACAACTATTCCTATGTGTATTCGCTTTTGGAAACATACGACATGCGGGCGGTGATCTCGGTGGTCGGGAGCTTTACGGAACAATATAGCGTCCCGGGTGCCGTGATGAACAACAACTATTCGCACCTGAACTGGGCGCAACTGCGGGAAATGCTGGATTCCGGTCGGGTCACGCTCGGCAATCACAGCTATGATATGCATTCGGAAAAGACGCGGCTCGGCTTCTGCCGGGTGCCGAACGAGAGTGAGCAGGACTATGTGCGGAAAATTACAGAGAATATCTCGCACATGCAGCGCCTCGTGCGGGAAAACCTTTCAGGCTATACCATGCAGGTGCTGACCTATCCGTATGGGGCCTATAATAAGCTGACCGAGCAGATCGCGCGGGACCTTGGGTTTTCGATGACGCTCACCTGCTATGAAAAGGTGAACACCGTCACCTTTGGGGAACCGGATACGCTGTTTGGCCTCGGACGGTACAACCGGCCGTATGGGGTCAGCACGCAGGAATTTATGCGCAGTCTTGGCGGTGATTGAACGAAAAAAGCAGCCGGGGTGCGGCTGCTTTTTTCGGTTTGATCATTTTGCGGCTTCGCGGGCAAAGGTGTTGTCGACAACCTCGCTATAGGAGGCGCGCTGTTTGAGCTCGCCCGCCGCCTGCATGACATCCTGCAAGCGTTCAAAGGCGTCCTGGCTCATGGCCGGCTTGCTCACCCACGCGTCGATCGCCTGATAGCGTTCAATGGCGGCGGTGAGCAATTCCGGGTCGCTGTCCGGAAAGAAGGGCGCGATTACGCGGGCGATCTCTTCCGCGTCGGCAGAGGCGACCCACTGCTGCGCGCGGTAGAGGGCGTTCGTAAACTTCTGAAAGACCTCCGGCTGTTCGTGGAGGCGGCTTTGCAGGGCGAAATAGGCCGTATAGGGAATCTCCCCGCTGTCCTGTCCCACGGAGGCGACGATATACCCTTTCCCCTCCTGCTCCAGTGTGGATGCGACCGGTTCAAAGACGGTGACGAAGTCGCCGGTGCCGGCCGTGAACGAGGGGACCATGAGATCGAAGTCGATGGAGGTGTCCAATTCGATCTTTGAAAGGTCCGCGCCGCTGTTTGCGACGACATATTGCAGCGTCATATACGGGACGCCACCCTTGCGCCCGCCGAGCACATGCGCGCCCTCGAAATTGGCATAGGTGAAGTCCGGCATCGGTTTCCGGGCGACGATGAAGGATCCGTCGCGCTTGGTAACCTGCGCAAAGACCTGTGGGAAGTCCGCCTTCCCTTCGTTATAGACATAGATGCTCGCCTCGGGGCCGGCAAAGCCGATGTCCGCCTGCCCCGAGAGCACGGCCGTCATGACATTGTCGGCCCCGCCGCCGTTTAGGAGTTCTATCTCAAGGCCTTCCTGCGCGAAATAGCCGAGCGCGATGGCCGCATACTGAGGAGCGTAAAAGACAGAATGCGTGACTTCACTGACCGTGAGCCGGGTCGTTTCATCGGTGTGCTTTTTGGCGCAGCCATAGAGCGGCAGCGCGAGCGCGAAGAGCAGAGCAAGTGCCAGACAGAGTAGCCGTTTCATAGAAAACCCTCCCAAAAGAATTAGTGGATATGCTTGACAAGAAATTTCTGCACCAGGACGACACCCTGATACATGACGGCGGCGGCACAGGTGAGCAGCAGGATACTCGCCATGACAAGGTCCATCTGGAATACCTGCGACCCGTATACGATGAGATAGCCGATCCCGGCCTTGGAGACCAAAAATTCGCCCATGATGACGCCGACCCAGGAAAGCCCCACATTGATCTTCAGGGAATTGATGATTGTGGGGATGTTCTCGGGAAAGACGAGCATGCGGAAGATCTGCGCGCGCGTCGCGCCCATGGAGCGAAGGAGCTTATCCTTTTCGGGGTCTGCCTCCGAAAAACCATGGTATACCTCTAAGATGGTGACGACGAGCGAGATGGCGAGCGCCATCAGGATGATTGCCTTTTGTCCCGCACCGACCCAGACGATGATGATCGGCCCGAGCGCGACCTTGGGGAGCGCGTTTAAGAGGACGAGGTAGGGCTCCAGCACGCGGGACAGAAACGGTGACCACCATAAAAGCGTGGCGATAAGCGCGCCCAAAAATGTACCGAGCAAGAAGCCGATGACCGTTTCCAGACAGGAGGTGGCGATGTGCGAAAAGAGCGTACCTTCGCGGTACAGCCCAGCGACACAGCGCAGGATGCGGGAGGGTTGGCTCATGATGAACGCGTCGATCCACCCGAGGCGGCCGGCAACCTCCCAAAACCCGAGCAGTAGCAGGAGCAGCAGCGCCTTGCACAGCGCGATCTGCCGCCGGCGACGGCGCATGTGCCGCAAATAGCGTTTTCGTGCGGGAGAGAGCGATTGTTTATCCGTCATTGCGATCCAGCTCCTTCCAGATTTGATTGAAATAGGTGCGAAATTCCGGGGCCTCTCGGCGCGCCATAGGGGAATTTTCCGGCAGGTCGAAGCGAATACAGTGCATCGCCCGCAGCGTCGCCGGTCGGCGCGTCAAAACAGCAATGCGATCGGAAACGCAGATCGCCTCGGAAATGTCGTGCGTGACCATGAGCGCCGTCTTGCCCTCCCGCTTGATGATGTGGTAGATATCCTCGGATACCGAGAGTCGTGTCTGATAATCGAGCGAGGAAAACGGCTCGTCGAGCAGCAACAGTGCCGGGCGCGTGGCGAGCGTGCGGATGAGGGCGACGCGCTGCCGCATGCCGCCGGACAGCTGAGATGGGTACTTGTCGCGGAATTCGAATAACCCATAGGTCTCCAGGAGCCGGTCGAGGTAAGCGGCGGTCTCCGGCGTGAATTCGCGGCGGATGTCCAGGCCGAGGCGTACATTTTCATACACAGTGCGCCAGGGGAAGAGATGATCCTTCTGCGGCATGAACCCGATGAGTGGGCTGGGGCCGCGCACCGGCTCGCCTGCAATATAGACCGCGCCGCCGCTCGGCGGGAGCAGCCCGCAGATGATGGAGAGCAACGTGGACTTCCCGCAGCCGCTCGGGCCGACGATGCTTACAAATTCGCCCTCGAAGATGTCCATGGATATATCGGAAATGGCCTGTATTTCGCCATTCTTTGCCTGATAATTCAAAGAGACGCCGGAAACATTTACAATTTTATTCATGGCAAACCTCCTTACATTGATTTATAATATGGAAAGATGTAAAAAGATGTGCCGGTTTTGCCGCCGGATGGGCGGCAACACAGAAAAAACGGGACAGATACTTAACGAATGCTGTAAAATATGGTATGATAAAAAGACAAGATCGCGAATGATATAGAAGTGAGGATAGATTTTACTTGAGAAACAACAGACAGAGAAACAGAACGCGGACGGGCGGCGCCAAGCAGAAGCCCGCAATCCGCATCATCCCGCTCGGCGGGATCGGAGAAATCGGCAAGAACATGACGGTGGTGGAATACGGCGACGATATGATCGTGATTGACTGCGGCCTCATGTTCCCGGAAGACGACATGCTGGGGATCGATTATGTCATCCCGGATGTGGAATACTTGGAAAAGAATCGGGAAAAGCTCCGGGCGATCCTGCTTACCCACGGGCATGAGGATCACATCGGTGCAACACCGTACATCCTGCCTAAGTTTTCGGTGCCGGTCTATGGCACGAAATTGACGCTCTCCCTGGTGGAGATCAAGCTGGCGGAACACGGCGTCAAGAATCAAAAGCTCCAATGCATTGAACCGGGCAGCCGGGTGAAGTGCGGTGTGTTTGAGGTGGAATTCATTAAAGTCAGCCACAGCATTGACGATGCGGTCGCGCTGGCGATTCACACGCCGGAGGGGACGCTCGTGCACACGGGTGACTTCAAGATCGACTTCACGCCGATCGACGGCAAGGTGGCGGACATCCAGCGCTTCACGGAGCTCGGCAAGGAGGGCGTGCTGGCGCTCATGTCGGACAGCACAAACGCGGAAAACAAGGGTTATACCATCTCGGAGCGCAGCGTCGGGCAGAGCTTTGAAAAAAACTTTTCCGAGGCCAAGGGGCGCATCGTCATCGCGACCTTCGCGTCGAATGTGCACCGTTTGCAGCAAGTCGTGGATGTCGCGCGGAAGTACAACCGCAAGATTTGCCTCACCGGACGCAGCATTTTGCGCATTACGAGCGTTGCAAAGGAACTCGGCTATCTGGACATCCCGGAAAAGATGATTGTGGAGATGGACGAAATCGATCGCGTGCGCGACAACAAAATCGTCATTCTGGCGACGGGCAGTCAGGGCGAGCCGATGTCCGGCCTCGTGCGTATGGCAGAGGGCGAGCATTCCAAGCTGAGCGTCAAGCAGGGCGACCTCGTCATTCTGTCCTCGTCCTCCATCCCCGGTAACGAAAAGAATATCTCGCATGTCATCAACCTGCTGTACCGGCAGGGTGCGCGCGTCGTCTATGGCGAAATGGCGCAGGTGCATGTGTCCGGCCACGCCTGCCAAGAGGAATTGAAGCTCATGCTGGCGATGATTAAGCCGCAATACTTCATCCCGGTGCATGGCGAGGAACGGCACCTCTACAGCCATGCCAACCTGGCCTATGATATGGGTATCAAGCACCGCAATGTGTTTATCCCGCAGCTCGGATTGCCAATCGAATTGCGGCAGAAGAGCGCCAAATACGGCGAAGCAGTGGAGTCCGGCATCGTCATGATCGACGGACTGGGGGTCGGCGATGTCGGCAGCGCCGTGCTGAAGGATCGACAGGTCCTCTCGCAGGACGGCCTGTTCGTCGTTGTGCTCACGCTGTCGCGGGGGCAGAAGGGCCTCGTATCCGACCCGGAGATCCTCTCGCGTGGGTTCGTCTATGTGAAAGAGGCGGAGGACTTGATGATGCACGCGAAAAAGGTGATTACACGCACGGTGAACGAGTGCATGAGCGGCCGTGGCAGCAACTGGTCGACCATCAAGAGCAAGGTCAAGAGCGCGCTTTCCTCGTACCTGTATAACAAGACCAAGCGCAGCCCGATGATTCTGCCCATCATCATCGAAGTGTAAGGGCAGCAAGGAGGAAACAGAAATGTATGTATACGATCGCGCCAATCAATTGGCGGCGGACATCCGCGAAAGCGAGGAATTCCGGGCGTATAAGGCACTGAAGGATGAATTGTACGCCGATGCGGGCACGAAATCCATGCTCCGGCAATATAAGCAGGCGCAGTTCGAGGCGCAGGCGATGCTGATGTCCGGTCAACAGCCCGGCGAGGAACAGATGGACAAGCTGAAAAAACTGGGCGAGGTGCTGGCCTTCAACCCCAAGGTGACGGAATTCTTCGCCGCGGAGTATAAGTTCAACACCATCGTTTCAGACATTTATAAGATTATCGGGGACGCCTGCGAATTGGAAACGGGATTGTTCGATCAGGAATGACCGGGCGTCAAGGATAGAGGAGAAACAGGAAAATGGACAAGCATACGCAACGGCGGCCGATCAAGCCGATGGAATACGAAGAGCAAAAGGCCTCGGAAAGCAAAAAGGCACACGAGCTGTCAGGGAAGTCCCGGCAGCTGCATGCGCCGGTGATCGAACCGCACCCACACCCACAGGCGCAGCCGCCCAAGACAAAGGCGAAAAAGCCTTTTTGGAAGCGTGCTTCCGCCCCGCGAGGGAATGCAGGAAGGGACGCGATGCAGGGCGTGAAGTCCAGCCTGCTGCGCACGGCAATCATGCTGGGGGCAAGCCTTTTGATCGTCGTTGTGCTGGGGTTTGGCGTGTATACCTTTGCCTATAAGCACTATATTGCGCCGGTCGATCCCAACAGCACCGAGGAGATTACGGTGGTCATCGGCAAAAACGACAGCCTGAAGGCGATCTCCAAAAAATTGCAGGAGGCGGGCGTCATCCGCAATAGCACGATCTTTAAATACTATGTGGACTTTTCGGACATGAGCACCAAGCTGCTGGCCGGGAAATTCACCTTGTCGCCCAGTATGACCTATGACGATATCATCAATGTCTTAAAGCGGCCGTCCGTGGCGCAGACCTCCACGCGCGTGACGCTGGTGGAGGGCATCCTCATCAAAGAGATGATCCCGAAGTTGGAAAACGAAGGTGTGCTGGATGCGGGCAGCTCAAAATTTTCGGATGCAGTCACTTCCGGGGCGAATTACAGCAAGTACTGGTTCATCCAGGAGGTGCTGGACAAGGAAGCGCCCCAGTCCGAGCATCGCACCTATATGCTCGAGGGCTACCTCTTCCCAGACACCTACGACTTCTACATCTCGTCGGATCCGGACGCGGTCGTGACCAAGATGTTGGATCGCTTTCATGAGATCTACACCGAGGACTATAAGAAGCGCGCGAAGGAGCTCGGCATGAGCACGGACGAGGTGGTCATCCTGGCGTCTATCATCGAAAAGGAAGCCGGCAAGACGGAGGACTTTGCCAAGGTCTCTGCGGTGTTCCACAACCGGTTGAACAAGAATATGAAGCTGCAGTCCTGCGCGACGCATCAATACTTCATGACGGAAAAGAAATTCACCTATAACGCAGAAGAACTGAAGATCGCCTCGCCCTATAACACCTATCAAAACGAAGGGCTGCCGATTGGACCGATCTGCAACCCCGGCAAGGCGGCGATCGAAGCGGCGCTGTGGCCGAACGAGCAGTTCCTGGCAGAGGGCTATCTGTACTTCTGCGCCGGCGACCCGGCGGAGGGCACGACCGTATTCGCCAAGACCTATGAGGAACATCAGGCGAATGTGGCGAAGTACAGCCCGCTTTGGAAATGAGTATGCAAAACCGGAATGTAGAACTGTTGGCGCCTGCGGGGAACATGGAATGCCTGGACACCGCGCTGCGCTTTGGCGCAGATGCGGTGTACCTGGCCGGCAAAAAGTTTGGTTTGCGGGCGTTTGCGGAAAATTTTTCTGAGGAAGAACTACGCCTTGCCGTAAAAAGGGCGCATGCGCTGCATAGGAAGGTCTATGTGACCGTCAATTCGCTCTTTCATGACGACGAATTTGAGGGGCTTTCGGACTATCTCGCCTTCCTTCGGGACATCGGGACGGACGCGGTAATCGTATCCGATCCCGGGGTGTTCGGCATGTGCCGCGAAGCGGGGCTGGCCGTGCATATCAGCACACAGATGAGCACGATGAACTCCCAAAGCGCGGCGTTTTGGCATGCCGCGGGCGCGGAGCGCGTCGTTCTCGCACGGGAGGTGTCGCTGGCCGAGATCCGCAAGATGCGCGAGAAGATCCC
>CAOKKG010000037.1 GCA_948468985.1 uncultured Eubacteriales bacterium | reverse complement strand
TTTGCCAGTTTCCGCCTATTGATGCTTTTTGTCGTGTTGCTCGGCGGATCGATGATCCTATTCGTCTCCTTAGGGCTGTATATCCAGCGCTTTTTGAATACTTACTATATGCTTTTTACGCTGGGCGCGGGAAAACGAGAGGTCGGAAAGCTCTATGCCGGGCAGTGCCTGTTGCTCCTGCTTGCGGGAGCGGTTTTGGGGATTGTATGCGCGCAGGGGATTGCCTGGATCTATGGCGCGGTCTATGGCGTGCAGCTGCAGATTTTTACGCTGCGTAATTTTCTGTGGCCGGCGGTGGCTTTGGCGGCAATGGTGGCCTTTGCAGGACTGGCGTTCCGCCTGTCTATCTGTCCATTGGCGGAAAAGTCTATATCACAGCGCAAACCACAGCGAACAAAAGAGGCATTGCCCGTCTCTCGACGCCTGCTGTTCTCGCTGAGTCAGAGCTCCATACAATCGAATTTCAAACGGCTGATTCCAGTATTGGTGGTGATCCTGTTTTTGGTGAGTGCGATGGGAATTGCGGGGGTGTATAGCGGACAGTTCCAGATACGCTCCCCCTATGAATTTGCCTTTTCGGTGAGCGCAAGCGGAAGCTATAGTAGCGTGCAGGTATATCCCTTTGAGCTATCGAATTGGAAGAACAATTTGTTCCCCATTCGACAGAGCGAAGAACTGCAAAATGTGCCAGGGGTATTGCATGTGCAATACCAAAACTATACGGGTGCGTCCATGGTCATCCCGGTGGAGAGGAGCGCCTATTGGGGGCAGTTTACTGCGGAGAACGAAAACGAAGTGTATGGAGAAGAAAAATTTACGGCCGAAGCAGTAATCGGGGCGCCAACGCAGGGCGTGACGGTGCTGACGAACGAGGAACTCAACTATGCGGTCACAATCTTGACTTCGGAAAATCTGGCGGAATATCAGGCGGCATACCCGGATCTTCCGGTTGAACGGATGCGGGAGCAGGGAGGGGTTGCGCTGATTCTGCCGCCGATCGTGTCGGAAGACCCGACGGTGCCGGACATCTCCTATGACACCTTGCAGGTCGGCGATATGCTGCAGTTCGGCTTTTTGGAATATGGGGAAGCGGTGCGCTTCTCGGACGCATCAAAGGATCCTAGCCTACTTACCTATCAGGAGTGGCAATATCCGATCTGTTATATCACCGAAACGCCCAAAGAAACGGATCGTGGCTATCGGCGTGTACAGACGGAGCGACCGACGGTGCTGATTCTGGAGGAGACCAACGCGGAAAACCCGTTGGTAAAGGGGCGAATTCATCTGTTTGTTGTCACAGAGGGTGAGATTTCCGAAACGGACTATGCCGTGCTGGAAGCCAAAGTGACGCAGATCGCGCTCTCCAACCCCGGTTCGTCTGTGCAATCGGCGCGAGAAGAGCGTGAACAAAATGAAGAACTTATGCGCATCGTGAATCTTTCCCTGGGGATGATTTTGGGCGTTTTCGGGGTGTTTACGGTCATTGCGATCTATTCGGCACTGTATATGACAATTTTACAGCGCAAGCGGTCGCTTGCGATCTATCGCGCGCTGGGTCTGCCACGGTGGAAGCTTGCAATGGCGATGCTCTTAGAGCTGCTGTTCTACTGGCTGTTGGCGATTCTGTTGGCGTTTGTGGTGAGCATGATTGCATTCCAAGCGATCTGGCACATCACCAGCCTGCCATATATGGGTATCCCGATGATGCGGGTGCTGGTTCTGGCATTGCTTGCAGGCCTTCCGCTCAACGGGTTCATTGTGTGGTCGCTGCAGCGAAATATCTATTCGGAAAGTGTGTACGCCGCGATGCGGCTTGGAGAGTAAAGAGAAAGCAAGGAGGAAAAGCGTATGGAAGGAATTTTACGGTGCGAGCATGTGAGCAAGACCTTTATGCCAGGAAATGTGCAGGCGGTCAAAGAGGCAAACTTGGTGTTTGAGCCGGGCGCGCACATCATCATGGGAAAGAGCGGCTCCGGCAAGTCGACGCTGCTGCACATCCTGGGGGGGCTGGAAAAGCCAACACAGGGCAAGGTATACTACGAGGGCGATGAGATCTATACCGAAGCGGACATGGAAAAGCTTCGGCAGCGTGATTTCGGGTTCATTTTTCAGGCATATAACCTGATCCCAGAGATCAATGTGCGGGACAATATCCTTATGCCTGCATATATCGCGGGCGAAAAGCGGGAGGAACGCTTTCGAGAATTGGTGGAAGCGCTGGGCATAGAGCGCAAGCTCAAACAGATGCCAGAAACGCTTTCCGGTGGCGAGCAGCAGCGCGTTGCGATCGCCCGGGCGCTTATCAATTCGCCACGGATCATTTTTGCGGATGAGCCGACGGGCAATCTGGACGAGGAAAATAAGGAAAGCGTGATGCAGATGCTGGCGGAAAGCTGCCAGAAATATGGGGCGACGCTCATCATGGTAACGCACGACAGCGATCAGCTGCGCTATGCGGAGCACAGTTACTTTATGAAAGACGGGGTCATCCAAAAGGAAGGTTGATCCGTTAAGGCCGGAGACGGACAAAAGAGCCGAAGCGACGGATTTGCACAGATATGCCGAAGCTGAAGAGAGGCTAGAGTAGGGGCATGATGATGCATCATAGCCGGAACGCGTATTCTATGCGCTTGTCGTATAGAAGGCGATACTTGTTCTGGACAAAACGGGTGTTTGTTTGGTTTGAAAACGGTCGAATGTTCCCTGTGTCACCATATGCCCTATGATACATTGAATCTACGGCATAAGAATAGAAAGAACCATCGTGCCGCATGCAGAAGTTCTGTATGCGGTATGATGGTTTTTTCCTCTTTAAGAAAGTGCTGCTGCCTCTTATTTTGCAGAAAGGTGGGTTGGGTAGACCTTCTTGAAAAGGGCAAAAAAGGCAGGCCAATTAGGATTCCTCTTTCCGGCAGAGTATAACAGACTCCCAGATATCCTGCTGCCAGGTTTTTAAGGACAGCAGCAGTTTCTAATCCCGGCGGCTCTCCTGCACCCGAATGCGGGTTTCGACGAGAGCGGCTAGCTCCAACAGTGTGGCTTGGATAAGCAGCAGACGCTCCATGCCAAGGGTTTGCTGCCAACGGCATCATCAGCGTATCCAAAATGGGGTAGAGCATGGCAGAGACGGTGTAGGCTCGTTCTTCCTGCTCTTCCGGAAGCAGCGGCTTTATTTCTTTGCCCAATCCGGCGCAGATGCAAGGGCCTTTCGCTAGGCTCTCAGCGCCGCTTCGGTGAGTAAAAATTGTTTGTGCATCCTAGGCTCCTTTGCGTCAAAACACTGTCAAAAATCGGCCGATCGGCAAGCCGCATAGGACGCCATACACGAAGGGGGAAATTCTCTAACCTCTTCCGCATTTCTCCGTATGGTGAATGTCGCTGTGAAAATTGAGTGCACACTTGTAAACTCGATCCGTCAAAAGGGTTTGAAAAAGCAGAGGAGAAAGCATACCGCCTCATCCTCTGCTTGCAATTTTTTACTTATGGAGTATGTCGGCAAGGAGAGGGCTTCTGCATGAAGTCCCTCTCTTACCGGTTTCGTGGTGCGTTCGCACGCGAACAAAAGGGGTTACGCCTCGTCAAAAACAGAGGAGGCCTCCTTCAAAAGCTCACGAATTTCCAAATGCTGCGGACAATGCGTTTCGCAAAGACCGCATTCCAGGCAGTCCTTAGCGGCGCCCCCCTCGCCCACCGCCTGTTGATAGCGGGAAATTTCCTTGGCACGGTTGTGATAGACGCGATAGCCGTTGAGCGCCTTGAAAATTTCCGGGATGTTGATGTTCTGCGGGCAGTCGTCCACGCAATACTTGCAGGCCGTGCAGGGGACAGTCGGCGTATTGTTCAAGATCTCGACCGCTTTGTCGATCGCCGCGTATTCCTCTGCGCAAAGCGGCTGGAAGTCCTTCATATAGCTCAAGTTGTCCTGCATCTGCGCGAGGGTGGACATACCACTCAGCACTGTGATGATGCCGTCCAGCGAGGCGACAAACCGAATGGCCCAAGACGGGATGGAAAGGTCCGGACGTACCGCGCGGTACAAGGACTGGATCTCATCGGAAAGACCGGCCAGCGCACCACCCTTGACGGGTTCCATGACGATGATGGACTTACCGTGCTTGCGTGCGACCTCATAGCATTTGCGCGACTGCACTGCGTCGCTGTTCCAGTCGATATAGTTAATCTGGAGCTGCACAAAGTCCACTTCCGGATGCTTGGTAAGCAATTCGTCCAACATATCGGCCGTGTCGTGGAAAGAGAAGCCGGCATGCTTGACAAGCCCTTGCTTCTTTAGTTCCTGCACATATTCCCATACATGCAACCGTTCGAAATCAGCCACATTGTTGCGGTTAACATTGTGCAGCAGGTAAAAATCGAAATACCCCGCCTGCGTGCGCCGCATGGAGGTCTCGAAGATGTTGCGGACATCTTCGGGCGTTGTATTCGCCCAGACCGGCAATTTGGTCGTCAATTGATAGGATTCGCGCGGGTAGCGATCAACCAGAGCTTCCTTCACCGCCAATTCGGAAGCCCCGTTGCCATAGACATAGGCGGTGTCAAAATAGGTGAAGCCGGCGGCCATAAAGGCGTCGACCATCTGCTTGACCTGCGCGATGTCAATCGTTTCGTCCGCGAGCTGCGGCAGGCGCATCAAGCCGAACCCGAGCTTCGGGATCTGTTCCCCAAAATACTTTTCCTGCATACTATCCTCCTTTTTCCCTGGTAACCAGGGAGATTGCTCTAAAGTCGTGTGATGAAAACGATACGGCGCTCAGGCTTGCGCGGCGGATTCTTCCTGTGCAAGCATTTCCCGCAGGGCATGCGCCAGCTGATCTGGGCAGGAAGTGGGCTTGAAGCCGCAGCGAATTCCCTCCAGGCGGTCGAGCACATCCTCGGCCTTCATGCCGGTGACGAGGTGTGAAATCCCCTGCAGATTACCGTTGCAGCCGCCGACAAAATCGATGGCACGGATGATATGATCCTTATCCATATCGATGTGGATCAAGGCGGAACAGGTTCCTTTGGTCTTATAAGTATACATATCTTACTCCTTTACTAGAAAACCTCTAATTTTATTGTATATGCAAGCGCGCATTTTTTCAAGAGCTATCCGGAATTGAAAAGCAGGAAAGAGTCTGCTATACTAAACGAGAAAAGGAGTGGAGCGCGATGAAAAGAGCGGGAGTGCGCGTATATGCGGCGGCGGAAGTGCCATTTTTGTTGGCCTTTGGTGTCCCGGCGCTGCTCATTGGGTGTGTGATCGGCGGCGTGTGTGTGTTGGTCGCGCTGCTGTGTCGGCAGAAGGCGAAGAAGGCGTCGGTTACCGCCGGACAGGATACGCCGGAGGACGATGCCACGGAAGAGCAGAAACAAAGTAAGAAGTGAAGTGGAGAAAGGTGCCCGGGGTGCCTTTCTCTATGTGATTTTTTGAAAGGATCTCCTAAAAAGTTGCGGGAGTGCGCGGAAAGAGGGGGTGGGGACTTGTTTTTTTCTCCTGAGTTCGATATACTTTCATTGGTTAGCGATGGCTAACTATGAAAAAGAATGATGGAGAGGCATTGCCTCCCTTGGAAAGGAAAGACCGATGAGCAAAGCAGGAATCTTTGTGCTGGGAATCTTTCTGTTCACGCAGGCTGTGAAATACGCCTGTAACCGCGCACGCCGGGCAGCCTTGAAAAAGGTGGGGAAATAGAGTATCCTGAAACAAAGCCTGTAGGAAAGGTCGTGAACGGGAAATGGAGCGGTATCGGAGCTTCCATCGGGCGATGGAGAAGCGTTTTGGACGGAAGATCTATAAATTGGCGCTGGATGCCGGCATGACTTGTCCCAACCGGGACGGGACGATGGGTGTTGGGGGCTGCATCTTTTGCGACGGTGGCTCGGGCACCTTCGCTGAAGGGCGGCGGGGCTCGCTCGAGGAACAGCTCTCCCGCGCCAAAGCGCGCGTCGCTGCAAAGGCAGGGGAGCGGGCCGGGTATATGGCCTATTTTCAGAGCTATACAAATACGTATGCACCCGCCGCACATCTTTTAGAGCTGTACCTGCCGATCGTCCGGCGGGAGGACATCCAGGCGCTCTCCATCGCGACGCGGCCGGATTGCCTGCCGCCGGAGGTCCTAAGCGTCCTCGCAGACCTGGCGCAGGAAAAACCGTTGTTTGTGGAGCTGGGGCTGCAGACGGTGCACGAGGATACGGCGCGCTATATCCGCCGCGGGTACGATTTATCCGTGTTTGAACAGGCGGTGCAGGATCTGCGCTCCCTCGGTGCGGAGGTCGTCGTGCATACAATCTTCGGGCTGCCGGGGGAGACGCCAGCGAGGATGCGGGAAACGGTGGAGTATGTGGCGCACAGCGGCGTACAGGGTATCAAATTGCAGCTGCTGCATGTCCTGCGTGGGACAGAGCTGGCAACCGCCTATGCCCGCGGCGAATTCTCCGTGATGGAAATGGCGGACTATATTGCCCTTGTGGAGGACGCGATTCGCCTGCTCCCCCCGGAGATGGTCATCCATCGCCTGACGGGGGACGGGGAAAAGGCAAAGCTCCTGGCGCCGCTGTGGAGCGCGGACAAAAAGCGCGTGCTGAACGCGATGCAGCGAGCCTTTGTGCGGGACGATGTCCGACAGGGACAGTGGTATCGCGAGGACTGAGGGAAGCTATGGACAACAAAACCGCTGGAGAGAGATCTCTCTGGCGGTTTTGCTGTAAGAATGGGATTTTCGAAAGAGGAGAATCCCTGGGCAAGACGGCGGAGGGAGGGCGAGGCTCATTCGCGCGGGGGAAGTGTGGGCAGAACGCGCTTCATCGCCGCGATGAGCCCTTCGTTTTGCGCCATCGTGCCGATCGAGATGCGCGTGAGGGCAAAGTTGCCGCGGATGGCGTAGCCCTGCTTTTTCAGTTCCTCGCACAGCGCAAAGGGGTCTGCCTTGCAGTCGACATAGAGGAAGTTTGTGCTGGACGGATAGGGCGAAAAGCCCATTTCACGCAGCGCGCGGGTCAGATAGTCGCGGCCTTCCTTGGTCTTGCGAAGCGTCATCGCGGCGAATTCCGTGTCGTCCAGCGCGGCGACTGCACCGGCCAGAGCAAGCTTGTTGGTGCAAAAATAGTTGGCAATGCGGTTTAGGTACTTGATGATCTTGGCGTTGGACAGGATATACCCGACGCGCGCGCCTGCCATGCCATAGAGCTTGGAAAGCGTCTGCACGACAAGAAGGTTTTTGTTATCGGCGATCTGCCCGACCATGCTCGGATAGTCTGGGTCATCAACAAACTGGATATAGGCTTCGTCGACGATCGTGACGACATGCGCGGGCGCAGCGTCGAGGAAGTCCAAAAGCTCCTGCGGATCGCAAGCGATAGAGGTTGGGTTGTTGGGGTTGCACAAGAAGATCAGCTTGGTCTTGGGCGTGATAGCGCGCAGCAGCGCGGGAAAATCGATGCCGAGATCCTCGCGCATCGGCACATCCACGACGACGCCCCCGTTGCGTTTGATGATGCCGCGATAGGAGCCATAGGTGACAGCGGGTTCCACGACCTCGTCGTCGGGCAGGATAAACGCTTCGCCGATCAGGTTGAGCGCGACGCTGGCGCCCTCGGTGATCATCACCTGATTCGGCGCGATACCCAAGCGCTCGCCAATCTTGGCGCGCAGCGCAGCGCCCGTCCCTTCGGGGTAGAAATTGACTTCCGCGGCTGCCTTCTGCATGGCGGCGACTGCCTTCGGGGAGACGCCGAAGGGGTTTTCGTTGGAATTGAGCTTATGAATCTCGTTCAAGTGGTATTCCTGTTTGACCTGATCCAGCGGTGCAGCCACGCGGTATACCGGTTCTTCCAATAAAAATTTGTTCAAAAGCGTTTCAATCATCAGAGAATAACCATCCTTTTGCGTAGTATCAAATTTTTTTCTATATGCAATATTGTAATCATAAAATTGCATTTTGCAAGAGGAAAAATGAAAAAATTTATTGACGCGGCGAAACATGCGCGGTATGATAGACGCGAAGGAAGAGAAAATAAGAAAACCGGAAAGGGCAAAGCATATGAAAGTTGTCGTGATACAAAGCATCCCAGAGACCATGGATCTCTCCCGGGAAGAGATCCTTTCGCATTGGGAAAAACTGCAGGAAATCCCGGGTGTAGAGCTGGAGATTAAGTTTCCCAAGCCCCGCATGACGCGGGCGGATTACGCGGCATATATTGCCGACGCAGATGCCTGCATCGGCGCCTGGGTCCGCGCGGACTGGTTGGACGAGGCATTTTTGCTCGCGCATCCGCGCCTCCGCTATCTTGCGGTGCTGGGGCACGGATATGAAGAATTTGATCACGCGATTATGCAAAAACACGGTGTGACGATCACCAATACGATCTATGGCGATGTGACAATCGCGCAATACGCCATGGCGCTGTTGCTGGACATCTGCCACGGGATCGGAGCGCAGAGCGCCTATGCCAAAGAAGGGTATTTCCGCGAACCGGGCGCGCGCTTCAACAAGTTGGTCGTGCCGCAGATCGAGCTGTACCAAAAGACGATGGGTATCGTCGGTCTGGGGGCGATCGGGTATCAGATGGCCAAGATGGCGGCGGGCTTTGGCATGCATATCGTAGCCTATAGCCGGCATGTGAAGGTGGGAGAGAAGTATGCCTTCGTCGAACAGGTGCCGACACTTTCCGAGCTTTTGCGGCGCAGCGATGTGATCTCGCTGCACTGCCCGTATACGGCAGAAAATGCGCGCATGCTGGATGCCCGGGCGTTTGCACAGATGAAGAACGGCGTGATCCTCCTCAATACGGCGCGGGGCGGCCTCATCGACGAGGCGGCGCTGCTGGATGCGCTGAACCGCCGCAAGGTCTATGCCGCGGGGTTGGATGTGTTGACAGTGGAGCCGCCCACGGAACAGACACCACTCCTCCGCTCGCCCTATACCCGGGTGACTGGGCATATCGCTTGGCTCTCGCGGGAAGCGCGCCTCCGGGACGCGGACATCGCCATCGAGAATTTCCGGGCGTACCTAGCGGGGCATCCGCAGAGCGTGATCTCCTGACCCCCTTTCCCGGACGGGCAAGATGTGGTATACTTGCAAAAAAAGGAGGATAAGAGAATGGCGTTCAAATTTGTACACAACAACTTCAATGTGCGCGATCTGGACAAGTCGCTGCAATTCTACCAAGAGGCGTTGGGGCTCACGGAGACCCGCCGCATCCGGCCCGAGGACGGCAGCTTCGAAATCGTCTACCTCGGCGATGGGCAGAGTGAGCACCTGCTGGAGCTGACCTGGCTGCGGGACTGGGATCGCCCCTATGACCTGGGAGATAACGAATTCCACCTGGCGCTGGAAACGGATGACTATGCCGCAGCGCATCAAAAGCACGAGAAAATGGGCTGCATCTGCTATGAAAATCCGGGGATGGGCATCTATTTCATCGAGGACCCGGATTCCTATTGGATCGAGATTGTGCCCAAGCGGAAATGACGGACAGCAAAAAACCGGTGTGTGCAAACACACCGGTTTTTGTATACACTTTTTATGGGTTAAGGCGGTTGGGGCCGCGGAAGATGAACATGGCCTCCTTGATACCTAAGCCGAACAGCAGCATGGTCATGCGGTCCAGCCCCAGGCCGAAGCCACCGTGCGGCGGACATCCGTACTTGAAGAATTCTAAATAGAACTTGACATCCTCGGCCAGACCCTTTTCTTCGGCCTGCGCTTTCAAAATATCATAGCGGTGTTCCCGCTGCGCGCCCGTGGTGATCTCCGTCCCGCGCCAGATCAGGTCATAGCCCTGCGGGACGCCGTCCTTGCGCATATGGTAAAATGCTCGCTTTTCGGCGCTGAAATCGGTGACAAACAGGAATTCGTGCCCGAATTTCTTCTGCACCAGTTCATAGCTCAAGTGCTCGGCCTCAGTCGTGAGGTCGCCGTGTTCACTTTCCGGGATCTGATAGCCGAATTCGCGCTCCAATTCCGTATATAGCTCCGCCAGGCTCATCACCGGGAAGGGTGTGGTGGGCACGATGACTTCCTTGCCGAACAGTTCCCGGATCTGATCGCCATAGGCCTCCTTGACAGTTTTCAGCATGTGCGTTAGGAGCGCTTCTTCCATCGCCATGACATCACGGAAGGAATCGATGAAGCTGAATTCCAAGTCAAAGCCAGTGAATTCCGTCGTGTGACGGCTAGTGTAGGACTTTTCCGCGCGGAAGACCGGGCCGACCTCGAAGATGCGCTCGAACCCGGCGGCCATAGCCATCTGCTTATAGAACTGCGGGCTCTGTGCAAGGTAGGCGTTGCGGTCGAAATATTTCACTTCAAACACCTCGGAGCCACTCTCGCTGGCCGCGCCAATGAGCTTGGGCGTGTGGATCTCGATAAAATTGCGTTCGAGCAGGAATTGTCGCATCGCGTTCGCCATGCAGGTCTGCACCTTGAAGATGAGCTGGTTTTCCTCGGTGCGCAGGTCGATCCAGCGGTAATCGATGCGCTGATCGATGGAGGAGCGTTCGACCGCCTTTTTCTTTTTGGTGGCCGGGATACTCTTGCGCTCGATCGGTAATGCCTCGGCGATGGATTCGATCTCGATCGAGCGGGGGAGCAATTCCTTGCCACCCATCTTGACGAATTCGGTAAAGACGACATCTCCTTCGACCGTGACGACGGAATCCGGCGTAAGCCGGGCGACCTGTTCAGCGACTTCCGGGAACTTTTCCTTCTCGACCGTGACCTGGATCTTGCCAGTGATGTCCTTTATCACAAGAAAAGCCATTGCCTTGCCATCGCGCAGGTTTTCCACAAATCCCTGTACTTTGACCGGGCCGTCGGCCTGAATGTCTCTAATGTATGTCCTGTTCATAGGATCCTCCCAATAAGAATTACATAGATACCTCTATTATATATAAATTGAGGCATTTCGCAAAGCCTTTTTGTAAAAAAAGAAACAGCCCGAAACGGGCTGTTTGGGAGACTTTCTACTTATTCGGCCTGCTTCTTCTCGCCGATGCTCAAGAGCAGGTTGAGAAGGATGCCGAAGACGGCCGCGCCGGCGATGCAGGGGATATTCAGCCCGAAGAAGGGAATCATCCCGTTGGTAAAGCCATAGTTGCCGCCGATGCCGATAATCATGACGCTGGCGATGACCGAGATGTTCTTGGCGCTGAACATGTCCGTCTTCTTGTCGATCATGATGGCAATGCCCTGCGCGGCAATTGCGCCGAACAGATAGATCTCCAGGCCACCGATGACCGCCGTGGGGATGGCATAAATCGCGTTGATGAGCGGCGTAAAGCAGGAAATGACCATGGCGAGCACCGCTGCCGTCATGAGCACTGGGACGGAGAAGACCTTGGTAATGGCCATGGCACTGATGTTTTCGCCATAGTTGGTGCCGGCCGGGCCGCCGATCGCGGCGGATACCATATCGCCGATGCCGTCGCCGATGAGGTTCAAACCAAGCTTGTCGGCGATGTTATAGTGCTTGTCCACACCCTTCTGCTTGGCCAGGTTGTTGACATAGATGTCCAGCTGATACACATGGGCAGAGGATTCAGGGATGGTCGCAATGGCAATCGGCATGATCGCAGCGACAGCCTCCCAAGAGGGTTTGGGCAGCGTGAATATCGGCAGAGCGAAGATGTTGGTATTCGCGGTCTCCGGCAGGACGCGGAACAGGTCTACACCCGTGGCGAGCTTGATGATAAACGCCGTGAGGCAACCCAGGATAGGCCCGAGCAACAACGGCAGCTGCCCCCAGAAGCCCTTCAGATAGACGGAAAGGATGATGGTAGACAACAGTGTGATGAGCGAGACAATCCATGCATAGTTGGTCGCAGAGGCGACAGCGTCCTCCGCCACAGCGAGTGTGCCGGACGCGTTCACCGCAAGCGAGCAGGCGTCCGTGAGCGCGTTGGTCGCAAGCGTGAGGCCGATGACCATGGCGATCGGGCCGGTGATGGTCGGCGGCAGGATCTTTTCGATGATGTCACGGCCCGCCCAGTTGACAAGCAGACCTGCGATGATCGAAACGAATCCAGACATAATGATACCGAACTGCGCATAGGAGATCTGCGTGTTGAGGTCGCAGCCCTCTGCCGCTTTGGAGGCCATGATGCCTAGGATTGCAGACAGGTAGGAGAAGCTGGAACCGTAGTAGAGTGGCAACTGCTTGCCCGTAATCAGGACAAAGCACAGCGTGGCAAGGCCGCTGGCGAAAATCGTGGTGGAAATGTGAAAGTTCGTGATGAGTGCGACGGTTACCGTTGCAGGGAACATGACGATGATCTGCTGGATTGCATAAAGCAAGAGCTTTAAGAACGGGGGCCGTTCGTCCGGCAAATAACCGATAGCTTGGTTTTTGTTGGTAGACATGAGACTCGCTCCTTTACATTTTTCGGGGAATTTTGGGATTCCGGATCTGCACATTGCGGAAATAAACCAGATTTAGACACAATACGCATTAAGGACAAATATACAATATCCCCGGGAATTTGTAAAGAAAAGATTTCAAAATTTGTTCACACTTTCTCCATGTTTATGGACGCGTTGGCGGCGTGTTTAGAGCGCAGCAGCCACTTCCCGGACGGCGAGCTCCACAAGCTCGGGCAGCGAAAGCGGGGAAAGCCCCACGATGGTGTGGCTGCACCGGTTGCTCGGGATGAGCACCTTGCTGGCAGGGCTTTCGGAAACGGCCTCTGCCATGCGCGGGGTGATCTCGCCCGTCAGGGCGTTGGCGAGCAGGATGCCGATCGGACCGACGATGATGTCGGCAAAGCGGCTGTTATAGACCACCGGGTTTTCGCCGGTTGCCCCCTCGTCGGCGCCGGCCTTGAGCATGGCGGCCGTGGCGATGGCGTTGCTCCCGACGGCAATAATGTGCGCCTCCGCGCTGCGCTGCCGGAGTCCCTCGATAAACAGCCGGCCGATGCGCCCGCCCTGCCCGTCGATGACAAGAATATTCATAAAAAGACCTCCTAAAAAAAGATGGACGCGGAAAAGCGGACATAAGCGCCGCGCTCCGCATAGTATACATAAATATGGGAGGAAGAAGAGGATTTTCCTATGAGACACGGAGATGGACGATATACAAAACAGATTGGGATCCTCGCCGTCGGCGTTGGTCTGGCGATTTTCCTATGGATCATCCCCTGCTGGGCGTGGCTGCTGCTCGCGGGGGCCGTGTGCATCCTAATTGGGATCCATCTGTATCGATCCTGTTAAACGGCCGGGCCGGAAAGGAGGAGGGAATGAAGATCTATTGCGTAAAGCCCCCGCGCTTTATTCGGAGTCTGATTGAGCTTTTCTGCAGAAAATAGGAAAAATAAAATACGGTTGAATGCCAACCGTATTTTATATTCCGCAATAGAAATAGAAATTTACAAACTCGGATTCAGATCGAACGCTGAACGAGCCCCGAACGCAAACAACGCGTGCACACATATTTCCTGGTTACGGTACCATCTTCCACGACTTTTACTCTCTGTACATTAGGAGCCCATTTTCTCTTGGTCTTCCTGTTGGAGTGGGAAACATTGTTTCCAGAAACAACCCCTTTGTGGCAAACTTCGCAATATTTGGCCATTTCTCACACCTCCTCCTTGGCTTTTCTTAACAACGAAAATAATTTTATCATCTATCGGCACAAAAAGCAAGTAGATTTTCGCGCGAAGGGCAGAATTTACAAAAGAAAGCGCACCATAGACTTGAAAAAGAGGGCGGATGTCGATATAATCTAGGTACAAACAAATCAATGAACAAAGTAAAGGAGAGAATCGGATGAGTGCAGTTTTGGAAAGCAAACTTGGCAATATCATATATACGGACGATTACATCGCTTCTCTGGTCGGGCTGACGGCTACGGAGTGCTATGGCGTGGTAGGCATGGCGTCTCAGCAGAAGATGGCCGACGGGCTCTCGGAACTTCTGGGCCGGGACAATCTGAAGCGCGGTGTCAAGAT
>CAOKKG010000036.1 GCA_948468985.1 uncultured Eubacteriales bacterium | reverse complement strand
CATCAAGGCAGTGGAAAAGTTCGACTATACGAAGGGGTATAAATTTTCTACCTATGCGACCTGGTGGATCCGGCAGGCGATCACGCGGGCCATCGCAGACCAGGCACGGACGATCCGCATCCCTGTACACATGGTGGAGACGATCAACAAGCTGATTCGGGTGTCCCGACAGCTTTTGCAGCAGTATGGCAGAGACCCGACGCCTGAAGAGCTCGCCAAGGAGATGGACATGCCGGAGGAAAAGGTGCGCGAGATATTGAAGATTGCGCAGGAGCCTGTTTCTCTGGAGACGCCGATTGGCGAAGAGGAAGACAGCCATCTTGGCGACTTCATCCCCGACGAGGATGCGCCGGCACCGGCGGAAGCGGCAGCGTTCACGCTCTTGAAGGAGCAGCTTTTGGATGTATTGGACACGCTGACCGACCGCGAAAAGAAGGTGCTGAAGCTGCGCTTTGGGCTGGATGACGGTCGCGCGCGGACGCTGGAAGAGGTCGGCAAGGAATTTCAGGTCACGCGGGAACGCATTCGTCAGATCGAGGCGAAGGCGTTGCGTAAGCTGCGGCATCCGAGCCGGAGCAAGAAATTGAGAGATTATCTGGAATAACCCGAAAAATGACGAGCAACATCGTCATTTTTCATTTTTGGAGGAAGCAAATCATGCCGCAATATAGCGAACGCCTCCGCCGCATCGTGCAACTTGCAAAACCGGCGGATACCGTGGCGGATATTGGCGCCGATCATGGATATACGAGCCGCGCCATGCTGGAATGGGGGATCGCGCGGCGCGTGATCGCGACGGACATTAGCGTTGCCTCGCTTAAAAAGGCACGGGAACTGCTGGCAGAAGAGCGCCTGGATGGCCGGGCAGAGTGTCGGGTGGGCGACGGGATCTCCGTGCTGCGCCCGGGGGAGGCACAGGGGATCGTGATTTCCGGCATGGGCGGGCCGCTCATCCTGCGCATTTTACAGGCCGGCCTGCCCGTGGCGCAGGCGTGTTCTTGGATCGTCATCTCGCCGCAGAGTGGGGTCGACCTCGTGCGCCGCGCCCTGCCGACCTTGGGGCTGGGCATCGAGGCGGAGGATGCCGCGCTGGACCAGGGAAAGTGGTATCCAATCCTGCGGTTGTGCCCGGGGGTGTTTGAGTCCTATGCAGAAGCGGAATTCTATACCGGTAAGCCGGAGCGCATGGCCGATCGGCAGCGGTTTTTGGCGTATATGCGCTATCTGGCCGACCGGCAACGGGGCGCAGTCAAAAAGGCGGCGGGTAGCCAGGGCGAAGCGGCGGTAAGGCGATTGCTTGCCGTCTATGAAGCGGCGGCTGGGGAGGAATTGCGATGAAGGACAGCATTACAGCAGCAGAATTTGCCGGAGTAGTCGAACAATTTGCACCGCTCGCTGCGGCGTATGACTGGGATAACAGCGGGTATAATGTTTGCTGTCACGACCGGATTCAGAAGGTGTTGGTTGCGCTCGATTTGACAATGCCAGTGTTGGCGGAGGCAAAGGCGGGCGGATATGACACCATCCTGACGCATCACCCGGTGCTGTTTCACGCGGCAAAGCAGCTTTGGCAGGCACGCCCGGTGGATTCTCTGGTCATGCAGGCGATCCGGCAGGGCTGCAACATCTATTGTGCGCACACCTCATTTGACTGTGCGCTGCAGGGTATGAACTGGGTGTTGGCGCAGAAATTCGAGCTTCGGGCGGTGCGGCCCTTGCAGGTAGAGGCGCGTGGGACAGACGGCGTGCCCACGGCTGTGCTGGGTAGCGTAGGCGAGCTTGCGGAACCGATGCCGGCGATGGATTTTGCCGCTCTGGTGAAGCGGACGCTGGACGCGCAGGATGTACGCTATACGCCGGGCAAGGGAAGCGTATCAAGGGTCGCTCTGCTTGGCGGCGCAGGCGGAGAGGCGATTTATCCGGCGGCAGAGGTCGGGGCGGACGCGCTCATTACGGGCGAGGTGAAGCACAACCTTTTCCGCGAGGCGGCGCAGCTCGGCATCGCGGTGTGCGAAGCGGGGCACTATGACACGGAAAAGGTTTTCCGCACGCATCTACACATGTGTTTACAAAAAGAGTTTTTTGCGTTACAATATAATATAAAAGTAGAAGAATCGGAAATCGAGGCGGCACCCTATCGTGCGGTGTGACGGCCTTTGGCATCTGAATATGCAAAATCTTTAGAAGGAGGTGCCGGTATTGATGGATCAAATGCGTCAATTATGGGAATATCAGCAGAAGGATATGGCGCTCGACCGTTTCGATGAGGAACAGAAGAACACGCCGACCCGTAAGCGGTTAGTAAAATTGCAGAGATATTTGAAAAACAGCCAGAAAAAAGTAAACAGCTTGGAGGCGCGGGCTTTGCAGCTCCAAGGGGAAATGCAGAGTGTGGTAAAGCAGTATGGCGTGCTGGAAGGCGACCTGGATGAACTGGAAAAGGACATTGGGTATTACAGCGAGTGCGCCGACGAAGAGCTGGACGCACAGCAGGTAAAGGAAGTTATGCGGCAGGCTACGGCGCTGGTGGAGCAGTCCGAAAAGCTCAAGGAGAGCCTGCAGGCGATGCAGCAGGAAGTCGACCAGTCGGATAAGACAGTGCGGGAGCTTTTGCAGAAAATGCTTTCCGCCAAGAAGGAATACGACGCCCTGAAGGTGGAACACCAAAAGGAGCTGAACGGCGGACAGGAAGAGCGTCAGGCGTTGGAGGCAGAAGCAAGGGCGGCGGCGGAGGGGATTTCCCCGGAAATTTTGGAGGAATACGCGCGGATCAAGGGTTTCCGGCCGAATCCGGTCGCGATCCTAAAGGAGAGCCGCTGCAACGGCTGCAACATGCAGCTGCCGGCCGGCGTCGCCGTGCAGATCACTAAGAGAGATCATTTGGTCACCTGTGAGAACTGCGGGCGAATCCTCATTACCATGGCATAAAGTTTTGAATTGAGCGGAACAAATGACTGCGTCCGCAAGGGCGAGGAACGTCCGAGCACCATAGGGCAGAACGCCGGGTAACGCCCGGTGGAGGCGACTCCAAGGAAAGTGCAACAGAAATATACCGCAGCCTTCGGCTGTAAGGGTGGAAAAGCGAGGTAAGAGCTCACTGGGACCATTGGCAACTTTGGCCCCCTGTAAACCCCGTTCGGTGCAAGATTGGTATCGAAACATTTAATAGCGGCCCGCTACGTTTCGCGTAATCGCTAGAGCCTGCTGGCAACTTCAGGCCCAGATAGATGGTCATATAAACAGAACTCGGCGTATGAGCCGTCTCAATTCAGATTTTTATGGGATTCACGGGGAGCGTTCTCCGTGAATCTTTTGTAAAGAAAAAGTTGTTGCATAGATAACTGAAGTATGTTAGACTATAATTTGCCTGTAGGCATTTTTTTGTATGTTGAAAAGCAAAAAATTCATAAGAAAACGGCGGCTGCAAATGCGCAGCGGGAGGAAGAATAATGGCTACTGTAAAAGAGATTGAGAAGAATAAAGTCCAGATCGAATTTGAAATTTCGCCGGAACTTTTGGAAGCCTCGATGAACAAAGCATATCAGAAGAACAAGGGAAAATTCCAGGTTCCCGGTTTCCGCAAGGGACATGCCCCGAAGGCAGTGCTCGAAAAGTACTACGGTTCGAATCTGTTTTTTGAAGATGCTTTTGAGGACGCCTTCCCGGATGCGTATCAGGCAGCGGTAAAGGAACAGGATCTGTTCGTCGTTTCCCGTCCGGAGAATGTCGATATCGTTTCGATGGAAGAGGGCAAGCCGATGGTTGTCACCGCGCAAGTGTATGTCAAACCGGAGGTGGAGCTTTGCGACTATCAGGGCGTAGAAGTGGAATATGAGGACATCCCGCTTGCGGATGAGGCGGTGGACAAGGAGATCAGCGAGGCCAGAGAGCAGAACGCCCGCTTTGAGGATGTCGAGCGCGAGGCGGCGTTGGGCGACCGTGTGATCCTCGATTATTCCGGTAGCGTGAACGGCAAGAAGTTCGATGGCGGCACGGCGGAAGGGCAGCCGCTGGACCTGGGGTCCGGCATGTTCATCCCGGGCTTTGAGGAGCAATTGGTCGGCATGAAGGCTGGCGATGCGAAGGACATCGAAGTGACCTTCCCGGCGGATTACCGCGAGACTTCTCTCGCAGGCAAGCCGGCGGTGTTTGCAGTCAAGATTGATGCCGTGAAGCAGAAGATCGTCCCGGAAGCGAACGACGAATTCGCGCAGGATGTTTCGGAATTTGACACCTTCGACGAATATAAGGCGGATGTAAAGGAAAAGCTCCAAAAGAAGAATGAGGAGCAGAACAAGATGCGCCTCGAGAGTGCAATCATCGAAGCAATTGTGAAGGATTGCAAGGTCGATATTCCCGCTCCGATGGTGGAGACGCAGATCGACAACGAGATCCAGGAAATGGCCTATAACCTGGCGTATCAGGGTATGAGCATGGAACAGTACCTGCAGTATGCGGGCCAGACGATGGAAGGCCTGCGCGGCGTGCTCAAAAATAGCTGCGAGCGCCGCGTCAAGACGCAGCTTGTTCTGGAAGCAATCAAGAACAAGGAAAATATCAAGGCTACGGACGAGGATCTGAACGCGATCTTCGGCGAATTTGCGGAGGCTCAGAATAAGGATGTCGAAGATCTGAAAAAAGAGCTGGATGCGGATTCCATGGAATATATTGAAAACAGAGCCGCGTTTGACGCGCTCGGGCGTTACCTCATCTCCATTGCAAAAGTTAAGGCTCCCGCAAAGAAGGAAGAGCCGGCTTCGGCAGAAGAGGCGGAAAAGGCAGAATAATTTCTGCCTTTTCTAAACGGGGTAGCTCTCGTGGCAGGCAATAAGAATAAAGGAGTTGACTGTAATGAGTTATGTACCCATCGTAGTTGAACAGACCAATAGGGGGGAACGCTCCTATGACATCTATTCGAGATTGTTAAAAGACAGGATCATTTTTCTCTCCGGAGAAATTGATGATATGACGGCGAATTTGGTGGTCGCGCAGATGATTTTTCTGGAAGCAGAGGATCCGGATAAAGATATCTACATGTATATCAACAGTCCTGGCGGGTCTGTGACTGCGGGCATGGCAATCTATGACACGATGCAGTATGTCAAATGCGATGTGTCGACGATTTGCATCGGCATGGCGGCATCCATGGGCGCTTTCCTGCTGACAGCGGGTGCCAAGGGCAAGCGCAAGGCGCTCCCCAACAGCGAAATCATGATCCATCAGCCGCTTGGCGGGGCCAGGGGGCAGGCGACGGACATTGAGATTCAGGCGCGCCAGATCTTAAAGATCAAACAAAAGCTCACCGACATCATGGCGGAGCGCACGGGACAGGATTTGGAACGCCTGAAGGCGGATATGGAACGGGATTTCTACATGTCTGCGGACGACGCGCTTGCCTATGGCATTCTCGACGAAGTGATCCCGGCAAAGCGGTAAGAACGGGGTGTCTATGAGCAATAATGTAGATGAAAATAAGCCAGTTCGCTGTTCCTTCTGCGGGAAAACGCAGGATCAGGTGCGGCGGATTGTGGCCGGACCTGGCGTGTTTATCTGCGACGAATGCATTCAGCTCTGTCAGGAGATTGTGCAGGAGGAGCTGGAGGCCGAGGGCGTAGAGGCGCTGGATGCGATGAAACTGCCAACGCCACAGGAGATCGTTCACACGCTAGACGACTATGTGATTGGGCAGAGTGCGGCCAAGAAATACTTGGCGGTCGCGGTCTATAACCACTATAAGCGCATTTCCGCGGCGCGGGAAAAGGACGACACGGATGACATCGAGCTCGCCAAGAGCAACATCCTGATGCTTGGTCCGACCGGATGCGGCAAGACGCTGCTGGCGCAAACGCTGGCGCGTATTTTGCAGGTACCGTTTGCCATTGCAGATGCGACGACGCTGACGGAGGCCGGTTATGTCGGGGAGGATGTGGAAAACATTCTACTCAAGCTGATCCAGGCGGCGGATTACAACATCGAAAAGGCGCAGCGCGGCATTGTGTATATCGATGAAATCGACAAGATCGCGCGCAAGAGCGAGAACCCCTCGATCACGCGCGATGTCTCGGGCGAGGGTGTGCAGCAGGCGCTGCTGAAGATCCTGGAGGGTACAGTAGCCAGCGTCCCGCCGCAGGGCGGCCGCAAGCATCCGCATCAGGAGATGCTACAGATCGACACAACGAACATCCTTTTCATCTGCGGGGGTGCGTTTGTCGGTTTGGAAAACATCATCGAACAGCGCGTTGGCAAAAAGACGATGGGCTTTGGTGCAGAGGTCAAGACGCGTGCAGAGCGCAATTTGGGTGAGCTGTACAGCCAGATTCTGCCGGAAGACCTGCTGAAATTCGGACTAATCCCGGAATTCATCGGGCGCGTCCCCATGGTCGTGACACTGGAAGCGCTGGATGAAAACGCGCTCGTCAACATTTTGACGAAACCTAAGAACGCGCTTCTCAAACAGTATCAAAAGCTGTTTGCGATGGATGGTATCCGCCTGACTTTTGAGGAGGATGCAATCCGGGAGGTCGCGAAGCTGGCATTGGAACGCAAGACGGGAGCCAGAGGCTTGCGCTCCATCCTGGAAGGCATTATGGTGGACGCGATGTATGAAGCACCGTCCCGCAAGGACATTGCGGAATGCATCGTGACCAAGGCAGCTGTGCGGGATTCCAAGAAGCTCAAGCTAATCCCGCGGGAAGTACCGGCGGCCTTGCCGGAGGCGGGCAAATAACATACGGGGGAACTCGATGAAAGGGGCGTTGCCGTAGGCAACAGCCTCTTTTTTTGCTCCAAAGGCGCCGGGGTGAGCAGAAAGCCTCTTGGAAAATACCACTGGGTGCAGCACGCGGTTGTGCCGCCGGAGCTTTTCATGTATAATATTGCCGATAAGTGCAAGAAAGTTGGAGGAAGAAGGAATGACAAATACATGCCGCGTTCCGATGGTTCCCTTACGGGGAATGGTGGCATTTCCAAATACGATTTTGAATTTTGAGGTGGCGCGGGGAAAGTCTCTGGCTTCAGTCAAACGGGCTGTGGAAGGGGATTCCCTGCTCTTTTTAGCGACGCAGCGGGAGATCCGGCTGGAGGATCCGACGCAGGCGGATATTTACTCCATCGGCGTGCTCTGCCGAGTGCAGCATGTTCTGAAGCTGCAGGACGGTGTGCTGCGCGTATTGGCGGAGGGCATCGCGCGGGGCAGGCTGGATTCCCTCGCTGTGGGAGAGGAATATCTGGCGGAGGTTGTCTGCTGTGAACAAACGCCGATTGCTCCCGAGGCGGAGGAAGCGTACCGGCAGCTCCTCTTGCAGGCGTATGAAGAATATGCTGAGGCCGAGGGGCAGACGCCGATGGAGACGCTGTATGCCTGGCGTGAGATCGACGCAGCGGACAAGCTGGTGGATACGGTCGCCATGACTTTTCCGCAAAAAATCGAGGCGCAGCAGGAGTTGCTCTCGGAGATGGATGTCAAGGTGCGGTATAAAAAGCTCATCGACGCGCTGGACGCGCAGCGGGAGATCCTCCTATTGGAAAAGGACATCGCCAAGGAAACGCGCAAGCGGATGGAAAAGATGCAGCGGGAGGCGTACCTGCGCGAACAGATCCGGTCGATGCAGGAATCCCTGGGCGACGGCGACAGCGAAAAAGAGATTTCCCGCTTCCGGGAATTCATCGAAAAGATGCCGGCGGCAGAGGACACCAAGGAAAAGCTGTCTAAAGAGGCGGCGCGCATGGAGCGCATGAACCCGCAGTCGCCGGATTATACCGTGCTGCTCAACTACTTTGAATGGGTCACCTCGCTGCCGTTTGGCGTCTACACCAAGGACAGCGTCAATCTGGCGCAAGCTAGGCGTGTCCTAGACCGGGAACATTACGGGATGCAGAAGGTTAAGGATCGGATTTTGGAATACCTGGCTGTGTTCGCCTTGACGGGCAAGTTGCAGGGAAACATCCTGTGCTTTGTCGGGCCGCCGGGGGTGGGCAAGACCTCGATTGCATCCAGTATCGCCGAGGCGGTCGGGCGCAAGTTTGTCCGGATGTCACTCGGCGGCGTGCGCGACGAGGCGGAGATCCGCGGGCACCGGCGCACCTATATCGGGGCGGTCCCGGGGCGGATCGTGTCCAATATTCGGCGCGCGGGGACGATGAACCCGGTGTTCTTGCTAGACGAGATCGACAAGATGGCGAGCGATTATAAGGGCGATCCGGCCTCCGCGATGTTGGAGGTGCTGGACACTTCGGTCAACCGGGCGTTTCAGGACCACTATCTGGATATCGATTTTGACCTTTCGCAGGTGTTGTTCATCGCGACGGCCAATAATGTGGAGGACATCCCGCCGGCGCTGTATGATCGGTTGGAGATCATCGAGCTGGAGAGCTATACCCCCTACGAGAAGCAGCAGATCGCGCTGCGCCACCTGATACCCCGGCAGCTTGCGCGGAACGGCCTTGACGCCGGTATGTTGAAGATACAGCCGGCGGCCGTCCGGGAGCTCATCCAGGAATACACGGCGGAGAGCGGTGTGCGCGCGCTGGACCGGCAAATCGGTGTGCTTTGCCGCAAGGTCGCCAAGGTGTACCTGCAAAAGGCGGGCAAGGTGACAATTACGGCCAAGAACCTGTCGGATTACCTCGGCAAGCCGCAGCATCTGGACACACAGCTGCCCGCGGAGGCCTGCGTGGGTGTGGCCATTGGTCTTGCTTGGACGGCCGCAGGCGGCACGACTCTACCAGTGGAGGCCTCGGCGATGGAGGGCGGCGGCAATCTGGAACTTACGGGCCAGCTGGGCGAGGTTATGAAGGAAAGCGCCCGCACGGCCATTTCGCACATCCGCTCGATGGCGCCCATGCTCGGGATCGACCCGGCGTTTTATAAGACGAAGGACATCCACATCCATGCGCCGGAGGGCGCGATCCCCAAGGACGGCCCCTCGGCAGGGATTACCATTGCTCTTGCAGCGGCGAGCGCCCTGACGGGCCGGAAGGTGCGGCGCGACATCGCCATGACGGGTGAGATCACGCTGGCCGGGCGCGTGCTGATGATCGGCGGCCTGCGGGAAAAGGCGTTTGCCGCTTATCGCGTGGGGATCCGCGAGATCATCCTCCCCCGGGAAAATATGCGGGATGTGGAGGACATCCCTAAAGAGATCCGCGACAAAATGATCTTTCACCCGGTGGACGCTTTCGCGGAGGTCTGGAAATTGGCGATTTTGGAAGGAGAGGTATAAATGCGTATCACATCTGCAAAATTTGTAAAGAGCCTGACCGAGGGGTATGCTGCGTTCAATACGCTGCTCCCGGAGGTCGCGCTTGTCGGCAAGTCCAATGTGGGCAAGTCCTCGCTCATCAACGCCCTGACACAGCAGAATAAGCTCGCGAAGGTCTCCAAGAACCCGGGCAAGACCAAGCTGGTGAATTACTTCCTTCTGAATGACGCCTTCTATCTAGTCGATCTGCCGGGGTATGGCTATGCGAATGTCTCGAAGGAGGAAAAGGCGCAGTGGGACGCGCGGATGCAGGGATATTTTGCACAGTCGGAAATGCTGCGGGCAGTCATCCTGCTCATCGATATCCGCCGGGAACCCACACCGGAGGACATCGCCATGCTGGAATACGCGCATTACTATTCCGTTCCGGTGCGAATCGTGGCGACCAAGGCTGACAAGGTGGCCAAGTCCAAGCGTAAAAACGCCTGTGCGCATATGCAGAAGCTGCTCCGCTCCTATGGGAGCGAGGCAATCCTGCCCATTTCCTCGGAGGCCAAAGCGGGATTGGACGAGTTTTTGGACATGTTGGAAGCATATCTGCGGCCGGAGGGGGAAGCATGAAGGTATTTGCCATTTCCGACCTGCACCTCTCACTGGACAGCAACAAACCGATGGACATCTTCGGTGACAATTGGACGGATCATTGGAGCAGCATCAAGCAGGACTGGCTGCGGCAGGTCTCGGAAGAGGACATCGTGATCTTGGCTGGCGACATCAGCTGGGCGATGGACTACGCGCACGCCAAGGCGGACCTGGACGCCGTCTGCGCTATGCCGGGGCAGAAGATCCTGATTCGCGGAAACCACGACTATTGGCACAGCTCTCTCAAGAAGACGACAGGGTATCTGCACAATCGCACCTACTTCCTGCAAAACAATGCGCTCTCGCTTGGCGGGTATGTATTCGTCGGCGCGCGCGGGTGGAAGCAGCGCGGTGAGGCGGGTTTCTCCGCAGAGGATGAAAAAATCTACGAGCGTGAGGTACATCGATTGCAGCTCTCACTCCAGGCGGCGGAAAAGCTCCCAGGGGAGCGCATCGGCATCATGCACTATCCGCCGTTCTCGCAGGAACGCGGCGCGAGCGAGTTTACCGAGCTGTACGCGGCCTACGGTGTGAAAAAGGTTGTCTATGGGCATCTGCACGGCAAGCGGGTGCGGCGGGCGAGCTTGGAAAACCTGGAGATTCAGGGGACACGGTACTTTTTGACCTCGTGCGATCAGTTGGATTTCAAGCTGCTGCGCATTGATACGGCGGATGCTGTTCGTTGACTTTTGCTGGACGCAAAGCTATAATAAAAAAATATAAAGAAGAGAGACCCTCGTGTTAGGAGAAGGAATATGGACGATATCAACAATTTGATCGCACTCTTGAATCTGATTTTGGGATTATATTTTGTAATCGCAGGGCTGCTGCGCAAAGGCAGCCTGTATAAGAACGAGTATCCGGCGGAGATTCAGGCCGAGGCGCGCCGGGCGATTAGCGTGTTTTCAATCATCGCCGGCCTCTTGTTGACGGCGATTAGCTGCCTGGAGATCTATCAGGTGGAAAACCTGCAATGGCTCAACTACACGCTGTGGGGGTTGTGCATGGTGCTGGTCATCGTCTGTGTGATCTATTTCAAAAAAAAATTCGGACGCTACCTGAAATAAGGCGCTTTTTAGGAGGAGACGGAATTGTACAAGCTGATTTTGGACGCCATGGGCGGGGATAATGCGCCGCAGGCGATTTTGGACGGGGCGGTCGCCGCGTTACAGGAATATTCGGATATTTTTATCTACCTTGTGGGCAAGCAGGAAGTGATTCAGGAGCACCTCGCAGGTAAGAGCTATGACGCCTCGCGGGTGGAGATCGTCGACGCGCGCGAGGAGATCGAGATGGCGGAGCCGCCGGTCAAGGCAGTGCGCACGAAGAAGGACGCCTCTATGGTCGTCGGCATGCAGATGGCGGCGGAAGGTAAGGGCGATGCGTTCATCACGGCGGGCAGCACCGGTGCGGCGGTCGCCGGCGGAACGCTCATTGTGCGCCGTGCGCCAGGCGTGCTGCGTCCGGCACTAGCGCCGGTTCTCCCTTCGGCGAAGGGCGGCGTCCTGCTCATCGACTGCGGCGCGAATGTCGACTGTAAGCCGGCTTTTTTGCAGCAGTTCGCCATCATGGGCAGCATTTACATGCGCACGGTGATGGGCGTGGAAAACCCGCGCGTCGGGCTTATCAACAACGGTGCGGAGGAAGAAAAGGGCAACTCCCTCACCAAGGAAGCATATCAGCTGTTAAAAGAAAGCACCATTCACTTCGTGGGCAATGCCGAGGGCCGGGACATTCTGTCTGGACAATTCGATGTCGTGGTCTGCGACGGGTTTGTAGGCAATGTGCTTATGAAATTCATGGAGGGCTGTGCCTCCTTCCTGTTCGGCAAGATCAAGGAGGAGTTGCTCTCCTCTACGCGGACGAAAATCGGTGCAGCGCTTGCAAAACCGGCGTTTTCTAGCTTGAAAAAGCAGCTGGACTATACGGAATACGGCGGGGCGCTGCTGCTCGGCACGAATGCGGGCGTTATTAAGGCACACGGCAGCTCGAATGCCAAGGCCGTGAAAAGCGCAATCGGACAGGCGCGCGAATTTGCGCGGCTGGGCATCGTGGAAAAGATTAAGCAGGAATTGGCAGAGGCTGCCCAGGAAACAGAGAATGAATAAACGACTGAAAACGCTGCTTACGGCGGCAATTTTTACGGCACTGGAATTTGTGGTGACCTATCTGGTGAGCTTCCCCATTCCGGTGATCCAAGGCGCATATGTCAACGCGGGGGATGTCGTGCTGTATCTGGGCGCGGCGCTGCTGGGCGGGCCGTGGCAGGCGCTGGCGGCCGGCATCGGCAGCATGCTGGCGGACCTGATGCTCGGTTCGGCTGTATATGCGATTCCGACGCTGCTCATCAAGATGACCATGGCCTTCCTCTGCGCATGGATTTATCGCAAAAAGAGCGACGCGCTGGGCTTTCTGCTCGCCTGCCTCGCGGGCGGCGCCTGCATGGTCGCAGGCTATTTTGTGTTTGAATGCTTCCTGGTTGGTGCAGCGGCGGCGCTACTCTCTGTGCCGATGAACTGCCTGCAGTGGGGCTGCGGCCTGGTGTTGGCCATGCTGCTCTACTATCCGCTGCGGAAGATCCGGAAATACGCGTAAAGCCGCCCTCGGGCGGTGTGCTGCGTGCGGCAAAAGGGGGAACCTTTCATGCATCCATATGAACAATTCCTTCCGACTCCGATCCTGCATCAGCGGATTCTGTTTTTTGCGGCCGCACTGTATACTCTGGGAATCCTCTTGGGGACGGCATATACCGCTCCTGCCTGGCTGTTTGTGCTCCTGGCAGGGGCGTTTTTGTTGTTGGGATGCCTGCTGAACCGGGGGAGGAACCTTTTTGCATTCGCCTATGCGGCGATGTTCTGCATTGGTCTGCTGGGTGGGAATCTAGCCGGTTCGCCGGTCTATCCGTCGCTGGACCTCGAAGCGACGGCGCTCGTCACCGGGCGGGTCATCGCCGTTTCCAATAAGGAGACCTACTGCACCTATCGCCTGGAGGAGGTAGCGATCAACGGCGAGGCCGTGGCGGGCGGGGTATTTCTCACTTCCTATACGACTACCTATATCCAGGACGATCGGATTGCGGCGCAGGCAAAGCTGTCTGTGCCGGAAAAGGCGCTGTATACGGGGGATTTTGACGACTGGCGCTATTGCCGGTCACAAAATGTGCTGTTCCGCGCAAATGCGGGCAAGGATGCTTTGCTGTCGCATGCACAAGATCCGCTTGCCTGGATCCACGCGGCGGGCCGCTGGATGAGCGGTCGCCTGGAGGAATTCTTCCCGCGGCACGCCAATCTGGCCAAAGCGTTTGTGCTGGGCGACGAGGGCGACATCACACAGCTGCAGCGCGAGCAGCTGAGCCTCGTCGGGATTACGCATATCTTGAGCATCTCCGGTTCGCACATTGCCATTTTGGCGGGGATCCTGCACCGCATATTTTCCAGGCGCAAGATTAACCGCTGGATCCCGTTTTTCTGCTGCCAGGCGGTCGTTTTTTTCTATACGGTGCTCACGGGGTGGAAGGTCTCGATGGTGCGCGCGGCCTGGATGTACGAGGTGGCGCTGCTCGGCAACTTTTTGGGCGAGCGGACGGATACGCCGACCTCTCTGGCCGCGGCCTATCTGGGCATTTTAGCGCCCAATCCCGCGCGCATCTATGATCTCGGGCTACAGCTTTCCTTTGGGGCCGTGTATGCGATGATCCTGCTGTGCCCGATGCTGGAGGAGGGGATGCAAAAAATCTCCTGGAAGCCTCTGCGGCAGACGCTCTCCGCCGGTTTGGCGGCGGCGATTGGCACCTTTCCCATTACCAACAATCTTTCTAACTACTACTGGCTGCCCAATCTGGCGGCAAACGCGCTGGCGACGCTGTATTCGCTGGCGCTCATTCCCCTGTTGCTGGCGCTGTCCGCACTGTATCTGGTCTTTGGGCGACTGGTGGCCTTTTTGGGCGGCTTTGGTGCGAGCCTGCTTGACCTGTTCGAGTGGTTCACGCTGAGCTGTACAAAGTATGAGCGCATCGGTATATACCTTCCCAGCCTGCTTGGCGGGGTGGTAGTCTTGTGGTACCTCTGCATCTTCTTTTGCTCGGACAAGGTCTTCCTGCCCGGGCGGTATAAACGGCTTGCCGCCTGTGCGGTCTGCCTGCTGTTTATGGGGAATCTCGCAATGCCACTATACCGGCGCGACCGCATGCAGATGCGCTGTTTCGCCTCGGAAGAGGTCAGCGTGCTCATCTCGACCGAGGAGGGGAAGCAGTTTCTTTTAAGCGGTGGGAGCGGTGCAGAGCT
>CAOKKG010000035.1 GCA_948468985.1 uncultured Eubacteriales bacterium | reverse complement strand
TCTGTTTCCGTATCGATGGAAGAGGTCGCTTCGTCCAGCACGAAGATGCGCGGGTCGGCCAGGATGACGCGCGCAAAGGAAATGAGCTGCTTCTGCCCGGTGGAGAGGCGAATACCCCCCTCGCCCACCTGCGTGTCATACCCATCCTTCTGCGCCAGGATGAATTCTTCTGCATGCACCATACGGGCCGCAGCGCGGATCTCCTCATCTGTCGCGTCCTTGCGCCCAAAGGCGATGTTTTCCCGAATAGTCCCTGAAAACAGGTGCGGCTGCTGCAAGACATAGCCCATACTGCTTTGTAGCCAGAGCTGCGAACGCTCGCGATAGTCGACGTCATCGATGCAGATGCGCCCGCCGGTCGGTTCATAGAAGCGGCAGATCAGGTTGACGATCGTGCTCTTACCCGCGCCGGTCTCGCCGACCAATGCGACGCTCTTGCCTGCCGGGACATGTAGGTTAAAGTCGTGCAACACCGTTTCCTCCGGGATATAGGAGAAATCGACATGCTCGAAGCGGACATCGCCCTTGATGGGCGGCCAGTTTTCCTTTTTGGGATGCAGGCTGTCGCCATACTCGGCGATAATCTCCGGTGAATCGGTGATTTCCTCCTTGGTGTCCAGCAGAGAAATCACGCGCTCTGCCGAAGCCTGCGCGTTTTGCAGCTCGGCGAACTTCTGTGCCAGCTGCTGGATCGGGTCGAACAGCTGCGTGGTATAGGACAGGAAGGTGGATAGCGTGCCGAAGGTGATGATCCCGTCCAGCACCTCGCCGCCGCCGATCCGCAGGGCGAGCGCCGTGCCGATCGCGCTTAGGAACATGACAACCGGCATAAAGACAGCGTTCAGATACGCGGCCCTGCCGGAGGCGCGGCGCATGCCGAGGGTCAGCTTTTGAAAATCCTCAAAATTCTGCCGCTCGCGCACGAGCGTCTTGGTCGTCATCGCCCCCATGATGCCCTCGTTATAGGCACCGGTGATGCGGGAATTGATACTGCGCACCACGCGGTATTGCCGGAGGATCTTGGTGCGGAAGAACACGACCGCCGCGGCCAGGAGGGGGAGAACTGCCAGCGTGATGGCTGCGAGGCGCGCATTGAGCGAAAACATCGCGATCACACACCCGACGATGAAGGTGCAGGAGAGCAGAATGTCCACGATGCTCCAGGCAATCATTTCCGAAAGGCGGCCGGTGTCGCTGATGACGCGCGCCATGATGTAGCCGACCGAGGTCTTATCGTAATAGGAGAAGGAGAGCTTCTGCAGTTTCAAAAAGCAGTCCTGCCGGATGTCGTAGGAGATGCGCATTTCGAGGTCGCTTGCTCCCATCACGAAGAAGGTGGAGCAGATGGATTGCAGAATGATCATCCCGATCGTGACCAGTACATAGGTGAGGATGCCGCTCGTCGTCCGCTGTTCGACAAAATGGTCGATGGCATACTTGCTGAGCAGCGGGTAGAGAATGTCGACGAACGAAACGGTGAACAGGCAGACGACAACGCCCGCCAACAGTTTTTTCCAGCGCAGTGCGTATTGTAGCAAGCGCTTCCAGAGGCGGAGGTCCACCTTTTTGTTGAATTCCTCTTCCGGAATATAACTCATAGCGAGGCTCCTTTCTCGTCCAAACGAACTTGGCCGGTTGCTTCCTGGATCTCAGCAATCCGGCTGTAGATGCCGTGCTTGGAAAGCAACTCGGCGTGTGTACCCTCCTCGACCAGCCGCCCCTGATCCAGCACGAGGATGCGGTCGGATTCCATGAGCGTGGTGATGCGGTGCGAGATGATGAAGGTCGTGCTTTGCCCGCGGATGCCGCGCAGGGCCTTGCGAATCGCCTGATCCGTTTCCGTATCGACGGCGCTCATGGAGTCGTCAAAGATAAGGATCGGCGTTTTGCGCATGAGTGTGCGCGCAATAGCGACGCGCTGTTGCTGTCCGCCGGAAAGCGTCACGCCACGCTCGCCGACGAGGGTATCGTAACCCTTATCAAAGTGCTGGATGACATCGTGCACAGCGGCCGCCTTGGCAGCGGAATAAACCTCCTCCGCACTGGCCGAGGGGTCGGTGATGCGGATATTGTCCAAGATCGAGCGGGAATATAAGAATGGTTCCTGCAAAACGATGCCAATATGGCTGCGCAGATGCTCGTGCTCAATGTCATTGATATCTACGCCGTCGAGGTAGATGTGCCCGCCCGTCACAGGGTAGAGGCGTTGGAGCAGCTGCACCAGCGAGGATTTGCCGGAACCGGTTGCCCCTAGGATGCCGATCGTCTGTCCGGAGCGGACTTCGAAGCTGATGTCCTTGAGCACCTCGTCCGGATAGTCGTAGCCAAAATTCACATGTGAAAATTGGATGTTTCCGCGGATCTCCGGCTTCAGCGCCTTGCCGGGCTCCTGTTCCAGCGGGGCGGAGAGGATCTCGTCCAGACGCTCCATCGCGACGGTGGCGCGCCCCATGTCCGCCAGGATGCGCCCCAATTGCCGCACCGGCCAGGTCAGCATGCCCGTATAGCTGGAAAACAGCAGCACATTGCCGAGTGTGAAGGTTGTGGTCGTCGCGGCGAGATAGACGCCGGCGGCGGTGGAAAGCGCAATCTGCAGATAGCACAGCGCGTCTGTACCGCCCCAGTAATAGGCGAGCAGCTTGAGCACGCGGTAGGTTAGGTGGCGGTAAGCCTTGTTCTTTTCGGTAAATTTGTCCATCTCGCTTTTTTGCTGCCCAAAGGCACGCACGACGCGCACTCCTGTCAGGTTTTCCTGTAGAGTGGCGGAAAGCTCGCCCTCCGCGTCGTCAGCGATCACAAATTCTGCGCGCACCTTCTTAAAATAGAAGAAGGAGATGAGGAACAGGATGGGCAATGTGCTCATGGACAGGAAGGTGAGCGGCACATGGATGGAAAACAGGATGACCGCGGCGATGACCACACGCGTTATCGTGCGCACAATCTCGATGAACTGCATGCTGACAAAGCGGCGCACAATCTCGACATCCGAGCTGCACCGCTGCACCAGGTCACCCACCGAGGTGTGCTTGTGATAATCGTATGGCACATTTTGCAGATGCTCATAGAGCGCGTTGCGCAGCGTCATGGCAGAGCCTTCGGAGGCAAAGTTGACGAGGCGCGAGCGCACATGCGAGCAAAGGCCGTCCAACAGCGTCAGGAAGAGCAGCAGCATGGCGCAGGCAGTGAGGTTGTCTCGCGCACTCTCTGGCCCGCCCAGATGGTCCATAAAGGGACGAAAAATGCCGGGGAGGGAGACATCCTGCCCCGCGAGGACTGAGTCGATGGCAAAACTCGTCACCATCGGAATTGCATAGGACAGAAAAATCGAACAGAGAACGGCCACAATGGCGAAAAACAGATACCGCTTATACCCATAGGTGATACGGCGGATCAGCTTCCAGTTGAGCCGTCTTTTTTTTGAGGAACGCAAAAAATCACATCCTTTCCCATTTATAAAACAATCTCTCAAAACGATTCTATTGTACAATATAAAGGCGAGTTGAGGTCAAGAGCAAAATGGCAAATTAATCAAAAAGTCCGTCAAAAATATATGGAAATACAGTTTGGCGAATTTTGTAGGAAAGAATAGAAAAAAGAAGAATTGCATATCCGCAAAAAGTATGTTAGTATACATGTATCAAAAGTTTTCGGCGGAAAGAGCACTTTGGGGTAGCCTTGGGAACTTGCCAAATGTTATAAAAAAAACTTGACTAGATATTTCCAAAATGTTAATATAGTTTTAACATGGTAAGAGCTAGGTTTCATTGGCAAATTCGCGCGGGAAGTGTTTGCACATTCTTTTGCGGCAGACGAAGAAGACACCGCAGGTAGCTGATACGCCGATGGGAGCTTTTTTTAATTTGAATATACTTACAGTTTTACATATTCCCAATAAAAAAACGATGGTGGTGATGTAAGAAAATGTCAGTACTTTTGAAAATGGAGAAAATCAACAAGCTTTTCCCCGGCGTACGCGCTCTGACTGACGTTGACTTCGAAGTGAATAAGGGCGAGGTTCACGCTTTAATCGGCGAGAACGGCGCAGGTAAATCCACTTTGATGAAATGTTTGACGGGTGTCTACAAAGCGGACAGCGGTAGTATCACATTTGACGGGGAACCGTGGAATGTGAGCAACCCGAAGGAAGCTACGGACAAGGGCATCAGCATTGTGCATCAGGAATTTAACTTGATGCCGGCGCTGACGGTCAGAGAAAACATCTTTATCGGCAGAGAGCCGCGGAAACTGAACGGCCTCCTCATCGACGATAAGAAGATGCGGGAACAGTGCCTTGAGTTGATGGAACGCGTGGAATTCAATCTGGATCCAGATGCGGAAGTAGAATACCTTTCTACGGCGCATTGCCAGATGGTCGAAATCCTGCGCGCACTCTTGACCGATGTAAAACTGTTGGTTCTGGACGAACCGACCTCCTCCCTGACGGCAGACGAGACCGAGTTGCTCTTCAAGACGATCCGCACTCTGCGCGACAGAGGCGTTTCGATCATCTATATCTCTCACAGATTGGATGAATTTGAGCATATCGTCGACCGTGTCACCGTTTTGAGAGACGGTCATACCGTGGGCACCGAGGATTACAAGAAGCTCGGCCTGAACGATATGATTAAGATGATGGTTGGCCGCGAAATCACCGAGCAGTATCCGGAAAGACATGCCAAGGTTGGCGATGTCGTCCTGGAAGCGAAGAATTTCGTAAGCCCCAAGCTGCATGATGTATCCTTGAACGTAAGAGCCGGAGAAGTATTGGGAATGTCCGGTCTCGTAGGTGCAGGGCGTACAGAGTTTGCAAGAGCGATTTTCGGGGCAGACCCGATCAACTCCGGCGAACTGTATTTGCGGGGCGAAAAGGTTCATGTTAAGGCTCCTGCCGACGCTGTAAAGTTGGGTATCGCATATCTCTCGGAAGACAGAAAGAGAGACGGTTTGATGCTGAACCAGGGCGTCGATTTTAACACCTATATCGCAAACTTGCAGGCATATTCCAAGTTTGGTGTCGTAAACGACAAGGCGATTAACGAAACGGTTGCATCCTTCGTTGATAAGCTGTCCGTCAAGACCCCGAACTACCAGCAGTGGACGCAGTTCCTGTCTGGTGGTAACCAGCAGAAAGTCTTGGTTGCAAGATGGCTGTGCAAGAAGTCGGATGTCATCATCTTCGACGAACCGACCAGAGGCATCGATGTCGGCTCCAAGTACGAGATCTACAAGCTGATCAATGAACTTGCAGAGCAAGGCGTTGCGATTATCATGATCTCCTCGGAAATGCCGGAAGTTCTCGGCATGAGCGACCGTATCATGGTTATGTACGAAGGTCGCGTAACGGGCGAAATTGGCATCTCGGAAGCGAACCAGGAAGTGCTGATGCACATGGCTTCCAACACATACGAGCGTTATAAGCAAGAGTTAATTGAGCAGGAGGAAAAATAACAATGGCTGCTGAAAAAGCGAAAAAGAAAAAAATAGAAAACCGTGGCAGTGCGAAGGGCCAGCAGATCACGATGATCTGTGTCATCATTGCCATCTGCATTTTGTGGTCGATCCTGTCCCCGTTCTTCCTTACGGTAGATAACTTCGTAACTGTCATCCACACGATGTGCGTTACGACCATCGCTGGTTATGCAATGACCGTCTGCTTGATCAACGGCGGCGTTGACCTCTCGCTTGGTTACACGATCTGCTTCTCTGGTATCACGACGGCCATGGTCATCTATGGTGACGGCTCCAACAACGGTTCCGTTCCGCTCGCGATCTTTGTCGGTCTGATGACCGGTGTGATCGTCGGCGCAATCAACGGTGTTGTCGTTGCAAAGTTCGGCCTGCCGCCCTACCTGTCCACGCTGGCTATGCAGATGATCCTCAAGGGTCTTGCATACCTGCTCCCCGGCCTCGGCCCGGTTTACCTCTCCCAGAAGACCAACTTCCGTTTCATCGCTCAGACGAGAATCGGCGGCGTCCTTCCGATTACCTTCATCTATGTTGTGGTTATCGGCTTGATCATGTGGTTCTTCCTGCGCAAGACGGTTCTTGGCAGACGCTTCTTCGCAATCGGTTCCAACGGCGAAGCTGCAAGACTGTCCGGTATCAACCTGGCTAACACGAGAATCTGCGCTTACATCATCACGAGCTTGCTGGCTTCCGTGGCAGGCGTTCTCCAGGCTGCGAGAATCAACGCTGGTACGCAGACGACGGGCGTCGGCATGGAAGGTGACGCTACGGTTGCTGCCGTTATCGGCGGTACCTCGATGGCTGGTGGTCATGGTACACTGCTCGGCTGCGTAATTGGCGGTCTCTTCATGACGCTGCTCAAGAACGGCATGAACCTGCTGAACATCAACGCAAACTGGCAGTTTGTTCTGATTGGTATATTCCTGGTCATCTCGGTTGTCATCGATAAGATCAGAAGAGACGCGGCTATGAACAAGCTGGCTGAGTAAGCTGACTTCTGAAATCAACATCAAAACCTCTCTGAGTTTTCAGAGGGGTTTTTTTGTGCCCTGAATGCAGATTAAGGAAAAGCAAGGGGGAAGGTATAATTTTGGCGCGCCGGAGCGTCTTAGATGTGTAAAGTGCACGATTGCGCTCTGTTATACTACTATACTATGTACTTGGCTCTATTGGGATTTTGCCTTGAAAAGTTTTGGTATACTGCGTTTGTGCTTCTTTCCCTTCTACTTGACTACAGTATATCTATGCGCTGACCCCACTACATGACGCCGCGGGAAACGCAATCCTGGGTGCGGTGAATTTCGAAAACTGCAACTGGTATATCCTGGATTCGACGGATGGCGACGGCCTGTTGCTCATCTACATCAAGAGGAAACAGAAAACAACTATAACACGGCGGTCGCGGAATGGAAGACCGCGGATGGCACCTTCAGCGACACGGCTAAGACGATCACGACCGTTTCGCTGCACTGCACCGAGAGCGATTCTTAAGTCTATTACCTCCGGTTGAAGGAAACGGCGGCAATGACAGACCGCGAAAAAGCCCTAGTCACGGAATTTACGACGCCCGCCAATGGCATGGCCCTCATCAAGGGCCTGTAGGGTGGCGAGTATCAACTGCTCGAGAGGCAAGTCCGCGGCGGGTATAATCTGTTGTGGCAGCCGGTAGATGTCACGCTGAACAAGAAAACCTCCACGCACTATCAGAAGCGCGTGAGCTGCGTGCAGGAAGGAGGACCTCGGACACCAAGCTTCCGGCATGGGGCTGCAAAGGCACGACGCTGTTCATTTCTCTAGGACTGCTGGCCGCGCTGGCTGCGGCGCTGTTCCTGCTGGTCAATAAGCGGATGAGCAAGGAAGCTCTGTAAGGAAGTTGGCGGGGAAGGCGCGCACCTCCCCTTGCTTTTATGACGGCGGAGAGAAACGCATAACAATCTGGCTGCTGGGCATCTTCTTCGTGGGCTTATCTGCGCTGTTATACCCGGCGGTCAACTCCTATTGGAATTCCAAAACGCAGTCCAAGGCGGTGATGAACTACACCGAGTGCTTGCAGAGCATGGATGCGGTGGGAACAGGCGCAATGTTTGCCGCGGCGGAGCAGTATAACCGGACGCTGGCGGCGCTGGAGTTTCCGCTCGCGGAATATACGCGTGTGGAGGGCTGTGAGGAAGCGATGAATATCGAAGCGCAGGGCATAATCGGTTATCTTTCGACCGACTGCTTGCATGTCAAGCCGCCAATTTATCACGGCACTTCGGAGAGCGTATTGAGTGTGGCCTGCGCTCATTTGGAGGGCGGCGGCAACCGCGCGGCAGCTTGCCTGCCTAACCGAGACTGAGCAGGCGGTTGTCTTTACAGGCCTATTGGGGAATTGATACACCTATGCGGTGCAGAGCATTTGATACTCAGCGGCGGAACAGCTTTCGGGGCTTTCGGCGGCGGAGGGGGAATTAGCGTTCACCGCGCGGAGGGAAAGCTGTGTGGTCATGGCCATCTGCCGCAGGACAAGAGAAGATTGAGGCAGCCGTGCATAGAGGCGAAACGCCGAGGTGATGATTATAAAATGGAGCCGTAGTAAGAGTTTGTCCGGTGGGGCTGCTCTTGTTAGCAAGGAGGAAAAACGAATGCAGTCTGTCCCATTCTGAACAATGTGTAAAAGGTATGTGACATTGTGATTTTAAATATTACGATTGCGTAATATGAATGTTACATAAACTAAATATTTGTGTAATTTCTGTGGAAATCCATGGGATAATGGCAAAAATCATAAAAAATGAGTTGCATTTCTAAAAATAAAGTTGTATTATAGGAATGTCCTCAGATGGCAAATAATTGCCAAAACAACACAAGGAGAAAAGAAGAATGAAAAAAGTTTTAGCACTCGTTCTTGCGCTGGCTATGGTCATGATGATGTTCGTAGCTTGCAAGAAGCAGGAAGAAAAAAAGTCTTCCGGCGTGACAGAACCCTCCAAGAGCAATGTCGCTGAACCGGCAAAGTCCTACGCGATGGGTTATGAGAAGTACAATTTGGCTTGCCTGTATTCCGAAGTAACGGGCGACTTCTGGTCGATCGTTTTCAACGGCTGCACGGCGGCTTTGGAAGAGCTTAAGGCGGGTTCCGGCGTTGATGGTTATTGCATCGCTCCGGCAACGGCTTCTGACTATACACAGCAGATGGACCTGATCGACACGGCTGTCAACAAGGGCGCTGATGGTATTGTCCTCTGCCCGTCCAATGCGGACTCTATCGGCACCTATGTTACCGATAAGTTCAAGGATGACAAGACGCCGATTATCGTTATCGACCGCTCCCTGAACACCACTTCTCCGGCAGTTGTCGCGACCTATGCGTCCGACGCGTATGCAATGGCAGAAGCGCAGGCTCAGATGATGCACGAAATGTACGGTGACGAAGAAGAAGTTACCTACATCTCCATGGGTCTGTCCCCGGAAAACAAGAACTGGGCGGATCGTTCCTATGGTTGCATCGAATATGCGAAGAAGAACTACCCGAACTTCACCAGCTATACTGGCGATCAGCCCTACTGGGTAGGTCAGGTCACGCAGGACATCGCAATTCAGTATGTTCAGGACACGGTGAACTCGAACAGAGATAAGACGCTGTGCTTCCTTGGCACCTGCAACTCTTACAACAACTATATCATCGCAGCTCTGAGCGAGCTTGGCGAAGCTGGCACCAAGGTTGGCGTAATTGGTTGGGACTTCTCCGAGACGGAAAAGTCGAACATTGAATCCGGCGTTATGTTCGGTTCCATGGGCCAGAACCCATATCTGATGGGCTATGATTCCACTTACATGATGTGCGATTTCTTGTCTGGCAAGAAGATTGAAAAGAACGCGACTGTTCCTTTCCAGGCTGTCACCAAGAACAACATCAATACCGAAGAAGTTCAGAACTATCTGAAGACGATGAACCTTGCTTAATCGCTAAGGGAAAAACGAAGAGCCTCTCCGAAAGGTGAGGCTCTTTTTTATACCCATGAAGATCAAAAAAACGAGGGGGTGGTTTGAAATTTTGCGAGTAAACTGAAGGATGCGAGAAAAGAGTGGAGTTGCTTTATATAAGGAAGATGGATTGGGAAACGGTGCGCAAGCAGGGCTGTATAGTATATCTTGCAGGCAAGGACCGAAAAGCCATTTCCGTTTTGACCATCCAGATTGTGGGAAGGAACCGCGTGCAGTTTACCGCAGATACATAAGAGTATTCCCCCGAACCGGTGCGGAAGTTCTCGAAAACTCTTCAGAAAAATGCGCGAAGAATATTGCGAAAGGCCCGCTTTTTTCCTATAATAGATGAAAAAGCACTTATCCGTTGGAGGAACATCATGAACGATATTACACAACAGTTTGCGCCGGAGGATATTCAGAAGAATAAGGTGATTTCGGCACTCTCTTATTTGGGGATCCTCTTCTTCCTGCCGCTCGTGGCAGCGCCGGAGTCGCGCTTTGGCAAATTCCACGCCAATCAGTCGTTGGTGCTGATGCTGGCGGGGATTGCCGGTGCGGTGGCGATCAGCATTATCAGCGCAATTTTGACGCTTATCTGGTGGCGCTTGGCGGTGATCATCCAGATCCTGTATTCGGCGTTCGGATTGGCGCTTACCGTGTTCGCAATTTTGGGGCTTGTCTATGCGCTGCAAGGCAAGGCGATGGAATTGCCGCTGGTGAGCAAGATCAAAATCATCAACTACTGATTTGTTCGGTTTGTTGAATAGCAAAAAGGTGCGGGGAGCCGCATCTTTTTGCGTACAATTCTTTTAGTACAAAGCCATATAGAGGTGCAGGTCATCGTTTTTCCGGAGGGACAGGCTACCTGGAACAGGGGGAGAAGAGAGAGACGGGGCGAGCCGAATGCACGAATAGAAGCAGGCAAGAATCGGTGCTGCAAAGGCATTTTTCAGGGAGAAACTTCCAAGAACAACTCTTTTAGTTAACAAGGCGTATACTCCCTTGAAAGGCCTTCGGCTGCAAATCCTGTTTGGCGGATTTATCTTGTTGAGCCAAAACACTACCTCTGATCGCATCGGTCTGCGCGTTTTCGGATAGCTCCTGAGCAGGTTTTTTAGGACAATAAAAAAATGCCCTCTGCATTGCAGCAGAGGACATTTTTTCTTTTGCAGTCAAATGCCTTATTTGATCTGTGAACTGTTCTTGAGGATGACATCGTGTGCGCCGCCTTCGACGATGCTCGTCGCGGAGACCAGCGTGATGCGCGCATTCTGCTGCAATTCCGGGATGGTGACCGCTCCAATGTTGCACATGGTGGAGATGATCTTCTTGGTGGAGAGACCGACATTGTCCTTGAGGCTCCCGGCATAGGGAACATAGGAATCCACGCCCTCTTCAAAGGTCATGCTCTGGTTTTCGCCGTTGTCATAGCGCTGGAAGTTGCGCGCCCGGTTGGAGCCTTCGCCCCAATATTCCTTCATGTACTGGCCGTTGATGACGACACGGTTCGTCGGGCTCTCGTCAAAGCGGGAGAAATAGCGCCCCAGCATGAGGAAGTCCGCGCCCATGGCCAGCGCCAGCGTCATGTGGTAATCATGTACGATGCCGCCGTCCGAGCAGAGCGGGATGTAGATGCCCGTTTCCTGGAAATACTTGTCGCGCTCCTTGGCGACCTCGATGACTGCCGTGGCTTGTCCGCGGCCGATGCCCTTTTGCTCACGCGTGATGCAGATGGAGCCGCCGCCGATGCCAATCTTGACAAAGTCCGCGCCCGCCTCGGCCAGGAAGCGGAAGCCGTCGCCGTCGACGACATTGCCCGCGCCGATCTTGACGGAATCGCCGTAATTCTTGCGCACGAATTGGAGCACGCGACGCTGCCATTCGGAATAACCCTCGGAGGAATCGATGCAGAGGATGTCCGCGCCTGCCTCAATCAGGGCGGGGATGCGCTCCTCATAGTCGCGCGTATTGACGCCCGCACCGACCATATAGCGCTTGGAGCTGTCTAAAAGTTCGAGCGCGTTGGCCTTGTGGCTGTCATAGTCCTTGCGGAACACAAAGTATTTGAGGTTTTGATTGTCGTCGATGAGCGGCAGGGCATTGAGCTTGTGGTCCCAGATGATGTCATTGGCTTCCTTGAGGGAGGTGCTCTCATGCGCACAGATGAGCTTTTCAAACGGCGTCATGAAATCCGCCACCTTTGCGGAGGGCTCCATCCGCGAAACGCGGTAGTCGCGGCTGGTGACCAGACCCAGGAGCTTGCCGGTCGGCGTGCCGTCGGCCGTGACCGCCATCGTGGAATGCCCGAGCTTCTGCTTGAGCGCCAGCACATCGGCCAGTGTGTCCGTCGGGCGCAGGTTGGAATCGCTCACGACAAACCCAGCTTTATAGCTCTTGGCGCGCGCGACCATCTTGGCTTGTTCTTCGATGGGCTGCGAAACGAAGATGAACGAAAGGCCGCCCTCCTTGGCCAGGGCGATGGCCATCTTATCGTCCGAAACGGCCTGCATGACCGCAGAGGTCAGCGGGATGTTGAGCGAGAGCGGCGCTTCCTCCTGCCCCTTGCGGAATTTGACAAGCGGCGTCTTGAGGCTGACATTGGAGGGAATGCAGTGCTCGGAAGAATAGCCCGGGATCAGCAGATACTCGCCAAAGGTATGCGACGGTTCTTCATAAAAGTAAGCCATACGGGAAATACTCCTTTATTCAAAATAAGTCGTTTTGAGGGGCGAACAAACGCGCTCACCTCGAACATACAGGGATATAGGTATTATCTAATTACAACACATTCCCCGGGGACAGTCAACTACTTTGCGCGGAAAAACGCAAAAAAAGACGGCAGAGGCCGTCTTATTTGTTCTGATTTTCCAGGAAGGAGGGATATTTGGAAGTGCCCTTGTTGAGATATCCGCCAATGAAGGAAGAAACCTGCGACACAGTGATGACGGCGTTGTCCGTAAAGCCGTGGATGAGTTGGATTGCTTCCTTGGAACGCTTGCGCTTGAGCGTGAGCAGCAGGACATACTTCTTGCTGTCATCCATGCCATGCCCGTCGAGAATGGTCAGGCCGAAGCCCTGATCGCGCAGGAAGTTGGCGAGCGCCATCGATTCCTCCCCGGACGGGAGGAAAACAGAGATGGAGCACAAACCAAAGGCCAACTTTTCATCGAGCAGCATGCCCAGGTATTTGCCGATGGCCGAAGCAGACACGAGAAAGACGATCTTGATGGGGTCGTCCTTATATCCGATCATGACGGAAGTGGTGATGAGCAGCCAGAGGACATATTCGACGATGCCAACCAGGATGCCCGGCAGGCGGATGCCTTTATTGATAAGCACGGTGGATAGCGTCCCCAGCGTGACTTCGATGATTTTTCCAAGGAAGATAAATGCATAGACGGCAAGGCTGGTGCCTGCGGTAAATGTGGCGATAGCCTGGATAAATTCGGTCATGGTTGCCTCCCAAAAACATTCTTACTCATAAGATACCCCGCGGAGCCGGGCAGGCAAACAGCATTTGACAGAAATTCAGGAAATCGATATAGTTTAGATAAAAAATATTGTATAATAGGGTAGAACGATTTGATTATTTTAGGAATTGACCCAGGTATTGCCATCGTAGGGTACGGCGTTATCGAATACAATGGCTTTTCCATGAAGCTCATCGACTATGGGGCGATTTATACGCCGGCGAAGATGTGGGTGCCGGAACGGCTGGACATTTTGTTCGAGAGCATGGGCAAGCTGATGGAGCGCTTCACGCCGGACGAGGTGGCGTTTGAGGAATTGTTTTTTTATAACAACGCCAAAACGGCGATTGACGTGGCGCAGGCGCGTGGTGTGTGCGTCATGGCGGCGTACCGACAGAATCGCAAGATTTTTGAATACACGCCCTTACAGGTCAAGCAGGCGGTGACGGGCTATGGGCGCGCAGAAAAACGACAGGTGCAATTGATGGTCAAGACCATTTTGAACCTGCCTGACATTCCCAAGCCGGATGACGCGGCGGATGCGGTGGCGGTAGCAATCTGCCATGCGCAAACGATCAATTACCGGAATACACGGAAATATTAGAGGTAAACAAGCGGATGTATGCATATTTTCAAGGGACATTGACTGCGGTGACGGACACGGCGGCCGTGGTCGAATGTAGCGGGATTGGGTACCGCATTTTTGCGACCAAACGATTTTTGGAATCTGCCCCGGTGGGGGAACGCGTCAAGCTGTATACGCACCTCATCGTGCGGGAGGACGAGCTTTCGCTCTATGGTTTTGAGAGCGAGGAAGGGCGCATGATGTTTGAGCGCTTGATTGGCGTGTCCGGCGTCGGGCCCAAGGCGGGGCTTTCCATCCTTTCACTGATGCAGCCATCCGAGGTTGCGCGGGCGATCCTTGCCGGAGACAACGGCGCGTTCACGAAGGCGAACGGGGTCGGCAAAAAGACGGCGGAGCGCATTTTGATGGAGCTGCGGGACAAGCTCGACCCTTCGGAAGCGCTTGCAAAGAACCCGGTCGGTGGGGAAGCGCCGTCGGCGCAGCAGGAGGCGGCGGAAGCCCTCGTGAGTCTAGGCTATCAAAAGGCAGAGGCCGTGAGCGCAGTACATAGTGTGGCGGCGCTCGCCGATACGGCGGAGGAATTGATCTTGCTGGCGCTCAAGCGGCTGGATGTCCGTTGAGGAGAAAAAGATGGAAGAAAATTATGAGAGCCGGATTGTTTCCGGCTATTCGCAGGAAAACGAATCGATTGTAGAGACGCGTCTGCGGCCACGGACGCTGGAGGAATATATCGGCCAGAGCAAGGTGAAGGAAAAGATGCACATCTTCATCGAGGCGGCCAAGGCGCGGGGCGAGGCGCTCGACCATGTCCTGCTCTACGGCCCGCCGGGCCTTGGCAAGACGAC
>CAOKKG010000034.1 GCA_948468985.1 uncultured Eubacteriales bacterium | reverse complement strand
ATATCTCCGATCCCGAACAGCAGTTAAAGGTATTTGATAAGAACAGCGTTTATCTCCCTACAAAGAAAATCGGTAAGAACAATCCCAAAGCCGCCGAGATTGAAGCGGATAACGCCGCAAGGCAGGAATGGAACAGGACAGCGGATATGGCACTCATATCGGGGATTTCCGAAGCAAAAATTTTAGAAGTCAAGCAGACCGAGATACACGAAAAAGCAAGCCAATCTATCAAAAGCAAAGGCTGGCTGCCCAATCTGTTCCGTGGGATTGTGGCAAAAGCAAAAGATTTTCTGCAAAACCTTATCCGTGAAAAGGATATGCCACCTAAGCCTACACTTGATATTGATATGGCAGAGTTCCGCCATATGAGAAACCTGATGATAAAGGTACAGGATAAGGCAGTAAAAATCAAAAACTTGCAGGATAAAGTTCTGCCGCAGTTGAAACAGCAGCTTGCCGATACAAAGGGGCTTTTCAAAGGTAAAGAACGAAAAGCATTGGAGGTAAAAATCAAAGAAACCGAAGCGGAAATTGCCGACAGGTTGGATAAAATCCTTGATACACTCAAAGAGGACGGTTATCCCAATGTACAAGTTTTTATGAGGACTTTCCGAGAAATGGAAAGCGTTGTAGAACAGTACAACCGTGACCTTGCCGAGTGGAAATATCAAGTCAGCAGGAAACCGACATCCGCCGCCAAAGAACAGCACAGACAGCCCGAAAAGCAGAGCGTGTTAACGCATCTGCGTGAGATACAGGAACGCAACAAGCAGCAACCGCCGCAAAGACAGCGTAAGAAATCCATTGACAGAGATAGCAGGTAGGCATTGAAAAACCGCCGTTACGGTTTTACCCATAGCGGCGGCATACATAGTTTGATTAGTGTTCTTGCTTTTGAATAACGGTTATCTGCAAATCCTTTACATTGATAAGTGTTTTCTGCTTACATTTCGGGCAGTAGAGGGGGAAATTTTTTAATTCAGTATCTTCTCGTAATTGAAGGCGTGTTTTACTTTTACAGATAGGGCATAACAGCCATTCCATTCTCATTTTGATTTTTTATCAAAGGCGTTAGTAATTGCAACGATAGCAGGAAACATAACTCCCGCAACAACCAAAATTACCCAACTCTGTCCCCAATTATTTGATGATAGACTATATCCCACATATACTGCTGTTGTAATTACCCAATATGCAGTATATACAGCAGCCGCAATAGACGGTTTTTCCTTGTTCTCTTTAGAATATTCTCCCTCTTGCAAAAGTTTTTCATAGCTTGCCCATATGATACCCGTCTTAATAAAACAAATCACACCTACGCCTGCAATAAGAAACGAAAAGGAAAGCATAGCCATTAGAAATAGGTCGTTATCAGCGTCAATTATTGCTCCGACAAAAAGAGGAATCAAGGCAGAAATACACAAACAAGTTCCCACAATATTATTCTTTGTGTGCAAATCTTTGTATTTTGCTTTGCGTTCTTTAACCATTCCACTCACGCCATACTCGGTTTCAAATTTTTCTTTTTCCAAATATGCAAAGGGAGCGGTTTTGCTACCACTGGATATAAACATTACGGCGGCTATTGCTACAAAAATAATAAGAACAATCATTCCAATTCCACCTGCAATATCTTCGTTCAAGCCGCCCGCCGTACTTTCACTAATTGCACCCAACATCAAAAGAGCTATCGGAGATAAGATACACAAAAAAGCAGCATACGCTATTGTTTTAGCTGTCCTTGATTTTACAGAGAGAAAAGCATTTGCTTCCTCCATAGAGACACGCTTTAATGACGGTATATCATTGGACGAGTTGATATGCTCAGCTTGCTCAATTTCGTCTTTAAGTAAATAATCTGTACTTACTCCGAATAGTTCGGAAAGGCGTATCATTTTATCAAGGTCAGGAACAGATTGTGCTCCCTCCCATTTTGAAACAGATTGTCGTGTTACATTCATTTGTTCAGCTAATTCCTCTTGTGACCAGCCTGCTTTTTTTCGTAACAAAATAAGTTTATCGGCAAAAATCATAATTATATCCTCCTGTTAATGTGATGTTATACTCATATTTTAGTGATTTATAAAGTTGCTAACCACCAACCAGCACCATTCAATGTGTCAACTGACAGTTGCAACTGCCGAAAATTCCTTTTTCACTTCCCGTTGTTTTTCTTTCTCCTATCTATCGGCTTCTTCGCATCTTTTGGTATGAGCCACACTCTGCTTAAACGCACAATGCCCTCAATCCTGTTTTCAGAACATAGTATCTGTATTCTTCGTTCTGAAATATTCCATTTTGTTGCGGCTTCCTGTACCGTCATATATTCAAACATAACAGACCTCCATATCATTAGTAGGTATATTATACTCGGTCAAACGAACAAAATCAAGAAACGAATTGTGACCAGCACATCCAAAAGAACAACGGCAGGGATTTCTCCCTGCCGACTTTGGCTTATGCGTAAATAATTTCTGCGTTGATGATTTCTCTTGCCCTTGCCTGTATCTCGTTCATTCTTCCAACACACAACATCGGGTTTTCTGCTTTGAGTTGTTCGGTCACACCTTCCTTGTTAGCCATTTGCTCAACCAATCGGAACATCATATCCGTTGCCTGTTCGTCAATATCAGCAAGGTAACTGTTCAATTTGCCGCTTGTGAGAAGCGTGGTGTAAAACGCCTTTTTGTGTTCTTGTAAATAGCGTTTGTGTCGTTGTCCCCATAAGCCAATAGGCTTGTGTTCTTTTTCGGTTGGTAAAGTAAGACAAGGAATATAATAATCTCCTTGCAATTCATACCAAAGACCATTGCTTTCATCATAAATGTACTTGTCCATTAAAAATCCTCCGTTATAATATATTCGCACATATGTCACAGTTCTCCGATTGCCACACTCTGTTATATCTTGTTATGAGATTTTCTTGCCCTTGCATTTGCCCTTATAAGCAAGGAGGGAAAGAGTAAACTTGTGTGTAACCGTATAAAGAGATAAGGCGAACACATTGCGATAAATCCTTTATTTTCAAGGCTTTTGGAGGATTTTATTGATAACCTATGGAGAGCAATAATCACTCATAATTTTATGATTTTCAAATTCCAATTTTAGAGTATATTATTTTGCGCTTAAAGAGCTTCGATCTCTTTAAGAAATTCTATTATAAATATAAAGAAAGAGAAAGACATCATGAATATTTTAAATGTGTTCCAATAGCTCGGCGCGTTCAGTCTCTTCGGCGGCGTTCTGGCTGCGGTCGCTACGGTTCTGGCCTATGTGTTCATCATCCCTGAAAATCGCCGGGAAAAGCTCAACGCCTTTGGCAAGTTTCTCCATGATACCTTCAATTTCAAGTATCTGATCGTAGAGAAGATTCTGCAGGCCCTGTACATTTTTTTCACAGCGGAGATGATCATCTTGGGTTTCTTCATGCTCTTTGCTATGCCGAAAGACTATTTTGGCGGCCGTCACTGGTTGGGTGGCTATGGCCTTCTGATCATGATCGTGGGACCCATTGTGATCCGACTCATGTATGAATTGCTGATGATGGCGGTTCTGCTGCTGAAGAATGTGATTTCCATCAACAATAAACTCCGCAACCAGAACGAAAATGGGAAAAAGAACAGCGTTTTCGCGGTTCCCGATATGAGCAGCCTGCGCCAGCAGTTCCAGCCCAAGGCAGCACAGCCCCAGAGTCCGCAAAATACACCTGTATCCAAATTTTGCAGCAAGTGCGGTTCTCCGTTGGATACAGCCGGCAAGTGCCCCCACTGCGACAACAATCAGCCCCAGGCTTAAACGCAAGAAAGAAGCAAAGCCCTTGAATGGAAAAAACCATTCGGGGCTTTTCTCATTCTGAGAATTCCCTCGCCAAAAAGGCCTGGAAAATGAAACGGTACCCCCCAGGTTGAAATTGTATCCCTTTGCGTTTTATCAAAAGCATGTCCGCATTGCGAAAGCAAGGTTTGCTTTGTCCCCACATTTTCATGCCAAAATTTTTCCAGCCTATATTCCCGGCAGCTTTCTATTTTTCTTCCCAAAATCCAAAAATCATCGCTACAAACCTATTCCCGAAAAACGAGGATTTTTCCAAGGCTTTGGAGGGAAAACTTGTATTATGCAGTTTCTCCGAGGATAAGGCTACTGAAAGCCTATCAAACCACCCGATCTTTGTAGGATGGCGAAAAGGCGCGAAATGCTGTATTTCCAAAAGGAACCCAAGGGCAAATCCCTAACTTTCCACCAAGCCACCGCATCGCAAACGTTTTTATAAATAAAAAAACCGCAGTTCTATGCAAACTGCGGTGATAGATGGTCGGGGTAACAGGATTTGAACCTGCGACCTCTTCGTCCCGAACGAAGCGCGCTACCAAGCTGCGCTATACCCCGAAAATTTCAAAAGATGGAGCCAGCGGGGGGACTCGAACCCCCGACCTGCTGATTACGAATCAGCTGCGCTACCAACTGTGCCACGCTGGCAGCTCCAAATTTTGATTCCTTTTAGACAACGAGGAAATTATACTATACTTTTCCCGGCTTGTCAATCTACCTTTTGCGAAAATATTGATAGAAATAGCAGCGAATATTTCCGTTGTACAATTTCCGCCGCTTGTCCTCCTTGCGGCCAAAGGTTTTCGCAAAATCCTCGTCCGCGCAGATGAAGTACAGCCGGAAGTCCTCCAAGCCCAACAGCGCCTTGCCCAGCCCGCGGTAGAGCGCGTCCACTTCCTTTTTTTCGCCGAGGCGCATCGCATAGGGCGGATTGGAGATGAGCGTGCCGCTCGCGGTCGCCGGCACGAACTTGGTCGCGTCCTGCCGCGAGATGTGCACAATGTCCTCGACCCCTGCTTTTTTCGCGTGGAATTCTGTGAGCTCCAGCATCTGCGGATCGATGTCCGAAGCGAAGATCTGAATATCCGGGTGCTTGACGAACAGGTCACGCGCGCGCTCTCGTTCGGCCGCAAAGGCATCGCGCATCGCGTCCGACCACTTTTCCGCCGCAAAACTCCGATACAGCCCCGGCGCACGCTTTTGCGCCTGCAGGGCGGCCTCGATGGCGATCGTCCCCGAACCGCACAGGATGTCATAGAACGGCCGATCGTACCACCGCGAAAGGCGGATGAGCCCGGCGGCCAGCGTTTCCCGGATGGGCGCCTTGGCGTTGCGCGTGCGGTATCCGCGTCGGTTCAGCCCCACGCCGCTCGCGTTCAGCGACACGGTCACACGGTTTGCCAGATTATTCAGGTAGATGGGATAGGTCCACCCGCTCTCCCGGAAAAAGGACAGGCCATAGGCCACCTTCAGCCGTTCGACGATCGCTTTCTTCGCCACCGATTGGATGTCCGACACGCTCATCAATTCCGCACGCACCGCGTCCCCGGTCACCGGAAAGGCGGCGTCGCGGGGAAGGTATTGCTCCCACGGGATTGCACGCACGCCTTCGAACAACTCGTCAAAGGTCGCTGCCGGAAATTCCCCCACGACGATATACACGCGGTCCGCCGCGGAAAGCCACAGGTTTGCCGCCGCGAGTTGCCGGGTGTCTGCCTCGAAATACACGCGCGCGTCGCGGGACTCAATCCCTCCGATGCCAAGCGCCTCCAATTCCCTTGCCACCACCGCTTCCAACCCGAACGAGCAGGCCGCGTAGCAGCGCAATTTATTCTGCATCATGATCTTCCTTCAAATATTCGTACAGCGCATCGCCGGAAAAATCCATCTCCTCCAGCTCCTCGCCGCTCAGTTCCTCGATCGCGTTCTTGAGCTCCTTGAACTGGTAATACGCCAGTCCCGGCCGGTAGAGAACCTTCTTCATGGCCTCCACCGCGCGCGGATCACCCAGACGCCCCAGGCAGTCTGCCAAAAACGCGATGTCCGCATCCGGCTCCTCGAGCGCATCACGCAGCAAAAAGAACACCTTATCCTCCCCCGGCATCCGCGAAAACAGATCCAAAAACGCCATGCGCGCATATCCGTCCGCGCGGGCGTAGGCCTCGAGCATCTGCGGAAAATACTGCGTCCCCGTCTCCATAAGCGCCTCGGCCAATTCCTCCGCCAGCGCGGTCTCCTCGGTCTGCCCTTCCAGCATGGCGATGTAGCGCGAATAGGGATGCGGCTTGTGCATTTCCCCGATGAGCGGAAGGATCTCGGCGCGGATCTGCTGCAATTCCTCGGGGGAGATGTCCTCCTGCGGTGCATCCTCCATCAGGATGTTCAAAAAGATGGGGTACACCGTGTCCGCCTCAGCCACCAGCCGTTCGACCAGCGGGTCGGGCACCTCCATTTCCTGCAAAATATACTCCATAAACGCCGATACGAGCATCGGCGCATCCTGCATCTCGGCAAAATATCCGCGCGGGCTCACGCCGCCGAGCCAGTCCTTGGGCGTATCGAGCCAATCCGCATACATGTCGTAGTAATGGGCGTCGCTGTCCTCCTCCCGGGCGGCTTCCTCCGGGTGTGCAACGCTCCACTTCATATAATCCTCCAAAAACTTCCCATGGAAGTCGATTAGATTCCATTCTCTATTCTGCATGGTCCTTGCCTCCTATGAGTCGCTTATGGATGAGCGCCACCCGCCGCCGGATCGCCCCTGGCGCGACCTGCAGGCGGTCTGCCGCCTCGGCCACTGCGTCGGAACCGGTCTGTTCCTGCATGGCAATCGCCGCCAGCGCCCCGGCCCACGCCCCGGTGTTGCGCAGCATCGGTGGGCGGGTATGCGTCTGCAAATACGCCGCAAACAGCTCCACCGCCCGCGGCAGCAGCATCTTCTTTTCCCACTTTTCCAACAGATCCAACAGCTCCCGCAGAATCTGGTCATAGGCATCCGGCACCTTGTCGGGCGCGACCGTAGACCGGCCCATGCGCACCTCCGTCACCTTGCCGGAAAGGTACGCCAGGTAGGGCTGTTCCGCCCCCATTTCGTGCAGGCCGTACAGCACCCAGTTTTTCACATCGTCGCTCTCGTCCCGCCGGAGCAGCCAGCGGCGCAGCATTTCCTCCGCCTTGGCGTCCGCGATGCGCCGCAGCACGCGCACGACCGTCTGCTTGGCGTCGTCGCCGCCCGCCTGCGCGCTCCACCGCAGCAGATCCTCAAACCGGGCGTCCTCCCGCCAGCATTGGCGAAGCTCCTCCGCCGGGAGAGCGAATTTGGCGTTCAGGTATTGAAGCCGCTGTTCGATCTCTGCGTCCGGCACCTGGCAGTTGTACAGCATGTGCAGACTTTCCCCCACCTGTTCCGCCCGCGCAATCTCCCGCAGATAGTATGGCGCGACCGTGTCGTGCGGCCACAGCTTCTGGATCGTCCGCAGGGTATCCATCGCCTCCCGCGGCTTGTGCAGGTTATTGGCGCAAGCCGCACGGAAATACAGCACGGAATAGTCATAGGGCAGTTCCTCGAGCGCACGCCCAAAAAGCGGGTACGCTGCTTCTTCCTCACCCAGTTCGCAATAGGTGAGCGCCACCTTGATGTCGTCGTCTGCCTCGCGGCAATCCGCCTTGGCGAGCATCGGGCGGTATTCCTCGACCTCTGCCCTGCGCCCCGTGCCCAGTGCAAACAGCACCAGGTTGCACAATGCGTGCGGACTGTAGCGATCCTTTTGCAATACCTGCCGCGAAAGCTCCATAGCGCGGTCGGTCTGCCCCTCGCAGTAGCAGGCGAGTGCCAGATTGTTCTTCAAAAACAGCTCTTCCGGGTATTTCTCCGCCAAATCCTCGAAGATGTCCGCCGCCTCGCCCGCCTGTCCATGATCGATGAGGTACCGGCCGCGATCTGCCCGCTCCATCACCTCAGGCGGGAGGTCGTCGTCCTCTGCCTCCTCGTCCAGATAGTCGAGGAAATCTCCGGCGTCCGCCGCATAGCTCCCGTCGGGGTAATATTCCAAGATTTTAGCAAAGCATTCCCGCGCCTTGGCCGGGTCCTGCAATCCAAAGAAGTTGCACCCCATGCCGTAGAGGCATTCCTCCTGATACCCCGGTTCCTTCGAAAAGATCCCGAGCAGCAGGCAGTTGGACTCCTCATAGAAATCCATTTCGGTGTACAATTCCGCGAGCTCCATCGTGTATTCGAGATTGTCCGGCGCCTTTTCGTGCGCGGTGCGCAGGGCGGACAGGGCGTCGACATAGTCCTCCCGCGCGAGCAGGCGCTCGTATCGTGAAAAATAGAAGTCCGCCCCCTGCCGGAACGCCAACACCTTTGTTTGCTTTTCTCCCGGCATCGTCACTTCGCCTCGTCGAGCAGGCGCTGCAAATGTGCCTTGTCAAACACATATTTTTTATTGCAGAAGCGGCAGACCACCTCGGCCTTGCCGTCCTGTTCAATCATTTCCCCAATCTCCTTGCGGCCGAGTGAGAGGATGCCGCGCTCGAAGCGCTGCTCACTGCACCCGCAGTGATAGACCGGGTGCTTTTCGTCCATCTTTTCCAGTTCCTGTCCCGCAAAGATCTTTTGGAGAATCGCCTCCGGCGTCATCGTCATGAGCATGAGGCCATAGTTGCGGATGTCGAACACCTTGGATTCAATCATGGAGAGCGTTTCCTCCGACGCGCCGGGCAGAGGGCTTAGGATGAGTCCGCCCGCGGCGATGACCGTCGTGTCCACATCCACCCACACGCTCAAGTATACGATGGAGGGATGCTGCTCGGATTGCAGGTAGTACATGGCGATGTCCTCGGCCACCTCGCCGGATACGAGCTGCGTGCGCCCCACATATGGTTCCGCCCCCGGGGCCGCCTCGCGCAGCACGGTGATGAAGCCGTCCTTGCCGACCGCGCCGCCGACATCCAGCTTGCCGTCTGCGCGCGCCGGGAGGTTGACATACGGGTTTTCGATATAACCCTTGACCTCACAGGCGCCGTTGGCCGTCGCGAGCACCGTACCCGCCGGACCACCGCCGTTGAGGCTGAGCGTTGTAAGCGCCGCGGCCTCCTTCGCCGTGCTCGCCATCATCGCCGCTCCCGTGAGCGTGCGCCCAAGCGCCGCCGTACACACGGGGTAGGTTCCATGCAGCTCCCGCGCTACGTTGACCAGTTCTTTGGTATCTGCCGCACAAACGACGACTTCCTTATTTAATAGATATCTCTGAATCGTATCTGCCATGTTCTTCACCTCGATCATAGTTCAAAAATTCGGCGCTTCCGCCGGCTTATAGGCCGCAAAGAAGATGCGGTCGGTTTCTTCCCCCGGCGGCAGATGTGTGCCGAACGCATAGGCCGCGGCCGAAAACCCCGCCGCCGAGAGCAGGCGCAGCACCTCTGCCGTTTCGTGGACATATTGCACCTGCCGCTCGTCGCGGCGTTCATACAGATCCCCGCGCCGCAGGAAGAAGGTCAGATCCATCTCTACCCGCGGTGGGTCGTCCGCCCAGGTGTTGCGCCAAAAATAGCTGAGGTCGTCCAGATCCTCATAGTAGACCTGCCCTGCGAGCGTGCCGCGCAGCTTGGACGGACTGCTCAGGTCAAACAGCAGCACACCACCGCGCGCCAGCCCGGCAAACGCCCGCGAAAACACCGCGGAGAGCCGTTCCGGCGGGAGGTAGTTGAGCACATCGCACGCGCAAACGAGCGCGTCGCACCGCCCAAGCTCCAACGCGCCCACATCCTGCCGGGCAAAACGGATATGCACGCCCGCCTCCCGGGCGCGTTCCGCCCCAACCGCCAGCATCTCGGGGGAAAGGTCGGTCGCCGTCACTTCATAGCCGCGCGCCGCAAGGCGGAGCGAGATGCTCCCCGTGCCGCAGCCGGCCTCGGTGACGCGGCGCACCCGGCGCGGCGCTTGTTGCAGAAATTCCTGCAAATAGTCCGCCCACGCGTCATAATCCACATCCGCCATCAGTGCGTCATACACATCCGCAAAGGCGTCGTAGCTCACCTGTGCCACAAGACCTACCCCTCTCTCCGAAGAAAATTTACCAATTTATATCATACACAATTTTGCCCCGCTTTTCAAGGCGTGCCCCCGGGGCAGCGGGAATTTGACAATTTATTTCTCTGCAATTATAATTTTATACATATATATTAGGATGGATCGTGTACCTGTCTGGGCCGCCGAGCAGTCTAGATTGTCCGACAACCCAACTTTTCTTACAAGGAGAGTGCAAAATGAGTATCTTTGAAGGCTCCGCTGTAGCCCTTGTCACTCCGTTCACACAAGAGGGAATCCATTTCGACGCACTAAAGCGCCTGCTGGACTTCCAGCTGGACAATGGCACCGACGCGCTGGTCATCTGCGGGACGACCGGCGAGCCCGCCACCATGACCGTCGAGGAAAAACACGCCGTCATGCAGACGGCAATCCAGCATGTCGCCGGGCGCCGCCCCGTCATCCTAGGCACAGGCGGCAACAACACGGCCGCCGTCATCCGGGAATCCAAATATGCAGAGGATCTCGGCGCGGACGCACTGCTCATCGTCACCCCCTACTATAACAAATGCTCGCAGGAGGGCCTGCTGCGACACTATTTCGCCATCGCGGAACAGACGACACTGCCCATCATCCTCTACAATGTGCCGGGGCGGACGGGCGTCAACCTGCTGCCTGCCACGGCGGCGCGCCTGGCTGAACACCCGCGCCTCGCGGCCATCAAGGAGGCAAGCGGCAACATTTCGCAGATCGCGGAGACCATCCGCCTGACCCGCGGCCGCATGGACATCTATTCGGGCAACGACGACCAGACCCTGCCCATCCTGGCGCTCGGCGGCAAGGGCGTGATCTCGGTCTCTGCCAATGTCATCCCGCGCATCATGCACGACATCTGTGCGCTCTACCTCTCCGGCAAGACGGACGAGGCGCGTGACCTCTTCCTCGAATACAATCCCTTAAACCTCGCGTTGTTCACGGATGTCAACCCGATCCCCGTCAAAACAGCGCTCAACCACATGGGATTTGCGGCCGGACCGCTGCGCCTGCCGCTCTGTGAAATGTCCCAGGCGGCCGAGGCGGCGCTCACCGAAACGCTGCGCCGCTATGCACTCATCTAAAGGAGGCTTGCTTGTATGGCATCGATTACGAAAATTTTGCTCGTCGGCGTCAACGGCGCGATGGGGCAGCTCCTGCGCGAGACCTTCACGGCCGCGCCGGAATTTGAAGTCGCCGCCGGCATCGACCTTGCGCCGGACGCGCGCGAAAACCCCTTCCCCGTCTTTTCCTCCCTCGCGGAATGCACGGTAGAGGCCGACCTGCTCGTCGACTTTTCCAAGCCGGGTGCGCTGGACGCCAACCTGAATTATGCGCGCAGCCACCATATGCCGATGATTATCGCGACGACGGGCTATTCCGCCGCACAGCGGGAATCCATCGCCGCGGCCGCGCGGGAGATCCCGATCTTCTTCGCCGCCAACATGTCGCTCGGCGTCAATTTACAGCTTCAGCTCTGCCAACAGGCGGCTAAGTTCTTCGGCGATCAGGCGGACATCGAGATTTTGGAAAAGCACCACAACCGCAAGGTCGACGCACCGAGCGGCACGGCGCTGCTCCTGGCTGACGGCATGAACGACGCGATGGGTGGGATATACCATTATCAGTGCGGCCGCGCGGGCGGCGATTGCAAGCGCAAGCCGCGTGAGATCGGCATTCAGGCCATCCGCGGCGGCAACATTGCGGGCGATCACGAGGTCTATTTCATCACCAATGAGGAGATTTTGACCATCGCGCACCATTCGGAGAACCGGCGGGTGTTCGCCGCGGGCGCGCTCCGGGCGGCACGCTTCCTCGCGGGCAAGCCGGCCGGGCTGTATTCCATGCAGGATGTCCTAGCACAGAAGGAGGCAGCCAAAAAGGCCAAGGTCGAATCGGATGTGGCCATTTTGACCGTCAAGAACGCCTCCTGCACGATTAGCTACCTCGCGCGGCTCATGGCTGCGCTTTCCCAGGCGGGCATCGAGGCCAACTTGCTAAATCAGTCGGCCGCGTCGCAGGGGCGCATCGACTTTTCCTTCGCCCTGCAAAGCGGCAACCTGCTCGAAGCCGAAAAGTGCATCCAGCAGTCTGCCCCCGGCATCGACTATATGATTCAGCGCGGACTTACCAAGTACACGGTGTGCGGCCCGGACGCCGTCCTGTCCGGCAAGAAGTGTACCGCCCTCTTGGAAAAGTTGGCCGCGCGCTACATCGACATCCTGATGCTGTGCATGCTGGACAACAAGCTCGTCTTCTTTACCGAAGCGGAATACCAATCGGAAGTCGCCGCCTTCCTCGACCAGTGCTTCTAAAGCACGGCAATCAAAAAAACGCACAGTGCAGTCTGTGCGTTTTTGTTTTCCGTTTTTTTGAAATTACAGGCAGGAGGCCGCCTCGCGCTTATAGCCCTCCTCGTCGATCACGACCTCGGCAAAGCCCATTTCGCGCAGCTCCACTTCCACCTCTTCCCGCTGCCGCATCAGGTCTGCGACATCCTCCCGGGCCACCTCAATGCGCGCCTGCCCGTCCCGCACGCGCACGCGCACCAGGCCATAGCCCAGCGAGTGGATATAGTTCTCCGCCGCGCGGATCCAGCGGATCTTTTTCAGCGTAATTGGTTCGCCCGGAGCGACGCGCGTCGCCAAACAGGCGTTTTCCGGGCGAAGATAGTAGCCCATGGAAAGCTCGTTCATGATCTCATACACATCCTCGCGCTCGATCCCTGTCATGCGCAGCGGGCAGAGGATACCCAGTTCGGAAAGCACTTTTTCGTTATGGTCCTCCTGCACGGCCAGATGCTCCGGCGACGCGCAGCTCCCGTCCAGCAGCACGCGGATTCCGAGCTCCACCGCCGTCTTCTGCACAACATCGAACATGCACTTTTTGCAGTAATAGCAGCGATCCGGCCCGTTCGTGACGACTTCCGTGTTCATGAGCAGGTTGGTGTTAGGCACATACAGCTTCACGCCCAGTCGCTTGCAGAGATCCTTGCTGGACAGCAGCTCCTCGCCCGTAAAAAACGGTGTGTTGGCTGTGATGGCGACGACATTTTCCGCACCGAGCGCCTCCACTGCCGCGACGGCCACAAGTGCGCTGCCAGAACCACCCGACAGGCAGATGCCCACCCGGTCGTAATTTTTCAATATATCGAGCAATGTATCATATTTCGGATGCATAAACGCCTCATCTACAAAAAATTCAAAATTGATGATTCCACACAAAAAAAATGTGGTATCATTTGTATTATATAGTTTTTGTCAAAACTGTGCAAACATATTTTCAAGGAATCCTCAAATTTTACAAAATCCCCGATTTCCAAAACAGCGGACGGAAGGTTTTATATCTTCTGCTCTCCGCTTCTATTCCGCCCCTTTAGGCGATCATTTCGCATACTCTGCCTGCCAACATAGTTGCCGTCGATGACCTTTTTCACCCCTCCCACAACAGGAATTGCCTTTTTGAAAAATCCTGCAAAAACCTCTTTTGTCATCTTTACGCTAAACCATTTGGCAATACTTTTGACGATCGGATAGATTGTCCCTTTTGTAAGCGCCTTGCGCAGAAGCTGCTTTTCAACACCAGCTGCAAGCGTTTTTGCCATTCTTTTCAACGCATTGTTTGCACCGGCAGCTCCATACATGACGCCAAGACAAATCATCAATATATTCATGGTTTCCGAATCCAATACTTGACCTTTTTCTTCCAAATCAATTGCAGGAAATCCATATAAATACATGAGCTTTTGCGTTGCGCGAAGCAGATACCCATAGTATTGCGCGATATCAGCAGGGATTGTCGCGGCCATAGCAATACCGCTAGGCATACCAAGCGCTGTTGAAATCCCAGATACGCAATTCCGTTCATATTTGATTGCTTCATCTGCTATGCCATCAATGATGTTGGTCGGAATCTTTGCATGAAGCGGATTATAGGTAACAGCATCATCCATCATTTCCGATGGAAATTTTGCTTGTAGCTCTTTCCTGCGAAAAAATTCACGATCGATACGAATACCCGGAACCTTTAGCCCCATAATAATTACATCTTCGATGTCAATTTACAGACAAAATTTATTTTTCTCCAGATTTACATAGCTTTTCTAGCATAGCGCAAAACGATGTTGCATCCCTCTCCCATCCATTTCCCTATGCCACAAATTCTGTTTATGTTATAATGATTTGTAATTTAGTTTGAAATACAAAGCAAAAACGGAGTTATAAGAATATGATAAAAATACTGTTTATCTGCCACGGCAGGATTTGCTGTTCAGAATAAAAAATCTCAAATCGCCTTAAATACTTCTATAAATGGCAGTTCTTATGTTTCATTCTCAATTTTACCAATGATTTACCAATATTTCTGGAGAGCCAGACTTGCAAAAAAATGAGCCAGAATGAGGAGATTAAAACATGAGCGAATTGAAACCAAGAATAACGGAAAACGGAATTGATTATATCCTTGTCGGAGATTACTACATCCCGGACTTGAAACTGCCGGAGGAACACCGCCCTATCGGAAAGTACGGACGGATGCACCGGGAATATTTAAGAGAAGTCCACCCAGCCAGATTGAACACATTGATACTGACCGGAGAATTGTGGACATATCTTGCAGACCTGAACGAACAGGCACAGGATTGGAGGATATATGAAAAACAGAATAAAAGAATTGCGGGAACAGCGAGGGCTGACGCAAGAGCAATTAGGAGAACTGGTTGGAGCTTCAAGGCAGGCGATAAATGCCATAGAAACAGAAAAATTTGAACCATCTATCTGGCTTGCATATGATATTTCTAAAGTGTTTGAGTGTGCCATTGAGGATGTATTTTTATTTGATGTAAGTCCTAGAAAATCAAGAGCTGACAGCAGCAGACAGGAGGTAAAAAGTGGCAACAAAATTTCTTCGCTATGACAGCGGCCCTATATTGAGAAAAAATGTAAAGCTGTCCTAAAAGTTGATGATAAAATCAGGCTGCTCTTAGATGATATGCTTGATACATTACATGAAACAGAAAATGGAGCTGCACTGGCAGCAAATCAGGTTGGCGTTTTGAAACGGTTGGTTGTCATTGATTTTAACGACACACGCTTAAAACTTGTAAATCCGCAAATGATAAGCCAAAGCGGCGTGCAGGAATGTGTTGAGGGATGCCTTAGTTTCCCGAACCGTTTTGTAAAAACAATCCGTCCGCAAAAGGTCACGATTCAGGCACTCAATGAATATGGAGAGGAAATGATAGTTGACGGAGAAGATGAAATGGCAAAATGCTTCTGCCATGAGCTGGAACATCTGGACGGTATGATTTTTTTAGATAAAGCGATTGAAGAACTTTCTGCTTTGTCGTGCAAATTGATAGATGCCGTTTCGGAAAAAGAAAAAGGGGTCTTATGAGCAAGGTTATTATGATGTGCGGCGTATGTGGTTCTGGAAAGACTACTTACGCCAAGAAAAAAGAACAGGAAGGATATATCCGACTTTCCATCGACGAAGAAATGTGGAAACTTTATGGAAGAAAGGGAATTGATTATCCGGAAGAACAATATGAAAAATTGTCAGAGCAGGTGGAGGCTGCGCTTCAAAAAAAGCTGCTGTCCCTGATTCAGCAGGGAAAAGATGTTGTGATTGATTTTAGTTTCTGGAGTAAGGAAAATCGGAATGTTTATAAAGAACTGATTCAAAAAGCAGGCGCTGAAACGGAACTTGTCTATATGAAAGCCAGTAAGGAGCTTTTGCAAAAAAGACTCTATAAAAGGAATCAGGTCTTAAATGCCAATTCGCCGTTTGTGATAACAGATGAACTATTGGAACATCATTATCACGCATTTCAGGAGCCATGCGGCGAAGGAGAAAAAGTAATTTTGCAGAAATAGGAGATATTATGCAATATTCAAATTTCAACTGAATAATCCCAGCACAAACCGCTGTTACATGGAAGTCAACAAACCATAAAAACGATATGCCGATGGTTGCCCTGCACTGGGAGAAGTATCTGGAGCATATCATTCAGAAATACAATAAAATTTACCGTATCC
>CAOKKG010000033.1 GCA_948468985.1 uncultured Eubacteriales bacterium | reverse complement strand
CGTCTTTTGTGCGGTCAACGGGCGCACCTACCTCATTCAGCGCGGGGAAGAGGTCGAGGTTCCCGCATGCGTTGCAGAGGTGTTGGAAAACTCCATGCGGCAGCAGCAGGCGGCGGACGCGCTCATCCGCCGGGTGAGCGGCGGGGGCGAGGCATGACGGTGGCCGAGGCGATCGGGGCGGTCGACGAGCTGTGCCCCAACCCGTTTTCGGCGGCGCAGAAGCGGCGGTGGCTGTACGAGGTGGAAGCTCTTGCGGCGGAGGAGATCTTCCACACGACGGTTTCGCCCTTTTCCGAGGCGGGGAGCGAGCCGCTCCTGGCTCCGGCGGCGTATGCCGATCTGTACCTCAAGTTTTTGGAGGCGCAGATGCACTTCCATAACGGCGACTTCGCGCGGTACAACAATGCGATGAGCCTGTTTTCCTCGCTCTATGCGGCGTGTGCGGCGAGCCGGACGCGGGCGGAATTGCCGGACGCGGGCGCGCGCGTCCGCCTGTAGGGGGGCGGGCATGGAGCTGGAATTTCCCCGCACCTTTGGGGCGAAGAGCGACACGGCGCAGATCAAGCGGCTGTCCGATTATATGTACAGCCTGACCGAGCAGCTCAATTTTGTGCTCAACAACCTGGACACGGGCAATTTCTCGCCGGACACGGCGGCCATGCTGCGGACGGCGTCGGGGCAGGCACAGCAGGCGGTGGACGAGGCGGCGCGCATCGAGCAGCAGCAGACCCGGCGCACACAGGCGCTGGGCGAGGAGATTGTGGCCTCGGCGGACCTTGTGCGGCGGGATGTGCAGTCCACAATCACGACCGAACAGGCGGCCCTTCGGAGCAGCATCGCCGAGACCTATACCGCCAAGGCGGAAACGGCGGAGTTGGAACGCACGCTGTCGAGCGCGATCGAGCAGACCGCTTCGCAGCTCACGCTGCGCTTTTCCGAGGCGAACGCCTATGCGATGGAAGTGGACGGCAAGCTGTCGGAGCTTATTGAGCAGTTGCAGACCTACATCCGCTTCGGCACGGAGGGCATCGAGCTCGGCAAGCTCGGCAGCGCCTTCACCTCGCTGCTTGGCAACACGCGGCTGTCCTTTTTGCAGTCGGGCGTGGAGATCGCGTATATCAGCAACAACAAGATGTACATCACGCGCGCGGAGGTGGCGGACGCCTTGAGCCTCGGGAGCGCGGCGCGCGGGTTCTATGACCTGCATATGGAGGCGGACGGCGGCTTGTCGCTTGTGCGGCGCGCGGGCGCATAAGGAAAGGAAACAGCGGGAGGAAGGACATGGAAAGAGCAACGCCCGTGCATAGCGGGTATCACATCGTACAGGGCACGGGGCTGGGGAGCAGCGGGAGCAAGATCGATGTCTGGGCGGAATATTTGGTGGAGAGCCAGGACATCGCGAACAACAAAAGCTTTGTGCGCGCGTATTTCTATGCGGCTTTGCGGGAGGGGCAGAGTTCCTCCACCAAGTACGCGAGCGGGCTGTCCGCGTCCTTTGCGGTGAACGGGGCGGCGGGCACGGGGGTGGAAAACGGGGCGTATGACTTCTCGTCCGCCCGTCATGTGCACACGCTTGGGAGCTTCGCCGGGGCGGTGGCGCACGAATCGGACGGTACGGGCGTGCTGCACCTCGTGGGCAGCTTTTCCACACGGTCGTCCTATATCGCGGGCGGGAGCCTGGATGCGCAGGAAGCCCTCCCCGCCATCGCGCGGCTGTCCGGACTTACCGCGCCCGCTTCGGCGGAGATCGGCGGGCGTATCGAGATCGGCGTGACGGCGCAGAGCGCGGACTATGCGCACCGTGCAACGCTCCGGCTGGGCACGGCGCAGCAACGCGTCGACCTCGCTGCGGGGGAGGGGGCGGCGAGCCTGTCCCTTCCGATGGAGCTTTGCGCACAGACGCCGGACGCGGCCGAGGCGGCGGCGACGATCACACTCGAGACCTTCCTCGGCGAAACGCGGCTCGGGGAGGTGAGAAGGGACATCACGCTCTGCGTCCCGGCAGAGGTCGTGCCGACGGCGGGGACGCTCACGCTTTCACGCATCGACGGCGAGGTGCCCGCGGATTGGGGCGTGTATGTGCAGGGCAAGAGCCGGGTGCGCGCGGCGCTTTCCGGGGCGGCGGGCGCGCGGGGCAGCCGCGTCGTGTACACCTTCCTGTCCGGCGGGGGAAGCTCCCTCCGGGTGGAACAGATGGAGACCGCGCCATTGCTCACCGCGGGCGAAGTGGTCTTTACGGCGCAGGTGCAGGACAGCCGCGGCCGCCGGAGCGAGGAGGTGCGGCAAAGCGTCACGGTGCTGCCCTATGCTGCGCCCAAGCTGTCGGATGTGACATGGTTCCGTGCGGCGGCGGACGGCACGGCAGACGGCGAGGGCGAGCACCTCTTTGTGCGCTTTGCGGCGGAGGTGTCGTCCTGCGGTGGACACAACGCGGGCACGGCGGTGCTGCGGTACCGTCCGGTGGGAAGTGAGACCTGGACGACCTCGGCGGCGCTTGCCACGGGGGCGGACAACCTGCTTGCCGGGTTTTCCATCGGGCGGCGGTACGAATTGTCGCTCGAGCTTTCGGACGCGTTTTCGACGAGCAGCTTTGCGGGCGAATTGTCCACGGCGGAACGCATCGTGCATTTCCGCGCGGACGGAAAGGGGCTGGCGCTTGGCAAGATGAGCGAGAAGCCGGGGCTCGAGGTCGCGTGGGCGGCGGACTTCGCAAAGGCCCCGACGGTCGCGGGCACGGCGCTTTTGGATCTCATCTACCCCGTGGGCAGCATTTATATGAGCATGCAGAACGCGAGCCCGGCGGAGACGCTCGGCGGGACCTGGGAGGCGATCACGGGGGCGTTCCTCCTCCCTGGCGAACAGAGCGGGCAGACGGGCGGGAGCCGGACGCACCAGCATGCCTTCGGCGTGCGCTTTCACCCGTATTACGGCGCGCTCGTGGGCGAAAACGAGGCGATTGACGTGAGCGACTATGCTGCGGATGGCACGATTTCGTGGCAGGCGGGCGGTTGGGACGCGAATGTGGACGGCGTCTCCCAAAACAGCGGCCTTTCGTCCGGCACGGGCACGACGAGCGTCTCCCGCCAAAAGGCGATGGGCGCTACGAGCTTTGCCGAACACATGCCGCCGTACCTGACGGTCTATGCCTGGCAGCGCACGGCGTAACAACGAAGGAGGACACATGGCGTATACAGGGACATCCATTGTGGATTATTTGAAATCGGAGGGCAGGCAGTCCAGCTTTTCGGCGCGCAAGAAGCTGGCGGGGGAGCTTGGCATCGCGGGGTATCGCGGCACGGCGCAGCAGAACACGGCGATGCTCAAGCTGCTGCGCGAGCAGGCAAAGGGCGCGTCCCATGCATCCGCGGGCGGAAGTTCCGGCGGAACGGCGGGCGGCGCACAGATCCCCGCGGCGGGGCAGGCGGACGGGCGGCCGCGCTATGCCGCGTCGGAGGAACTTTCCAGGTTGCAGCAGGAGCTTGCGGCGCGCGAGGGGGCGGGAAAGGGGGACTATACCTCGCCCTATCAGGAACAGATTGACCAGCTTCTAAAAGACACGCTGGCACGGGACAAGTTTTCCTATGATCCCTATGCCGATCCGGTGTATCAGCAATACCGTGCGGCATACCTGAAAAATGGGCAGAAGGCGATGCGGGACAGCGCCGCGAACGCGGCGGCGCTCACGGGCGGATACGGCAATTCCTACGCCGAAACGGCGGGCGCGCAGGCGTATGAGAGTTACCTATCGGAACTCAACAACATCGTGCCCACGCTGTACGAAAACGCCTTTGCACGATACCGCGCCGAGGGCGAGGACGCGCTTTCCCGGCTGGGGCTGCTGGGCGACCTGGATGCGGACGCCTATCAAAAGTACCGCGACGAGGTGGCGGACGCCTATGCCGACCTCAATTACTATTACAAAAAGTACGGCGACTTGTCCGAGCGGGAGTACCAAAAGTACCTCTCCGACCTGGAAAGCTGGCAGGCGGATCGCGACTTCTATTATCAACAGCAGCAGGACGAGCTTGCGCAGAGCAATTGGGAACGCGAGTTCGCGCTGTCGCAGGCGGCTGCGGCGGCCAAGAGGAGCGGGCGATCCTCCTCTCGGCGGAGAGGCAAGTCGTCGAAGTCGTCCGCCAAAGCGCCGACCTCCACCGCGCTGTCCAAGGAGGCGGAGGAAGTCCTTCGGCAAGCGCTCGGGCTGCGCGACGCGGGGCGGCAGAACGACTATGTGAAAAACGCGCTGCAAAAGGGGCGCATCTCTGCGGACGAGGCCAGCCGCATCATCCGGCAGCTGTAACGGCCAAAATGCAAGTTGCCGGATAAAAAATGCAGAATCCCCTTGACAATTGCGAAAACACTGCCTATAATGAAAAACAAATTTACGAAGGAAAACGCGATGAATGGCAGAGTATCCGCCGCGGGAAGCCCAAGAGAGCCGCTGTTGCTGGGAATGCGGTGCGGAAGGGGCGGAGAAGAACAGCCAGGAGCGGCCGACCAAAATGCTGCCCCACCGGGGGAACGAACCTTGCAGGATGCAGGAGGAAAACCGGGAAAATGCACTTGTGTGCAGGAGGCGGGAGAGTAGGCTCGGATGTGTCCGGCGCATGAAGCCGGTAGGCGGGCATCGACCTGCCGAAGAGAGGTTTCCATCCGCCGGGCGGGTGGGAAAATTTGGGTGGTACCGCGAAACTTGGCCTTTCGCCCCAACAGGGGGCGAGAGGCTTTTTTATTTCCCGGAAAGGCGGCCGGGGTAAGGGAGGAAGCTATGAAACGGACGGAATATTGCGGAAAATTTGGCGAACAGCACCGCGGCACGCGGCAGCAGGCAGCGGGCTGGGTGCAGAACAAGCGGGACATGGGCGGCGTCATCTTCCTCGACCTCAAGGACCGGGAAGGCGTCCTACAGGTCGTGTGCGACGCGTCCGAACTCGGGGGGGACTTCGCGCTGGCTGAGGCGGTGCGGCTCCAGAGCGTGGTCGCGGTGGAGGGCGTCGTCCGCCGCCGGAGCGAGGAGACCTATAACCCTGCGATCGCGACGGGCACGGTCGAACTGCTTGCGAGCCAGATCGAGGTGCTTTCCGAGGCGGGGCATCTCCCGTTTTCGATGGAGGAGGGCGCGGCGGTACGCGAGGATCTGCGGCTAAAATACCGCTACCTCGACCTCCGGCAGCCGCGCATGTACCACAACCTGCGCTTCCGCTACGAGGTGCAGCGGGCGGCGGAGGACTACCTCGACGCGCATGGCTTCCTGGCGGTCGAAACGCCGATGCTCACCAAGTCCACGCCGGAGGGCGCGCGCGACTACCTCGTGCCAAGCCGCGTGCATCCGGGCAGCTTCTATGCCCTGCCGCAATCGCCGCAGATTTTTAAGCAATTGCTCATGGTGGGCGGCATCGACCGCTATTACCAGATCGCGCGCTGCTTCCGCGACGAGGATCTCCGCGCCGACCGGCAGCCGGAATTCACGCAGGTGGACATGGAGATGTCCTTTGTGGAGCAGGAGGATGTTCTCCGGCACCTGGAGGAGTTGTTCCGCCACCTGATGCGCGAGGTCAAGGGCGTGGAGCTCGCGGCATTTCCACGCATCACCTGGCAGCAGGCGATGGACTGGTACGGCACGGACAAGCCGGACATCCGCTATGACCTGCGCATCCGCGACCTCACCGACCTGGCGCGGGAAGGCGGCTTTTCGCTCTTCCGCAAGGTCGCGGAATCGGGCGGCGTGGTGCGCGCCATCTGTGTCCAGGGCGGCGCGGCCTTTTCGCGCAGCGAGATCGACGACCTCACGGCGCGGGCGGTGCGCTACGGCGCGGGCGGCATGGCCTGGATCGCGCTGCGGCCGGACGGCGTGTATTCCATCCTGACCAAGTATTTCACAGAGGGGCAGATGCAGGCCATCCTCGACCGCATGGAGGCGGCGGAGGGCGACTTTATCCTGTTCTGTGCGGATACGCTCCCGGCGGTGCGGCGCATTTTGGGGCAGCTCCGGCAGGATATCGCCGACATGCAGGGCCTAAAAGATCCGGCAGATTACAAATTTTTGATCGTGCAGGACTTCCCGCAGTTTGAATATTCCGAGGAGGAACACCGCTGGGTGGCCATGCACCACCCGTTCACGATGCCCTATCCCGAGGATATGCCGTACCTGTTCACCGACCCCGGCCGGGTGCGGGCACAGGCGTACGATGTCGTGCTAAACGGCGTGGAGCTCGGCAGCGGCAGCGTGCGCATCCACCGGAGCGATGTGCAGCAGCAGATGTTTTCCGCGCTCGGCTTTTCGGCGGAGGAGATCGAGGCGCGCTTCGGCTTCATGGTGCACGCGTTTGGCTATGGCACGCCGCCGCACGCGGGCTTTGCCTTCGGGCTGGACCGGCTGGTCATGCTGCTTTTGGGGGAAAGCTCGCTGCGCGAAGTGATCGCCTTCCCGAAGGTCAAGGACGCCTCCTGCCCGATGACGGACGCGCCGACACCGGTCGACGCGGCGCAGCTTTCCATTTTGGGGCTGACTCCGGGGGAAGCCGCGGCGAAGGCGGGCAGACAGGCGGTGCGGGCAGCGGTGGATGTCGACGCGGTGGCGCGGCTGGCGCAGCTCTCGGTGCCTGCGGAAGGGCGCGCGGAGATGGCCGCGCAGCTCGAGGAAATGGTGGCCTTTGCGCAGCAGCTTTCTTCGGTCGACACCTCGGCGGAGGCGGCGATGGAGCATGTGGGCGAGGAATGCAATGTATTCCGCGCGGATGTCGTGCAAAACGGCGATGCACGGGAGGAACTGCTCGCGGCGTCGCCTGCGCACGCGGAAGGGTACATCTTCGTCCCCCGCGTTGTGGACTAAGAAAGGAGGAAGCGGACACATGAAGACGATTCGAGAATGGGGAGAGGCCCTGCGGGCGCGGGAGGTCTCTTCGGAGGAGCTGACCCGGGGGTTTCTGGCAAGAGTGGAAGAGAAGGAGCCGGAGATTGGCGCGTTTCTCACGGTGACGGCCGAGGGGGCCCTCCGCGCGGCGCGTTCGGTCGACGCGCGCCGGGGGGCGGGGGAGGATCTGCCCCTGCTCGCGGGCATCCCCATGGCGCTCAAGGATAACCTGTGCACCCGGGGGGTACGCACGACCTGCGCCTCGCGCATGCTGGCCGACTTCGTGCCGACCTATGACGCGACGGTGGTATCCCGGCTGTCTGCGGCCGGGGCGGTGATGCTCGGCAAGCTCAACATGGACGAATTTGCGATGGGCTCCAGCACGGAAAATTCCGCCTTCCACCCGACGCGCAATCCGGCGGACACTTCGCGCGTCCCGGGCGGGAGCAGCGGCGGGTCGGCGGCGGCGGTCGCGGCGGGCGAAGCGGTCTATGCCCTCGGGTCGGACACCGGCGGGTCTATCCGGCAGCCGGCCGCGTTCTGCGGTGTCGTAGGGCTAAAGCCCACCTATGGCCGCGTGTCGCGCTATGGGCTTGTGGCGTTCGCCTCCTCGCTCGACCAAGTGGGGCCCATCACCTCCTGCGTGGCGGACAACGCGGCGGTGCTGTCGGCGGTCGCGGGACAGGACCCGCGGGACGCTACGAGCGCCCCGCGACCGGCGGAGGATTTTTCCCGGTGGATCGGCCGCGGCGTGCGAGGCTTTCGCGTGGCGCTTCCGCGGGAATTCTTCGGCGAGGGCCTGGATGCCGAGGTCAAGGCGGCGGTGCTGGCCTCGGCGCGGCAATTGGAGGCCGCGGGCGCGGTGGTGGAGGAGGTCTCCCTCCCCTCGCTTGCGGCGGCGCTCCCGGCATACTATGTGCTGTCCAGCGCGGAGGCGTCCTCCAACCTCGCCCGGTTTGACGGCGTGCGCTTCGGCAGCCGTGCGGCGGAGTTCGAGAGCATCGGCGAGTTGTATTGCCGCACGCGCACCGAATTCTTTGGCGAAGAGGTCAAGCGGCGCATCCTGCTCGGCACTTTCGCGCTGTCGGCGGGTTATTACGACGCCTATTATAAGAAGGCATTGCAGATGCGCACGCGCATCGCGGCGGAATACGAAAAGATCTTTGCAAGTCACGATCTCATCCTCTCGCCCGTCGCCCCCACGACGGCCTACCGCCTCGGGGAAAAGACGGCCGACCCGATGCAGATGTATCTGGGCGACATCTACACCGTCCCCGTCAACATCGCCGGGATCCCCGCGCTCAGCCTGCCCTGTGGGCGGGACGCGGCGGGGCTGCCCATCGGCGTGCAGCTCATGGGGCCGAAGTGGAGCGAGGCACGGCTGTATCAGGCGGCCGCGGTGCTGGAAGAAGGGAGTGCATACCATGAAAAAGATTGATTACGAAATGGTCATCGGCCTGGAAGTGCATGTCGAGCTCGCGACGCAGAGCAAGATCTTCTGCGGCTGCTCGACCGCCTATGGCGCAGAGCCAAACACGCAGTGCTGCCCCGTGTGCATGGGCATGCCGGGGACGCTCCCCGTGCTCAACAGGAAGGTCGTGGACTACGCCGTCCGCGCCGGGCTCGCGCTCGGGTGCGACATCGCGCGCTATTCCAAGCAGGACCGCAAGAACTACTTCTACCCCGACCTGCCGAAGGCGTATCAGATCTCGCAATACGACCTGCCGCTCTGCCAGGGCGGGTGCGTCAAAATCGTGACGGAGGCGGGGGAGAAGGACATCCGCCTGACCCGCATCCACATCGAGGAGGATGCGGGCAAGCTCATGCACGACGCGCGGGGGACGCTCATCGACTGCAACCGCTGCGGTGTGCCGCTCATCGAGATCGTCTCGGAACCCGACCTGCGCTCGGCCGAGGAGGTGGATGCCTACCTAAAAAAACTGCGCAGCGTGCTTCGCTATACCGGCGTGTCCGAATGCCGCATGGATCGCGGGCAGATGCGCGCCGATGTCAACCTGTCGGTGCGCCGCCGCGGGAGCGACGCACTGGGCACCCGCACCGAGATGAAGAACCTGAACTCCTTCCAGTTCATCGGCCGTGCGATCGAGGAGGAATTCGCCCGGCAGGTGCAGGTGCTGGAGGAAGGCGGGCAGGTCGTGCAGGAAACGCGCCGCTTTGATCCGGCGACGGGCAAAACCTCGCCCCTGCGCAGCAAGGAGGACGCGAGCGATTACCGCTACTTCCCCGACCCGGATCTGCCGCCGATTCGGATTGGCGAGGACTTCCTCGAAGAGCGGCAGGCCGAGATTCCGCCGCTTCCCGATGTGCGCCGCGAACGCTATGTGCGCGAATATGGCCTTTCGGCCTATGAAGCGGAACGGCTGACGGCGGAAAAGGCGGTCGCCGACTATTTTGAACGCGCGGCGGCGCTGTGCGCGGATCCCGGCGTGTTGGCGTCCCTGCTTTTGCGGGAAGTCTTTCGCAAACTGGACGCGGGACAGGCGGAGATTCCCGTTTCCCCGGCGCGGCTGGCCGCGGTGGCCGACCTGATCTCGGCGGGGCGCATCAACCACGGCACCGCGCGGCAGCTCGTGGAGGAGCTTTGGACGGCCGATTTCGATCCGGCGGCGGCCGTGCGCGACCGTGGTCTGGCGCAAATCACCGACCGGGCAGTGCTGTTGGGCTTTGCGCGGGATGCGCTGTGCGAGAATCCCCCAATGCTCGCAGATTACCGGCGCGGCAAAAAGGCGGCGGCGGGTGCGCTCATGGGCCGCGCGATGGCGCTCTCCGGCGGCAAGGCCGACCCGCGGCAGCTTTCCGCGATTTTGGCGGAATTGCTCGCGGCGGAGGCATGAGAAGAGGGGCAAATCCGCACCTTGCATGGCGTGCATCCCGCCCCCCGAAAGATTTTTACCCACGCAAAACCCCCGGGAAATTTGCTTCCCCGGGGGTTTGTTGTGCAACATGCCGCGCGGCCAATGGGCAGTGTGCGCAGCCGCGCCGCTCTCGGCCCGCAACTTACTTTTCTCCGCCGCTGAAGAAGGCGACGGCTACGGCGCCCGGGCCTGCGTGCGTGCCGACGACGCTGCCGATGCTCGTCTGCCGGATGGCCGCCTCGTGCCCCAAAAAGAGCGCCCGGCTGTCATCGATGTATTTTTGCAAAAGCGCGTCTGAAAGTCCGGTGTAGCCGAGCAGCACGGGGCGCGAAAAGTCCACGCCGCCTGCCCGCGCGATTTCCTGGCACAGCAGGTTGTTGCCCTGCCGGGAACCGCGCGCCCTGCCGAGGATCTCGATTTTGCCATCGCGCAGGGAGAGCACCGGCTTGATGTTCAAAAGCCCCCCGGCGAGCGCCGCCGTCTTGGAAATGCGTCCGCCCCGCCGCAAGTATTCCAGCGTGTCCACCAGCGCGACAATGCGGATGTCCCGCTTTTCCGCCTCCAGCTGCCGGGCGATCTCCCGGCCGGACAGCCCCGCGCGAGCAAGAGAGAGGGCGCGCTCCACGAGGATGCCGCCGCCCACCGCCACCGTGCCGCTGTCGACCACAAAAATCTCCGGGAAGTCCCGCGCCGCCAGGCATGCGCTCTCATAGGTGCCAGACAGGCCGGAAGCCAGCGTGATCACCACCCCCTCCGCCCCGGCGTCGCGCACCGCCTGAAAGGGTGCGGCAAAGTCGCCCGGCGTCGCCTGACTGGTCGTGGGCAGCACATCACTCTCCACGAGCTTTTCGTAAAACCGGCGGTGGTCGATGTCTATGCCGTCCAGGAATTCCTCCTCCCCAAAGCGCACACTCAGGGGGACGACGCGCACCTGCGCGGCTATGCCGTCCGGCAGGTCGGCCGTCGAGTCCGCGAGAATGTGTACCCGGCCGGGGGCAGGCGCTTTGTTTGCGGCGTCCTCCGACAGCGGGGGCGTTGTCTGCCCGCCCGCCTCCGGGGCATACCGGGCAGAAAGCAACTTTTGAACATGGAATATCATAGAATAATGCCTCTTTGTGTAAAAATTTCAATCATTTTACCAGATTTTTCTCCTCTCTGCAAGGTGGGTCCGGAAGAGCAATGTGCGCACCCCCCGCACCTCGCCCGGAAGGCCGTCGCCCAACACGCGGCTGGTGTGCTTTGGGAAATCCTCTGCTTCGGGGCGTGGCGGTTCTGCCGCCCGCGTTCCCGCCCGGGCAAAGGCGGGGACGCTCCAAGGCTTTTTCGATGGCAATCCCAACATCTTCGCCGCTGCGCCTGACAGAGGGAATATCTCGGAAAATCCGTTAGAATAGGAAGGAAAGCAAAGATCCCCGGCCGTACAGGCCGGGGATTTTTATGCACACAGGATGATTCGACAGCAAAAGACAGCCGGGCAAAGGAACGCTCCCGACTGCATTTGTACGCCGCCGCGCTTACTCGGCGACGATGAGTAGCAGCTTGCAATTCTCCTTTCCGCGAAAGGCAAAGCGGCTTCCGGCGGGCAGCGGCAAGCACTGTCCAGCACAGAGCGGGAGCATCTGCACCTCCCTTTGCGCCTCGGCCGCCCCTTCAAGGCAGATCGCGAGCGCTTCGCCCTCTGCGGTGCACGGCGCGCTGGCACTTCCCCGCCAGATAGCGTACAGCGAGATCGACAGCGACGCGCTGTGCGCCAGCGGATGCCGGACGGCCTTCCCCGGTTCGTAGGGGTACTGTTGCGTAAGTCGGTTGAGTTGTCGAATATCCTGTGTCATATTTCCTCCTAAAAAAACCCTGAAAGGGAAAATTACTGGCTGTGAAACCGGAGTTTCCCATAGTTAAAGATACCACACCCAATATCACAAACTCACGCTTAAACAATATTCCTTAGTCAACCACATACAATAACAAATACAAAAAAGCTGGAAGCAGACTTAATTTTGCTCCCGGCTTTTCTTTATTGTTTTGATGAAGTCGTTCAATGATACTTGTTTTTGCTATCTGCTTACATAATGTGCATACTTGTCACTTGTGTTCTGATATATCTGTCCCTCTTATTGCCTAAACTCATATTAAGGGTGTGATATATCCAAGTGCAATAGCCTTGTTATAGGCTTCGATAGCATTTTTAGCCCCCAGCTTATCATAGATGCTTTGGATATGGTTGTAAAGTGTCCGTTCACTGATATACAGTTCTTGCGCTATTTCATGCTTTGTTTTCCCTGTTCCAATCGCCTTAATAATTTCCGCTTCACGATCTGTCAGGGGATCTAATAAAGGGGGCGTAGTGGACTTGTGACCTTTACTAATAGCTGTGAGTTTTTTTACCAACTCGTCAGCAGAAGCAGACTTATCAATATAACTTACGGCGCCTTTTTTAAGTGCCTCCTGTCTATAAACTGGCATATCATAAGAGGATAGCATAACCACCTTTATTTTTGGCTTTTTACTATATATCGTTTCTATCAGATCAATGCCAGAACTTTTTGACTGCTCTCTTAGGTTGACATCAAGTAATACAATGTCCCATTCGTCTACGGAAAGAATATTCCAAAACTCTGTTTCATTACTTACATAGCGACAGATAGAGATTTCATCCCAATCTTCCAGAAGTTTGCTTAAACTCTCTCCAAATATCCTGTGATCATCAAATAGTAATATCTTCATTTTTTCTCCCCAAAACTGCCGTTGCAGTTAAAATACCATCTTTCTCTAAATACTGAATGTTACCACCATTCCCATTTATCAACACCGTCAAGAACAGCATACCACCTTTGGAAGAAAGAATATTTTCAATGTCATTTGGTTTCGCTCCATCATTTTGACAGGTAATTACGAGTCTACTTTCTTCATTTAGCGCGATTTCCAAATGAATAAAAGTAGCGGCAGCGTGTTTATAAACATTGTTGACAAGTTCTTTGATTATCTGCATAGTCTGTTCCAAACTGTTATCTTTTTTCAAAGCAATCCTTGCTTCGCTGTCAATCGTGAAATCTACAAGTATATTCTTCTTTGGGTACAGCTTCTTAATCGCGTCAAGCATATATCCGATATGTTCCCATGAAGCATACCCCGAAAAGATATTAGAGGAATAGAAATTCATCATATTTCTTACCCGCAATTCCAAATCAGACAATATCCTTTTTGTTTCATCAACATCTGGTGAGCGAAGCGACAGGAGATTTTTGGCACCTCCAATGTCTTGAAGCACATCGTTATGAAGCAGTCTTGAGAAATCTTCCCTCTCATTTGCAATATAGTTCGTTAATTCATAATACTTTGTCAACTCCTTGTAACGGGCCTCCATGTCGCCAAGATGAATGACAGCAAAAGCCTCAAATAAAAGCATTATAAGCTGAAAAAATACATTGACTTGTAGGGTGGACAAATCAAAGCAATAAAGTACGACTGTAAACAAGGGAATCATAAGAGCGAGGACATATCTTGCTTTCCTCTGGGCAATCGGAAGAATATTAACCTGTTTCAAATTTATATATCTATAATCAAGGAAAATTCCCATGAACATTCCAACTAACATGGTTATAACAGGGAGAATTTGGAAATCAAAAAACGACAGTATGATAGCTGCAATTCCAAACAGCAAGCGAACCATTTTACCCCGGCTTGCGTCAGTTCTTACCAGCATTATTCCGATAATCAATGCAAAAAACAGAAATGCACCCATGTATAAGGTGGAAAATCCATCATACATCAGCGCCGCAATAAAGGAAACAGAAAGCAGGTTCCAGCCACATTCAGATATTGTTGCCTTTCGCCGTGATGTCATTACATGAAGATAGAGCAGATTGAGATAACAAAGCAAGACGGCAATCGACAATAAGTTGATGGCTCCGTCATTCGCAATTCCTTTATGTGTTCTATCCAATATAACCCATAAAGTCACAATACCCGCATGAAGAAACAGATACGGATAGAAGCGTTTATCCTGCATAGCCCCCCTCCTTTCAGCTAAAATTCATTATGTTAGTAATATGATGATACGATCCGTTCTTTAGTCATCAGACATAAACCACACGCAGTCAAAACTATTATACTCACTGGAGAAAATAGTAGCAACACCCACACATTATTCGTTTTCATAAATATCCCACATTTTAAGACAACCAGCAAAATATGAAGCAGTGTTGCAAAGATAGGAATACTCTTAAACCAGTTCATATTTCTAATCCAGAGAATCAAAACATTTATAAATGCCGAATACAATATGCTAAGGATCAGAAAATAGGTGCCTAATAACAAGATAAGGTTTGGCAGGCGAATGGAAATTATCAAAAGTAGAGGAAACAAAAGGATCAGCGTTCCAATCCATAGTGATAGCAGATTCTCCTTAACAATACTTGAGATTTTAATACCATTAGCAAGTTTCCATTCTATTCTCTTTGTGATTTTTTCTTGCTGCAACATATCCTTGCTTATTTCTCCGGCAAAAAAGATAAATAAGCACAGGTATCCATCAAGCATAAAATACTTTATATCAACGCCAAATACAATGTTTTCTGAAATATCCCCAAAGTTCATCAGAGAGATCATGCCGAAGATAGCTGCTACCGCACTCATAAATATAAAATTCCAGTTCAATACCCTTTTAAGGTTTAAGGTTATCAAACCCATTCGCCATCCCTCCTGATAACTGTTTCGTTGCTCATGTGCCGAGCCTTAAAGAAACTTAATAGTACAAACATCATGCAAAGTGCAACATCAACCACAATAATCAAATAGTCAATTCCTATATGATGTTGATTCACAAACTCTGTAATCTGTTCTGCCGACATCGCAATCAAATAAACCAGTGCAAAATTACCAAAGAACAGAACATTTTTGAACAGTTTTACTCGTTTTACATCCAGTACAATGATATTCAAAGCGACAATCTCACAAAAACTAAGTACAAGAATACTAAGATAAACGCATACGATCCGCCCAAAGCTCATTGTCCAGTCGGTAAAGTAATAGCAACTCATAAAAACAAAGAACGGGATAATACCAGAAAATCGGAAAATCTGTATCGAATACTGTTTTATAATCTCTTTTACCGCAATTCCAGAAGCTGCAAAAAATTCAACTCTCCGGCTTAACTTATCCTTTGCTGTCAAATCTACAATCATAGCACCGGATTGCAGGGAGGTAAGACCAAAAATAACCGCATAGAGCATTAGGACTAAATAATCTTCTCCCTTAGACTGCAAGGCGTCCATCTGCATTGCAAAGCTCATAAAAATCGCCAGAATGGCAACAATCGCAGTATCAATTAGGAGGCTTTTACTTCTGGTAAGATAGTAGCCTGCGCCTTTTCCCATGTTACTCATGCCGATTGCCCTCCTTAATAAAGATTTCTTCCAATGATTGTCCTTGCATTTCTTGAATACCCTTATCAAACAGCAATCTGCCATTTTTAATCATAGATACATCATCAGCGCACTTTTCAATCTCGCTAAGGTCATGTGAAGTGATAATAACCGTTTTTCCGTCAGCTTTTAGAGCCTCTATCAAACTACGGATTTCTACTCTGGATATGGGGTCTACACCCGATGTTGGTTCATCCATGAGCAGAATATCCCGTCCCATCATAATCACAATCAAAAGGGACAGTTTTCTTTTCATTCCTTTAGAATAAGTGCTAACACGCTTTCCTAAATGCTCGGTCAATCCTAATTGCGTACAATAACTGTCTGAACGATCATTTATTTCAAATCCAAAGTATTTCCCAAAAATTCTCAAATTTTCAAGACCAGTCTGTTCTTCATACAGATAGTCATTTTCAAGCTCCATTGCATATTTCCCTGCAATGTTGATTGTCCCTGCATTTGGCTGGTATACCCCTGTAATCAAGCGTAGCAGTGTTGTCTTTCCAGAACCGTTCGGGCCAATAATCGCATGGATTGTATTTGCTTTTACATTCAGGCTAAAATTCTCAAACAAAACTCTGCCACCAAAACCTTTTTTTAAGTTCTTTACTTCAATCGCATTTTGAATCTCAGACATATTTTTTGCTCCTTTCATTTGGTGCTCCACCATATAGGTATAGTGTATAAAACGAAGAAGCATTTTGCATGAGTAATTACTGCAATTTCGATACTGCCATCAGGCAAATGTCACAGAAACCTCACAACGAGAAAAAAATTTAGTATTCTGTCAGTTCCACAATTACATTACTTTGCAGATACAGCCAGTCCGTAAATTCTTTCGGGCTGGCTGTTCCTGTTTTTACAGCCT
>CAOKKG010000032.1 GCA_948468985.1 uncultured Eubacteriales bacterium | reverse complement strand
CAACAACATTTTAGCAATCGAATACCTCCGCGCGATCGCGGCACAGCACAGCGCCATCCGCCCATTGGCAATCCGCCGGGACAACGATTACCAAAGCGCAGCGCTCTCGCCACGCTTTTCCTCGGCGCTCGCCCTCCGCACCAGCCTGCACGCCGGGGAGGACGCCTGGCAGCGCTATGTCGCACCCGAGGATCTACCCCTCTTTTCCGCGGCCCTACCGGAGGACGCCCTGTTTTTGGCGTTGCTCTATCAATTGCGGCGCATGTCGGTCGAGGAGATCGCCAGTTTATACGATCTTTCCGAGGGACTTGAGCACCGCATCTGCGAGGCTGCGCGGCAGGCAAGCAGCCAGGCGGAATTGTGGCTGCTGTGCAAGAGCAAACGCTATCCCCTTGCCCGCATCAAACGCATCCTGCTCTATGCCCTCCTGGGGCTCACACGGCAAAAGGCGCAGGCGCTGGAGGCCGCGCCGCTCTATGCCCGCGTGCTGGGCGTAAAAAAAGAGAGCCGGCTCCTGCTCTCTCTCCTTGCGCGGCACAGCCGCATTCCCGTCTATCCCCCGGTGCCACGCGAGCCGGAAAATCCCCTGCTCGCGCTCGACCTCTGGGCCAGCGACCTGTACGCCGCCGCCATGTGTCCGCCGCGCCCCGCCGGCCGCGACTATACCGAACCGCTAATCGTGCTTTAGGCCTCCAGCAGCGCGCGGATCTCCTCGATCTTGGCGTCCGCCGCTGCCCGCCCCTGCGCGATGCAGAATGCACATTCCTTGGCGGAAAACGGATTGGTCGCAAATACATCCGGCGTGAGCAGAACATCTGCCTGCTTTTCCTGCCGAGAGGACACATACCACGCCGCGATGGACAGCGCGTTTTGCAGCACACCGATCGAATTCTTGGGCAGCGGCAGCGTCTGTCCCCGCCAGGAGACATCGACCGCCACCGTCACATCCGCCCCCAGTTCCTTTGCGGCCGCAATGGGCATGCGAGCCAGCGTCCCACCGTCGATATAGCAGGCATCGCCGATCGTGTATGGCGCAAAGATCCCGGGCATGGAGATGCTCGCACGGATCGCCTCGTACAGGCCGCCGCGCTTGAATACCTCCACCTGCCCGGTCTGCACATTGATTGCCGCGCAGGCAAAGGGGATGGACAGTTGCTCAATGCTCTTATTGCCAGTCAGCACCCGCATAAGCGCCTCCACCTTGCGCCCGCGGACAATCCCGCCATCTTTGAGCGAGAAATCCAAAAATCTAGACACCGCGACATTCTGCGAAAAATCCGCGATATAGTTGATGTCCGTCCCTGTTGCATACACACCGCCCAAGAGCGCGCCCATGCTCGTGCCGGTCAGCACATCGATAGGCAGGCCGTGCTCCAAAAAGGACTGGATCACGCCGATATGCGCAAATCCTCGCGCTGCACCGGCTCCAAGGACCAAGCCTAATTTTTTTCTTTGCTGTTTCATACTTTCCCGTTCCTTTCCATAAGCATACAAAAAAGTCCCTTCGGAGGCCTCATGCAAAAAAAAGTGCAGGCCGCATTTGTCGGCCTATTTTGTCTGCTCATATTCTGTAACGCCCAAGCCGCCGCAGACAGCGCGCACCGGGCGCTGTCCCTCTTTTCCGGCACCGTCGTGCCCTCTCTTTTTCCGTTTGCCGTCGCGGCCAGCCTGCTTTTTGAACTGCACGCGCTGGACCCGCTCGCCCGCCGCCTGCACCGCCTTACACAGCGCTGCTTCGGCTTCAGCGGACATTTCGCCTATCTGTTCGGATGCTCCGCACTGTCCGGGTACCCGATCGGCGCCAAACTCACGGCCGACCTTTTCCGGCAGGACTGCCTTTCGCGCGAGGAGGCCGAGGCGCTTCTTTGCTGCGTCAGCACCTCCGGCCCGATGTTTCTCTATGCCGGCGTATGCCTCAATATGCTGCGCGCACCGCGGCTCGCCGTCTATCTCCTGCTACCGCACTATCTGGCAGCGCTGACATGTTGCCTGTTGTCCGGCCGCCGGTTTGCCCGCGAACACAGCTCTTCCCCGCTCCGCCTGCCACCCGCCAAATCCTTGCCCTGGAGCGAGGCACTGAGCCGTGCTGTCTCCTCCTGCACCGCAAGCATGCTTTCCGTCTGCGCACTCATGGTGATCTATGGCGTAGGCATCGACCTGCTCGGCACCCTGCTCCTCCGATTCCTTCCGCAATGGGCTCTCCCGGGGAAATTGGCGCTTGGGTTGTGCGAGCTCACGACAGGCTGCGCCAATTCCGCGCTGCTGTCCGGCCAGGCGCGCCTTGCCTACCTGAGCTTCCTCTGTGCCTTTGGTGGGCTATGCATCCACGCGCAAACCGCCTCGCTGGCCGCAGCCGCTTCCCTCCGCCTGCGGCATTTTTGGGTACATAAAAGCATCCAGGGGCTACTTTCTGCCGCAATGACCGTTGCATTGCTGAAAATCTGCCCGCCGGATGCCTCCTGTTTTGCCGCACTTCCCTCTGCCGCGCTCTCACCCACTTGTCCGACATGGCTTACCGCAACAGCTTTCCTGCTCTGCCTCTGGCCGTTTGCGGTTCAAGCGCAGAAAACGCGGCACGCGAGGCTTAAGCCTCGCTCTTCTCCTTCGCCGTGATGACTGGTTCGGACTTCTTATATAGTCGGCTCTTATTCAGCTGGATCAGCTCAATGCTTTCCTTATAGTATTTTTCAAGGTCATCGAACACTTCCTCGGCGTACTGATTGGCACGCTTGCGGATGGTCTGCGCATTCTGTCGACTGGTCTCCAGAAGGCTGTTCGCCTTGGCATAGGCCAGCTTATAGACCTCCTCCTTCTTCGCCATCGCTTCGGCATCGCGCCGCGCCTTTTTGAGGATCTCCGCCGCCTGCGTTTCCGCAGCGTTGATGATCTGATCGCGCTCCGCCATGATCTTGACTGACGCGTCCAGCTCCTCGTGCAACGCATTTTTAATATCCCCGATGATCTCCATCACGATCTTCTCATCGATAACCTTGTTCGTTTTGGAGAGCTTCGCATAGCGGCTCGCTTCGATCTCTTCTTCCAGCTCGCCTACATATTCAAAAATATCCGACTTTGCCATTCTGCATTCCTCCGGCTTTCTTATACTTCTTGATACACTGTCTTTGCGTATTTCGCAAGAATATACGGATATGCCCCCGCCGGGACATAGTCCCGCACATCGCGCCCAAAGCGCAACAATTCACGCACGCCGCTGGAGCTTATATGCGCATCCGCCCCCCGCGCCTGCAAAAAGAGCGTCTCCACCCCCGCCAAGTCACGGTTATAGGCCGCGATATCTCGCTCATAAAGGTAGTCCGCCGAGCTGCGCAACCCGCGGAGTATCGCGTCTGCTCCCATCTTCTGGCAGTAATCCACCGTCAGACCGGAAAACGCATCGACCTGCACATTGGCAAACGGCGCACACGCCGCCCGCAGCATCGCAAGGCGTTCCTCCCGCGAAAAGAGATACTTTTTCTGCGTATTTTCCTCCGCCACGACATAGAGGTAATCCGCAATCGCCGCCGCTCGCGCGAAGATGTCCATATGCCCGTTGGTGACCGGGTCAAAGCTCCCGGGAAACACGAGAATCATCGCTCTACCCCGCCGATATAGCTGACAAAGGTCTTACCATAGCGCTTTTGCTTCAAAATCTTCTCCCCTTCCAGCGAAAGCTGCCCGTCGTGTTCCACGATAAGAAGCCCCTCCGCCGCCAGCAGACCGCGCGCATGAATGCCCGCGATTGCCGCCGCATACAGATCCGACCGATACGGCGGGTCCAGAAAGATGAAGTCAAACGGCGTATACAGCCGCGCCAGTGCCCGCGCATAGTCCATTGGCATCACCTCGGCCCGTTCCAGGAGACCAGTGTAGGCAAGGTTTGCCCGCATGGCCTGCACTGCCTCCCTGGAGGCGTCGACCAACACCGCCTGCGCCGCGCCGCGGGAAAGCGCCTCGATCCCCAAAGCACCGCTGCCGGCAAACAGGTCCAGCACCCGGCTGCCCTCCAGTTCAAACTGAATTGACCCGAAAATCGCTTCCTTTACCTTGTCCGAAGTGGGACGCGTCGTCTCCCGCCCCGCTGGGGCCTGAAGGCTCTTGCCCTTTGCGCTTCCTGCAATCACTCGCATGCAGTATCTCCCTCCTATTCTAGTGGAAAACAGTCATCTTGTAAAGAATAATCGCCGCGTTTCCCCAAAAATCGCGTCCATCCGGCGGTCATGCGGCTCTATGGGCAGGGAATCCCTCCATTGCCAGTCCGCACACAACCCCACCGCCCGGCAGGCGTGCCCCACCAGCCAGCGGTCATAATACCCACCGCCATAACCCAAGCGATCTCCCTGCGTGGAAAAGGCAAGCCCCGGCAGGATCGCCAACTCCGCTTCCTCCGCCACCGGCGTGCCTACCGGTTCCGGGATGCCCCGCTGGTTGGGGCGCATCGGGCATCCGGGAAACCACCGCACTGCCTGCATGGCCGTCCCCTGCACGCGGGGGACGCTCACAGCGATGCCCCGCGCCGCCATCCAGGCGAGCAAGCAGTGCGTCTCCACCTCCTCTGCATAGGAGACATAGCAGAACACACGCCGCACCGGCTGCTGCAGGAGCCATTCCCGCAAGCCCGCTTCGATACAGCGCGAGGCTTCCTCCCGCGCTTCCCAGGGAATTTCCCGGCGGATGCACAGCATTTCCCTGCGCAGGCGCGCTTTCTCCGCCGCCGCGTCAGGCGTGCACATACACCCGCGGAACGCGCGCCGTAAGGCCGGTCAGGATCTCATAGCTAATCGTATCGGCATAACCGGCGAGCGTTTCCGCCGTCACCTGCCGACCCAGAAGCGTCACCTCATCCCCCGCCCGGGCATCCGTGCCCGTCGCGAGGAACATACATTGATCCATACAGACGCGCCCCACGACGGGGAGCAACTGCCCCTTCCATTCCGCCGCAGCCTTGTTGGAAAACGCCCGCCGGTATCCATCCGCATAGCCAATCGCCACCGTCGCGATGCGTTCCGGCTTTTCGGCCGTGAATTTGCGCCCATAGCTCACGCTTTCCCCGGGCGCGATCTCTTTTACATGGGTGATATGGCTCACCAGGCGCAGCGCGGGCCGCAGATTCAGCGCCGCGGCATCCACCTCGCCGGACGGCGCATAGCCATACATCGCGATGCCCATGCGGCACAAGTCCAAATGCGCTGCGCTAAGCCCGATGATCGCCGCGCTGTTGGACGCATGGCAGATCGGGGTAAACCCCGCCTGCCGCACCGCCGCCACCGCGCGCAAAAAGCGTTCCAATTGCAGGCAGCTGAAAGAAAGTTCGGCCTCGTCCGCCGTCGCAAAGTGCGTAAACACGCCTTCCAGCCGCACCCACTGACTCTCGTGCAGACGATCCAACAGAACGGCCAGCTCCTCCATTGTCTTGAGGCCGATGCGGTTCATCCCGGTATCGATCTTCAGGTGGATATTTGCCGGCATCTGAAGCGTCCGGCAGGTCTCCTCCAGGCGATCCAGCTGCGCCGGTGTGTACAGGCAAAGCGAGACGCCCGCGCGCACTAGCGCTTGCTCTGCCTCCGGCTCCTGCGCCGCGGAGAGCAGCAGGATATGCCCCGGGCAGACCTCCCGCAGCGCCACCGCTTCATCCGCCGTCGCCACGGCAAACCAGTCCACCCCTTCCCGCAGCGCCCGGCGGGCCACTGCCTGCATGCCGTGCCCATAGGCATCCGCCTTGACCACCGCCATCACCGGCGTGCCCGCCGCCCGCCGCAGCGCACGAATATTGTGTGCAATGCAATCCAAATCGACTTCCGCATAGGTCTTTCGCAACATAGAACTTTCCTCTTTTCCGTCCTTCGCGATTTAATTAGTATTCCTCAAAAATGCCCACTGGCTGTCCTGCCCGGATGAGAAGCGAAACTGCCGCCTGTCCCGGCGTCCGCGCCTCAGCCGTCACGGGCATGTCGCCCGAAGCCTTCCAATATCCGTTGTTCCCCGCAAATAGCGAGTCCCGCACCGAGATTCCCCGCGGCATCTCCGCCCGTTCGAAAAAGCGACGCATATCCAGCACGCGCAGCATGGCATCCGGCGTCTTGCCGGAAAACCCTTTATACCGCAGCGCCGAAACGCCCAACCGCCGAAGCGCCGGAGCAAAATCCGCCGGCTGCATCGGCGCGCAGCACAATAGTTCCTCCGCATAGAGCGTCCCCGCACCGCCGTCATAGGCCAGAAAATACCCATCGACCTCGCCCGCCGCATCACGATGGACGCACATCACACCTGCGTTCAGATCCAGCAGCTCCGCATAGCGCAGGTGAAAATCCGCCTCCGCCCTCTGCAGAAAGACCGCCTTCCCCGCAATATATCGCCGGTAGCAGGCCGCAACCGCTTCCCGCACCGCGGTCGGAATGTCCGCCTCTCGCGCATAGAAGGAAAACCCCTGCGCGGCCCGTTCGTCCGTGCGGACAATGATTTCCTCCTCCGACCGATAGGAGGCCGCGGCAAAGCCCAGTCGTTCATAAAACGCAGGAATGAAGGTCTTGAGCGCCGCCATGGGCACTCCTTCTTCCGCCAATTGCCGCAGACAGGCGCCGAGCAGCCGGGTGGAATACCCCTGGCCCTGCGCGGACTTGCGCGTCGCCACCCCGCGCAGCAACCCCACGGGCACTGCGCCGCCCGGGAACTGCATTTCCCGGCAGGAAACACCCGCCATGCTCAAGAGCCCCTCCCCGGAAAACAGCCCCCAGTATCGATCCTGCGCATAACCTTCGCGGAAATAGAAATCGGCAAAGCCGTCCGCGTCCTCCGGGAATGCCTCTAGCCAGAGCGCTTTGGCCTGCGCCGCGTCTGCCGGCTGCAAGATGCGCAGCTGCGTATTCTCCTGCGCGCTCAAGGGAGCATCCTCCCAAGCAGCGTCGTTCGCTTGGCTTCGACGATCTCCACCCGCACTATCTGCCCAATTTCTGCCTGCGCACCGGGGAGATTGACCATCTTTCCGCTGTCCGTGCGCCCGCAGAGCGCCTGCGCATCCTTGGTGCTGCGTCCTTCGAGGAGTACCGTCTCCACCTTACCGACATTTCGCAGGTTGCTTTCGTAGGTCATCGTGTTCTGCAACTCCACTAGGCGAACGATGCGTTGCTGCTTGACTTCCTCCGGGATCTGATCCGGCATCGCCGCGGCGCGCGTTCCCCGGCGCGGGGAGTATACAAAGGTAAACGCCGCATCATAACGCACCTCGCGCACCAGCTCGAGCGTGTCGGCAAAGTCCGCCTCGGTCTCTCCTGGGAAGCCTACCATAATATCCGACGAAAGAGAGATGCCAGGGACTGCCCGGCGGACATCCTCTACCAACCGCAGATACTGTTCGCGCGTATATCGGCGGTTCATCGCCGCAAGCACACAATCCGACCCAGCCTGTACTGGCAGATGCAGTTGTTTGCAGATATTGTCATGCTTCGCCATCTGTTCCAGCATCTCCATTGAAGCGTCCTTCGGATGCGATGTCATAAAGCGGATGCGCGGGATACCCGTGCGCGCGACGGCGTCCAGCAGCTTTGCGAAACTCGCCCCTTCGAGCCCTTTGCCATAGGAATTGACATTCTGACCCAGCAGCATGACCTCGCGGTAACCCTGCGCCATCAGCGACTCTACCTCGCGCACGATAGAATCCATCGGCCGGCTGTGCTCCCGTCCGCGCACATAGGGCACAATACAATAGGTGCAAAAGTTATCGCACCCCTGCATGATGTTGACGGAGGCCAGCGGCGGCGGCGTGCGCAGCATGGCGACTTCCTCCTCCGCCGCGCCGTCGGGATCAATGTGCAAGCTCCGGTGCCGTTCCACCAGCACCTCGTGCAGCATCTGCGGCAAAAATTGCATATTCGTCGTCCCAAAAATAAGGTCGACAAACGGGAACATGTCCGCCAACCGCTCAGCCGCACCTGGCTGCTGCATCATGCATCCGCACACCCCGATCATGCGCCGCGAACTTTGCTGCTTCCACTGCTTTAACTTACCAACATTGCCGAACAGCTTGTTTTCCGCGTTTTCCCGCACGCAGCAGGTATTGAATAGGACGAGATCCGCCTTCTCCTTCTGCTGCGCCGGCGCGAAACCCATGCCGGAAAGAATACCTGCGATCTTTTCGGAATCATGACTGTTCATCTGACAGCCATAGGTTTCAATATAAAAAGTAAGCCCCAGCGGGGTGATGTATGCTTGCATAAAGACTCCGTTCCGGAGCGCTCGGTTCCGAAACACTCCGCATTTTGCTGCCTCTATTATACCGAAGTTGCCCCAGCCGTTCAACCGCGCCAAAAACATTTTTTCACTTTTTTCAAAAAGGTGTTGACAAAGAAGTTCGGTTCGTGTATATTTATATGCGTCGCCTCGTGTGCGAGATTTCTTCGGGGTGTGGCGCAGTCCGGTTAGCGTACGTGCTTTGGGAGCATGGGGCCGGAGGTTCGAATCCTCTCACCCCGACCACTTTCTCGGTACTACACAATTTACTGGCTCCTTGGTCAAGCGGTTAAGACACCGCCCTCTCACGGCGGTTACAGGAGTTCGAATCTCCTAGGAGTCACCACTTTTTTTGCACTACTTGGAACGAGGGCCTTTAGCTCAGTTGGTCAGAGCGGTCGGCTCATAACCGATTGGTCCGCGGTTCGAGTCCGTGAAGGCCCACCAAAATCTATATACATGCCTCGGTAGCTCAGTCGGTAGAGCAAGGGACTGAAAATCCCTGTGTCGGTGGTTCGATTCCACTCTGAGGCACCATTTATATAGATGCTGGTGTAGCTCAATTGGCAGAGCAGCTGATTTGTAATCAGCAGGTTGAGGGTTCGATTCCCCCCACCAGCTCCAGAGTGTGCATGTTTTTTGAAAATGGATGGGTTCCCGAGTGGCCAAAGGGAACAGACTGTAAATCTGTCGTCGCTGACTTCGATGGTTCGAATCCATCCCCATCCACCACTTTCTCCTCTTTCGAGGAGAATATTTTGCGGATATGGCGGAATTGGCAGACGCGTACGGTTCAGGTCCGTATGAGCTTTCGTTCATGCAGGTTCGACTCCTGTTATCCGCACCAAGCGAGTATAGTTTTCTATACTCGCTTTTCTTTTTCCTTTTTTGAAGTCTCCCCAAAATATGTCTTTATTTTTACCACACACTTTTTGAAATCGCTTTTCAAGGCTAGCAAGAAGGGTTCGTCTTTTGGCTCCCTTGATAATGAGTCCTTTCTCTTTTGTCATTACTCTTATTCTCCATTTTCCTCTATCACTTACTGCTTCGTTCCTTTCCTCCTCCTTCGGTTGCTCGTCCGGGAAAGGTATGGTGCCGGACAGGCCTTCCAGAACGAACGCCGTTCCACCCCATATTGCCTGCTCCTCTGCGGCAATCTTTTGCGCGCCTGCGCGCCGCGGAAAACGCAGGTATAAGAAAAGCGCCTCTCCCTATAAGAAGCGCTTTCTGTAGATGAGTTGCAAGTGTTTTATTTGTTGAACAGCGCGAGTATGAAAATGGTGATTGTGGGCACCAGCACCACCTCAGCCATGCACAGCCAAATAGCAGACATTGAGAAATCCTCCTTTCGTCAGTTTACACGCCTTCAAATATAAAACAGAGAAACCTCATAAATTCATAATTTGTTGTTGAAAAGTTTGTATACTATATAATTCTACACAACTTTCGTTTTTCCTGCCTGTCTGTGAAAATTTTTTATTTTTTTAAAACTATTTCCCGTGTTTTGGAAAAAAATTCTTTTCCCATCCAGCTTTTCAACGATATTCGCGAAATGCCACCTCGTTTTTCGATGCATAGAGCTGATCGACAAACTTCTTGTCCAACTCGGTAAATTTATATTCGCGCGGATAGATGAGTACATCCTTGTAGCGGGCGGTCTGTCCTGCGCAACGGCGCTGCACCAATCCATAGCGTTCCAAGAGCGCGTCCGGGATGGGCGATACCCACATATAGGTCCACGGAATGTCCGTCAGCATGTCAAACTGGCTCCCCCGTTCATAGACGCAGATGCGGTGCTTTTCCTTCCCCCGCTCGCAGCGGCGCAGATCCTGCGCCGGGAGATAGGGCACCGCGGTATCGCCGTGCACGATCTCCACATACGCTTCCATCTGCTCCCTGTTCAACTCCGGCGCCTGCGCCAGCGGATGCTTTTTGGAAAACAACGCCAGATGCTCGAATTCCCAGATCAAATCCTGGCAAAGATTCTTGTCCTCCATATAATCGAGGAAGTATTTCTCGTAATCGCTTTGGTAACGGACGATCCCCAGGTTGAAGGTTCCCTCGCTGACCCCCGCGATCGCGTCCATGGAATTTGTCTCCTTGATGTTGACGTCCATCTCCTTTTGCGGGTCCAACGCCGCCACAAAGCGCGTGACCCCATTGGCGATATAACTCCCGCGCGGGATAGCGAGGTTGAAATACTGCCGCGAAGCGTTGTCCTCCGCCGCAAGCGCCTCCATCTTGCCGATCTGCACAAGCACATTCTTGGCGTATTCCAAAAAGGCCATGCCCTTCTTGGTCGGGGTCACGCCTTTGGAATTGCGTTCGAAAATGATGATGCCCAGGCTGTCCTCCAATTCCTTGATTGCCTTGCTCAAATTGGGCTGCGCCATATAGAGGTTTTCCGCCGCCTGGGTGATCGACCGCGTCTGTTCCACCTCAACGGCATATTTGAAATGTAATGTATTCATAATTTCTCCAATATGTTCAATTATTTTATCTTATATTTTATCTTGCGTTTTGTCGGAAACAAGAACCATTATAGTGCTTTTCCCCACAAAAAACAAGCCTATTCCCATCGTGCGCCGCCCCCTATCCCACCATTTGTCCGTTATTCTCATATCTTTTCGAATATGGTGGAAACGGTTTTCCTCACAGAAAATCCCTGTTCTCCAAGGAACAGGGATTCTGGCATCAACGCGAAGCGGCGATTTTCACATTGCGCGGCTTGCCCGCCAAGTAGGCGTCCACATTGCCAAACGCGATCTCGGCGCGCTTGACCATGGATTCCGCGCTCGCAAAGGCCACATGCGGCGTCGTAAGACAGTTCCTCGCCTGCAGCAGCGGATGCTCCGGACTGATGGGCGGTTCGGTTTCATACACATCCACCCCCGCACCGGCGATGCGGCCGCTGTTCAATGCCTCGGCCAGTGCGGCACTGTCGACGATCGGCCCACGCGCTGTATTGATGAGAATCGCCGACGGCTTCATCTGTGCAAGCAAGTCTTTCCCCACGAGGCCGCGCGTCTGTTCGGTGAGTGGGCAATGCAGTGAGATAATGTCCGCCTCGCGGAAAAGTGCCGGCAACTCCACCTGCAGCCCCAGCTGCATCGCGCGTTCGCTCGGTCGCGGCGCATAGAAGATCACCCGGCAGCCAAACACCTGCAAAATCTCCGCCAGGCGGCACCCGCAGGCGCCCATCCCGACGATCCCCACAGTCTTGCCGCGCAGCTCCCGCCCAACCAGGCCATCCTTTGTGCGCCCCGCCTTGCAGGCTGCATCGGCCGGGCCGATGTTGCGCAGCAGACTGAGCATCATCCCGAGCGCCAATTCCGCCACGGAATCGTCCGCATATCCTGCGCTATTGCTCACCGTGATGCCCATCTGCCGCGCCGTCTCGGCGTCAACATGGTCGATGCCCGAAAACCCAACGCTCAGATACCGGCACGCGGAAAGCTGCCGCAGCATCTCCGCCGGCAGCGGTTGATTGCCTTCGAGAACGATGTCCGCATCCCCAGCGCGCCTCCGCAGCTCCGCCGGGTCCTCTGCACGCGAATCATAGGCCACAAAGCTGTGCCCCGCCGCCCGCCAGGGACGGGCCAGCCGCTCGATTACTGCCAGATCGACGGAAAGTGGTTCGATCAATACGATTTTCATTGGAATCTCCCCCAAATCTGCAAGTTTTTTCTTACCATAGCATACTTTTTCACACAATGCAAACGCACGCCGCTGCAAATTCGCAAACAATTTGCCCGAATTGCTTTGCCAAACTGCGCGTTCTATGGTATATTTTTTATGTTACTATCATAGAAAGTTTGGGATGATTCATTACGCTAAACATTAAATTATTTACTGTCAAGGAAAAGATCTGTGCCTGGGAGATGCACGATACGGATTCCAATGCCTATTATAACGGCGGGGCTCGGCCGTTTAAAAGCATCGCCTCGCTAGACAAGCTCCAGCCTTCGGATTTCTACAACTCTCCCTACACCAAAAAGCAGCTCAAAACCTTCGACTATATCGGAAAGATGGAAGACTTTTTCCTCGATGTGTTCACCAACGCGACCTCGATCCTGCCGGACGCGCGGTATGAAAACATTGTAAAGCATACCTTCGGCCCGACAAGCAAGATCTATGAGCTCTACGCCCAAAAGGCGACGGAACCGGCGCCTCCCGCGTTTCAGCCGACACTGTACATCGACTTCGAGGCAATGAACATGCGCATCTGCGGGTGGTATGCCGAACTCGTCTGTGAAAGCGAAACGGTGATCTACGAGGGCATCGCCAAGCCCTTTTCAGACACCAAATATGTCCATCGTCTGTGGGACCGGGTATATAGCGAATTACTCACCTATTCCGTGGATGACATCTGCACCGCCAAGCACATCCGCAACTATGAGCGCTACTTCATCGAGATGTTCTCCCGCGCCAAGAAGATCTACACCTATGGCGACACAGACGCCCTGTTCGTCAAAAAGACCTTCGGCAACGACCTGTACAATTTCTTTAAGATCAAGAATGTCGACGCCTGCGTCAAGGTTGCGGGCCGCGCGCTCTCGCTCGACAAATGTTGCCGGCTGTTCGGCGTGCACATCGACGGGGAGCAGCACAACCCCAAATACGATGTCCTGAAAATGCGCGCCTGCCTGCAGACGATCGACAACCTCTGAGGCGATTTGCATTTCGCAAAAAAGCACCCTGGCCGGGTGCTTTTTTCATTTGCTTTTGCTTAGTACGATCTGCCGAAATACATGATCTTCTTGGCGGGCTTACCGCAATGTACGCAGACCCCATCCACGACCTCATGTTCGTCGAGCGGCATGCAGCGCGTGGTCGCGCCCGTCTCGGCCTTGATTTCCAATTCGCAGGCGGTTTCACCACACCAGGGCGCGCGCACAAAGCCCTTGCCCTCGTCGATGCCTTTGCGGAATTCGTCGAAATTCTTGGCCGGAAAAATCTTCGCGTCGCGATATGCCTTGGCCATCGCGAACATGTTCGCGTGAATGTCCTCCAAAAGCGAAACGATCTTTTCCGCCAGCCCTTCCCAGGGCAGCGTGATCTTTTCAAAGGTATCACGGCGCACGGCCACCACCTGTCCCTGCTCGAGGTCCTTCGGGCCGAGCTCGATGCGCACCGGGATGCCCCGCAGTTCGCAATCGTTGAACTTCCAGCCGACGCTCTGCTCGCGCTCGTCAATCTCCGTGCGGATGCCCGCTGCTGCGAGTGCCGCTGTCAATTCGCGCGCCTTGTCCAGCACACCCGGCTTGTGTGCCGCCACCGGGATGACCATGCACTGAATCGGAGCGACCTTGGGCGGGAGCTTCAGACCGCGATCGTCGCCGTGCACCATGATGAGCCCGCCGATCATGCGCGTCGAAGTGCCCCAAGAGGTCTGCCACACATATTCCTGCTTGCCTTCCCGGCTCAGGTATTTGATGTCAAAGCCCTTCGCGAAGTTCTGTCCCAGGTTGTGCGAGGTGCCCATCTGCAGCGCGCGGCCGTCCAACATCATGGCTTCCATCGTGTAGGTGTGGTCCGCCCCGGCGAATTTTTCCTTCTCGCTCTTCTGTCCCGCGATAACCGGAATCGCCAGCACATTTTCGGCGAATTCCTTGTACACGCGGATCATGCGCATTGTCTCTTCCTCGGCCTCGGCCTGCGTTTCGTGCACGGTATGGCCCTCCTGCCAGAGAAATTCCGAGGTGCGCAGGAAGGGACGCGTCGTCTTTTCCCACCGCAGCACGCTGCACCACTGGTTGAGCTTGAGCGGCAGATCGCGATAGGACTGCACCCAGCGCGAATACATCGAGCAGATGATTGTCTCCGAAGTCGGGCGGATCGCCAGGCGTTCCTGCAACGGCTCCGTGCCGCCCTGCGTGACCCATGCCACCTCGGGCGCAAAGCCTTCGACATGTTCCGCTTCCTTCATCAGGAGCGATTCCGGGATGAGCATGGGGAAATAGGCATTCTTATGCCCCGTCGCCTTGAAACGCGCGTCCATCTCCTTCTGGATGAGTTCCCAGATCCCGTATCCATAGGGCTTGATGACCATGCAGCCCTTGACATCGGAATAGTCGACCATGTCGGCATTTTTGATGACATCCGTATACCAGCGGGAGAAATCCTCCGCCTGCGAAGTGATATGTTCGACAAATTCTTTCTTTTTTGCCATACGATCCTCCTTCAATGTGTGCAATGCTTCCAAGAAATAAAAAAGGTCTTTCCCCTGCGAAGGGCGAAAGACCGCGGTACCACCTTGCTTTGCCGGAAAACGGATCCGGCATCTCTTACCTGCCTTAACGCGGCAGCTGCGGCGAGGTTCTTTCCCTCGCTTGCTCTTAGAGTGGGTTACACAGCGGAGGGCTTGCACCTGACCCCTCTCTCTGTACGCTGCAAAAAAGCTCTAATCCAACGCAATGGTATGAAGTTATCGTTACTATACCATAGCCCGCCGCCTTTTGCAAGGGGCAGGCACGGCATTTTCCTCCATATTCTCCCTTGACATTGGAAAAGGCTTCCACTACAATAAAATTGTAGGAAACACTTTCGGGAGAATACCTCCCGAACCTCCAATCGGTCTCTTTATGAAACGGGGTGAGTCCCATGGGTTCTTTTGTACTCTCTCGGACTTTGACTTTCGGGCAGGAACCGACTTTGCATTTTTCATCTTTCTAAAGCCGGTTCCGGCTCCATTCGTCTCCGAGGGGTTTTGTCGCTTTGTTTGCACAAATGACAACCATTTTGGAGGTACCTATGAAACATCATTCGATCCGAAAACATCTATTTGCTCTGTTCTCGATGGCGCTGCTCATCGTCTGTGTCCTTTCCGTCGCTTCGGCTTCTACTTTGAAGAGCTCTCTGTATTTCACCAATATGCAGTATTATTCCGCCAAAACGACGACCTTTGATGTCGGCTATGCTGTGACCCTGAAGGGCAAAGCCACCAAGAACGCGGGTTCTTTGGCGGACAAATGGTACATGAAGTTCGACAGCCAGGTCTCTACGCGCATGCCTACGGACGGTGTCGTGCGGTCCTGGAAGACCTCTGAACTCTCCATTGCTAAGCATACCTATCAGGCCGTCAACCCCACACCGGACGACGGATTCCTCACCGGCTCCATTCTGTGCTATCAGCACTGACAAATCGATCAGGGCAGAATCTTTCTGCCCTTTTTTCTAGGATTCTTTCATCTTTTTGATTCCTCATACTTCTTATGATTCTTGGAGGTCTGTATGCTGCGCATTTCGCTTTCCGGGCTGTGGTATCACAAAAAACTCTCCGCCTTCTATGCATTGCTGCTCGCCCTGTCCCTCGCCCTGATCCTCACGGTGTTTCCCTTGTTTGACAGCGTGATTGACGGCATCGCCGCCACGGGCGCCGCCAAATACGGAAAGCACGACAGCATTGTATATAACCTCACCGAAGCGCAGCTCGCCGAACTGCGCAGCCAAAGTGAAATTCAAAAAATCGGTATATTGGAGACCTATGGGAGTTGGAGACTCGCGGATACGATGCAGGCGGGAAGCATCACGATCGGTTCCTTTGACGAAACGGCTTGGCAACTCGGGTGCATCCCCATTTTAGACGGCCATCTGCCCGAACGCGCGGATGAGATCGCGCTGGAACAGAATGTGCGCTTCCGCCTGGGGCGAGAATTCGCCGTGGGCGATTCCCTCACGCTCGAACAGGGAGGAGCAACCCGCACCTTCACCGTCTGCGGTATCCTCGCCAACTACACCAACAATTGGGATACGCCGACGGGAAATCCCCTCGTTGCGGGCTACAACGACTTGCCCAAGGGGATCGTCGCTTCACAGCCGGACGCTTCCGTCCATCATCTGCACGCCCTCTGCCTGAGCGATACAATGGGCGCGCCGGTCACGCAATTTGCCGCACAGTACGGCCTGGACAGCAGCGGGAGCGGGCAATATTATTTTCGTGTGCTGCAAAACCAACTGGCTCCCCTGAAAAGCTTCCGCAAGTTCTTTTTCGGCGTTATTCTGTTCGGCGTCACGCTCTGTCTATATAAAGGATTGTCGCTCTACCTCGATGCGTATCAGGCTGCCTTTCAAACCATGATCGACCTCGGCGCGCGGCGAGCTCACCTCTTCCGCATCTTTGCGGCACAGCAGGCTGTCCTCCTGCTGCTGGGCGCGCTCCTTGGCCTCCCACTCGGAGCGGGCATTGCC
>CAOKKG010000031.1 GCA_948468985.1 uncultured Eubacteriales bacterium | reverse complement strand
ACTTCCTTGGAAACCTTCTTGTCAGAGTCCAACGGCTTCATTGTCGGGAACAGGAGCACATCGCGAATAGATGCGCTATCCGTGAGCAGCATGATCAGGCGATCCACACCAAAGCCCAAGCCGCCCGTCGGTGGAAGGCCGTATTCCAAGGCGTTAATATAGTCATAGTCCACCTGCGCGCGGCTATCCGGCTCGAGCTTCTGCCGCTCCATCACCTGGCGTTCCATGCGCTCGCGCTGGTCAATCGGGTCGTTCAATTCCGAAAAGGCATTGCCGAACTCAGTCGCGTTGATGAAGTATTCAAAGCGCTCGGTAAAGGCAGGGTCATCTGGCTTGCGCTTAGCAAGCGGGCTGATTTCCACCGGATAATCGTAGATAAAGGTCGGCTGAATGAGGTGTTCTTCGACAAATGCATCAAAGAACTCCGCCAGGATCGCGCCCTTGGTCGGCACCTCCGGCAGCGGCACATTGTGCGCCTTGGCCGCGGCGATGGCGTCGGCATCCGTCTGCCAGTCTGCAAAGTCCACACCGGAATACTTCTTGACTGCCTCGACCATCGTCATCCGTTCCCAATGTTCAAGGTCAATCTGCTGCCCCTGGTAAGGAATAACGAGCGATCCGCAGATCTCCCGGGCGACTGTCTTCATCATGTCCTCGACCAACTCCATCATGCCCCGGTAGTCCGTATATGCCTCATACAGCTCGATGCTCGTGAATTCCGGGTTGTGCTTGGGATCCATCCCCTCGTTGCGAAAAATGCGGCCCACCTCATAGACCTTTTCCATCCCGCCGACAATCAAGCGCTTTAAGTAGAGTTCTGTCTCGATGCGCAGCACCATGTCCATATCCAGCGTGTTATGGTGCGTCAGGAACGGACGCGCCGAGGCACCGATCTCAAACGGCGTGAGGATTGGAGTATCGACCTCCAAAAAACCGCGGCCGTCCAAAAATGCGCGCAATGCCTGCATGATGCGGCTGCGCTTGACAAACGTCTCCCGCACCTCGGGATTGACGATCAGATCGACATACCGCTGCCGGTAGCGCAAATCCTTATCCTTGAGGCCATGGAACTTTTCCGGGAAGGGCTGAAGCGACTTGGAAAGCAGCGTAATCTCGTGACATTTCACCGAAATCTCACCCGCCTCCGTGCGGAAGATCTCACCCACAACGCCCACGATGTCGCCGATGTCAAAGGACTTGCGGTACAACATATACGGTTCCTCGCCCATGACATCCCGGCGGGCATAGCACTGGATCTCCCCTGTGGCATCCTGAATATGGAAAAAGCTCGCCTTGCCCATTACGCGTTTGGATATGATGCGCCCCGCGATGCGGCATTTTCTCCCCTGCAAAGAATCGAAATTGGCCTTGATGCCCGCCGCGCAGAAATCCCGGTCGAACTTCGTCACCTCAAACGGATCCCTACCGCCTTCCCGCAGCGCAGCCAGCTTTGCTCGCCGGACTGCGATCTCAGAGGAGTCGTTTGCAACAGCTTGGTTCTTTGTATTCTCGTTTGCCATAAATCCTTGTCCTTCCTTGCCAAAGCGCAATTATGCTCTGGAAATTTCCAAAATTTTAAAAATAATCGCTCCGCCCGGCGCTTCGACTTCCACTTCGTCGCCGACGGACTTGCCCATCAGCGCGCGGCCGACTGGTGATTCATTCGAAATGACATGGTTTGCCGCATTGGTCTCCATCGGGCCCATGACGGTATAGGTTTCCTCCTCCTGGAATTCCGTATCCAGAAGGCGCACCTTCGTTCCGATGCTCACCTTTTCCAAGTTGACCTCATCGTCATCGACGATCGTCGCCAGGCGCAACGTATTCTCCAATTCTTGAATGCGCCCCTCCACCCGGGACTGTTCGTTTCTCGCTTCCGTATATTCGGCGTTTTCGCTCAGATCGCCGAACGAGCGCGCTTCCTTAATCTGCTCCGAAATCTCGCTGCGCCGCGTTGTCTTCAGATATTCCAGCTCTTCTTCCAGTTCGAGCTTGCCTTTTTTGGTCAATACAAACTCCTGTGCCACAGATCCTACCTCCTCGCATATGCAAAAATCTGCGGAGAGAACGGCTCCCTCCGCATTCGTCCCCCTATTGTACACGGATTCCCCTGAAAATGCAATGCATTTCGACCGGCTATTTGCGCAAATGCTTTTCCAGCTTCGTCTTGATCCGCTGCAAGGCATTGTCGATGGATTTCACCGGCCGGTCAAGGATCTCGCCGATCTCCTGATACGATTTCCCGCCTAGATACAGGGTGAGCACCTTCTTTTCCAGCTCGGAGAGATTGCCCAGCAGGTTGCGTTCCAGTGCGCCGACATCCTCCCGGCTTATGAGAATCTCCTCCGGATTGGATTCGCGCGTACTCTTCACAAGATCCATCATCGTGCGGTCGGATTCCTCGTCAAACACCGGCCGGTTGAGGGAGACATAGGCATTTAGCGGCTGGTGCTTGCGGCGGGAAGCTGACTTCACTGCCGTGATGACCTGCCGAGTGATGCAGAGCTCCGCGAACACGCGGAAGGACACCTGCTTGTCCGGCTGAAAGTCGCGCACTGCCTTATACAGGCCGATCATCCCCTCCTGAATCAGGTCCTCCTTGTCCGCCCCCGCAAGGAAATAGTACCGCGCTTTGGAAAGCACAAAGTTCTTGTACTTATTCAGGAGGTATTCCAACGCCTGTCCGTCCCCGGCGTTGGCAAGCGCAGCGACCTCGGCATCCTTCATCGCCGCATAGTGGTCAAAATGCGGGGTCGGCATCTCCTCCAATCCATAGGCCACTTCGCGCTCTTCCTCCAGTTCCTCTTCCAAGAGTTCTTCACAGAAATGCTCCGATTCCTGGAAATGTTCCATCGTTACCCTTCCTCTCTGCCGCGTTCCTAGTCCCGGACACGATCCTGCCGCTTCTTTTCGTACATCAGAACGGCCGCCGCCGCCGAGGCGTTGAGCGAGCTAATCTTTCCATACATGTCGATCTTGACCGCAAAATCCGCCTTTTGCCGTACAAGGCGCGAAACGCCATCACCCTCTGCGCCGATGACCAGCATCATCGCCCCTGTGAGGTTTGCCTTGTCCGCGCTTTGGCCATCCATATCTGCCACTGCCACAAAAACGCCCAATTCCTTGACCTGATCGATGAAGGAGGGCAGGTTTGTGACCCGGATGACTGGCATATATTCCTCCGCGCCGGAGGCCGTCTTGGCTGCCGCCGCCGTCATACCCACGCTGCGCCGCTTGGGGATAACGACGCCGTGCGCGCCGAACACCTCCGCACTCCGGACGATCGCCCCCAGGTTGTGCGGGTCCTCGATTCCGTCAAGTGCAATCAGGAAGAGCGGTTCTCCGCGCTGTTCTGCAAGCACCTGCGCATCTTCCAATGTACGGTAGCGCACCGCCGCCGCCTTCGCCAGGATGCCCTGATGGTTGCTCGCCTTCTGCCCCTGCGCTGCGAATTGGCTCATTTCGTCCAATTTTGCCTTGGACGCCCGCTTGATCGGGACGCCCGCCCGCTTGGCCAAGGCGACGATGTCCTTTGCGTTCGCCTCCGCCGCCTCCGTCAGATAGATGGCGTCAATCTCCCGGCCGCTCTTGAGCGCCTCCTTTACGGTGTTGCGCCCGAGCAGCACCGTCGTCACTTCTTCTCTGGTTTCCAAAATTCACACTCCAAATTCCTGCAAAACTCGCTGCATGATTTCCTCCAGCCGCGCATATTTACCCGAAAGGAAAAGGTAGCCTACCAACGCCTCCAGCCCTGTCGCCTTTTTATAATCGGCCACGCTCATGTTCTTTGCCACCGTGCCCGGATGCGCATTGCGACCGCGCCGCAGGATGTCCTTTTCCTCGTCCGTCAACATCTCTTCCTCAAGCATGGCCGCCGCCTGCGCCTGCGCGCGGGCATTGACCGTGCCGCTCGCCCGCTGGTTCAGGGCATTGACCTGCTGCCGGCTTTTTTTCACAAGCGCCGTGCGGACATATACGTCATAAATGCTGTCCCCGATATACGCCAACACCAGCGGATTTTTGATCCGCGCTTCCTGCTCCTCAATCGGCCCCAAGATTCCCTCGATTTGCAACTGCCTTCCTCCTACGCCTTTTGTAGATATTCCGCGATCCCCCGCGCAATGGCTCCAGCTACCCGCGCGCGGTATTCCTCCTTCAACAGCAGCGCCTCCTCCACCTCGTTGGATAAAAAGCCGCATTCGACGATCACCGCCGGCGCGATCCCGGATTTCACGATGTAGTAGTCACCCTCTGTAATGAGGCGCGGCCTTTCCGGACGCAATTCCGCCACCAGCGCCCGCTGCACACAGTCCGCCAGCGCCTGCCCCGCCTCCGAGCCGGGCGCGTAAATCACCTGCGGCCCATAGACAGCCGGATCGGGAAAGCTGTTTTGGTGAATGCTCACCGTGATGTCCTGCCCGGCGGTCTCGATCATCGCCCGGCGGTTTCTCATATCGGCGTTCTTATCCTCTCCAACGGCGCCAGTGTCCTCACGGGTCATCACGACCTCCGCCCCCATGGCCTGGAGCTCGTCTCGCAGGTGCAGCGCCACATCCAAATTGACCTCCGCCTCGCGTGATCCTGTGCGCAGCCCGGTCGTTCCGCCGTCGCTGCCGCCGTGTCCTGGATCCAACAGTACCCGCCGCCCCGCCAGAATGTGGGCTTCCTCCCGCCCTGCCGCCGCATAGACCTGCCAAGCGCACAAGCTCAGCGCCATGAGCACCAGCCCCGCCGTGACACAGCCAATCGCCCAGACCTTTCGCCGCTGCTTTGTATGTTCCATCCTTCTCCGCCCTTTTTTGCAAATTTGCTTATCTATATGCAAAAAGGGACACGGTCATTCGCTTTCAGGAAGCTCCATCGCCGGGTCGGCGTTCAAGTCCAGCCCCGCCGCCGGACACCCCTTTTTCAGGGAATAGTACGCCGCTGAGGCGATCATCGCCGCGTTGTCCGTACAGTATTTCAGGTTCGGGAAGTAGATATCGTACTTTCCCTGCCACTCCAATGCGCGGGCGCGAAGCTCGGCATTGGCGCTGACGCCGCCACCCAACACGACCTTGCGGATACCCGTTCGCTCCGCTGCGCGCATCACATTTTCGATGAGCGTCTGCGTCGCCGCGCGCTGGAAGGACGCTGCGACATCCGCCTTTTCATAAGCTTCACCGCGCACCTCGAACCCGCGCACCAGGTTGATGACCGCCGTCTTGAGGCCGCTGAAGGAAAAATCCAGGTGTTCACTCCCGTGAAGCGGCTTCGGGAAGGCATAGCGCGTGGGGTCGCCCTGCGCCGCCAATCGTTCGATGTTGGGCCCACCCGGATAAGAGAGCCCGAGCACGCGCGCCACCTTGTCGAACGCCTCGCCCGCCGCGTCGTCCCGCGTGCTCCCGAGGATGCGATAGGTGCAGTAATCCCGCACCTCGATGATGTTCGTGTGCCCGCCCGACGCGATAAGGCAGATGAACGGCGGTTCTAACGAAGGATGCGTGATATAGTTGGCCGAAATGTGACCTTCCATATGGTTCACCGCGATGAGCGGTTTGCCCTCGGCATAGGCCAACGCCTTGGCATAGGCCACGCCGGTGAGCAGCGCACCCACCAGCCCCGGTCCGGCCGTCACGGCCACCGCGTCGATGTCCTCCCAATCGAGGTGTGCCTTAGAAAGCGCCCCCGCCACCATATATGGGAGCTTTTCCACATGGTTGCGCGAAGCAATCTCCGGCACGACGCCACCATATTGCTTGTGAATCTCGATCTGCGAATACAGCACATTGGACAGCACCTCGCGGCCGTTCTGCACAATAGCCGCTGCTGTCTCATCACAGGAGGTCTCGATCGCCAGGATCCGCACCTGCGCTGCATTCCGCAATTTATTCAACCGTTCCTGCATCTGCATCTTGTCCTTTGACCATCCGTTTCTTCCATTTTCTTTGCCAGCCAAACGCCGCCGCCCAAAGCGCCCCAATCGTCGCCAGTGCCGAGGCGGCGATGCGAATCACTAAGTCAAAAAAGAACTGCTCCGGCACGATCTCGATCAAAATATCCGTCCGCGGATCAAGCAGCCACAGATCGTTTGCAAACACCAGCTTGTGGAACCCCGTCCAAAAGGTGTCAAAGTCGATCGCAGCGAACAGGCCAATCATCGCCAGCGCAGCAAAGAAGCATACATTGCCCCGCAGATAGCCGCCCAGAACCTCTCGTCGAGCCGAACCGTGTGAGGTCACAAGCAGGAGAACGATTCCCGCTGCACCGAGCAGCAGGCTCCCGTAGCCGACCCAGCGTGCGCGGATATAGAGCGTTTTGACATCGGCCATGTGCGCCTTTTCGCGCGCGTTAAAAACCTCCCGCTCCTGCCCGTTAATGGATACGGATAGGGACAGATTCTCTTGTTCCCCCCGGAGATAGGCAAGCAGAGCCTCTGTCGTTTGTTCGAGGCCCTGCTCTGTCATCCCGATGGACTGCGCCGTATTCAGTTTTTGATATTCCTGTTTATAAAACGCGCGGCAGAAGCAGTGCACATCCACCCACAGCACCACGATGCCAATGAGCAGCAAGACCGCGGCCGCGGCCGACAGGCGGCGCGTTGTATTCATGCGTTCCGATTGCCGTTGCGCAGGATCTCCACCGTCTTCTTCGGATCCGCCGACTTGAACAGGGCGCTTCCCGCCACGATGGCGTTGATGCCCGAATCCAAAATAGTATCGATATTCTTTTCGCTCACACCGCCGTCCACTTCGATGTCGATCTGCCGGTTCCCCATCATTTCCCGCAGGCGGCGCGCCTTGTTGAGTGCATACGGAATGAACGGCTGCCCGCCAAAGCCCGGGTCACACGACATGAGCAGCACCATGTCGATGTCGCCCAGCACCTCTTCCAGCGTATAGATGCTCGTCGCCGGGTTGATCGCCACACCGCATTTCACGCCCTGTTCGCGGATCTGCAAAATCGTCCGGTGCAGGTGCGTCGTCGCTTCCTGATGCACGGTGATAATGTCCGCGCCCGCTTCGATAAATTCGTCGATATAGCGCTCCGGCGCCTGCACCATCAAGTGCACATCCAACTTCAGGTTGGTATTTTTGCGAAAATCGCGAATCATCTGCTGCCCAAAGGTGATATTCGGCACGAACATGCCGTCCATCACATCGCAGTGCACCCAATCCGCGCCCCATTCTTCCATGCTGTGCAGCGCTTCCGCCATTCTTGTGAAATCGGCCGCCAGGATAGACGGCGCGACTTTTGTTGTTAAACCATGCTTAAACATATCGATTTTCTCTCCTCTCCGTGAGTTCCTGCAATAATTTTTGATACCGCGCATAGCGCGCCGCCGAGACCTCTCCCTCGGCCACCGCCTGCTTCACACGGCATTGCGGTTCTCTGTCGTGCAGGCAGCCATCAAACCGGCATTCCCCCGCAAAAGGGAAGAATTCCGGGTAGTAGTCCTTCAATTCCTCCGGCTCCATCTCCATGCATTCCAGGATGCTGAAGCCCGGCGTATCCGCCACGATCGCGTCCAGCTCCGGGAGTAGCAAAAGCTCGCTGTGCCGGGTGGTGTGGCGCCCGCGCGCCGTTTTGCGGCTAAGTTCCCCGGTTTGCAGGGAAAGCCCCGGCGCGATTGCGTTGAGCAGCGTCGATTTGCCGACGGCGCTCTGCCCGGCGAGGCAGGTGAACGCCCCGGATAGCAGCTCCTTCACCGCGTCCAAGCCGCGCCCTTCCCGGGCGGAGACCTCCAAAAGCTGTGCGCCGCTCCCGGCATATTCCTGCAAAATCGGACTGGGATCGGGACGCTGATCCGCCTTGTTGACGGCGATCGCCGCGGGGATTCCATGCGCGCGCGCATACAGAAGCAGCTTGTCCACCAATTGCAGGTCCGCCTCCGGCTCTCCCGCCGCGACGACGATGAGCAATCGATCGAGGTTCGCGATCATAGGACGCGGAAGCTGGTTTTTGCGGGGAAAGATCTCGTCCACGCTGCCGCCCGCGCCCTGCACAGGCGGGGTAAATTCCGCAAAGTCGCCGGGCATCGGCTTGACGCCCTCGCGCCGAAACTTGCCCTTAGCACGGCATTCATACACGGCGCCGTCCTCGCCATAGATATAGTAGAATCCGCCGATTCCCTTGAGTATTCTGCCTTTGATAGGATCGCCTCCGTCCCATGTCATTCGGACATATATTGTTTAGTATATACTACCTCGCCGTCCAAGTAAATATAGAGCGTGTAGTTTTGATCCCGGAATTTTGCGTCCAGGTTCAGGCGGTAGGTCTGTTCCCCGGAAAAAATCTTGTCAAACTCCGCCTCATCCTTGCATGTCATTTCGAAAGCAATGAATTCGTACCGCACATTGTCGAGCCAGAAGGCCGCCGTTACCTGCAGGTACGCGCCTTCCTGATACGCCGCCGCGTCCGCCGGGATCGTGCCGCGCCAGGTATAGACCGAAGAGGGCTGCTGCACGGTCAGTTCGATTTCCCGGAAGGAGACATCACTCATATCGCTCGTCGGGTACTGCGCCACCACCTGCCCCGGGCTGCCCGCCATGTCAATCATGTTGATAAGTACGCGGCCAAAGCCCGCGGCCTCTGCCTCCCGTACAGCCTGAAACATGTCCTCCCCGAGCAGGAAGGGGATCTGCCGTTCCTCCTGCCCCGCAAGGCGGTTAACAAACAGCGTCACCGGCGCATTGGCCGGCATGACCTCCCCGCCCTCCGGAGACTGATTTATGACGATGCCGTCCTCGCCCCGTTCCTGATAGACGGATTCCTTGCGCACCTGTGTAAAGCCCGCCTCCTTGAGCCGCTTTTCCGCCTCCTCTTCGGACAAGCCGGAAAGATCGGGCACGGGGAGGTATTCACTCGCACCGAGGCTGATGACCACCTGTACCGTTTCGCCGCGTTCGAGGATTGCGCCCATCTGCGGTGATTGCGAGATCACGCACCCTTCGTCCACCTGCGCGCTGGCTTCATAGCTATATTGCAGTTCCAGGTCATATTGGTCAGCCAGGCTCTGCACCTCTTCCAGCGTCTTGTTCTGCAAGAAAGGCATATACACGGTCTGCGTCCCGGCCTTACGCATGGAAAGCAGGAGGTTTGCCAGCGCCCCCAGCATAACGAACAGCAGCAACACGCCGCCCACCAGTATATACGGCCGGCCGCGCCCCCGGCGTTTGGCGGGCTTACCGTCCGCAATTTCCTCATACCCCCGCACATACGCGCCGTCCGGCTCGCGGAGCGCGCGCTGCAGGTCGCGCCGCAATTGTGCGAATGAGGCATAGCGCTTGCTCTTCTGCTTGCGGAGCGCCTTACGGATGATGCGATCCACACTTTCCGGGAGATCCGGCGCATATACCCGCGGCGGGATCGGCGTCTGATGTACCTGTTTTAGGGCGACAGACACGCTGTCCTCCCCCGTAAAGGGGAGGCGGCCGGTCATCAGCTCATAGAGCAGAATGCCCATGGAATAGATGTCCGTGGCCTTATCCGTCTTTTCTCCGCGCGCCTGCTCCGGCGAAAAGTATTCCACCGTACCGAAGACCTCTGCCGCCGCTTCGCTGTCGGATGCCTCCGCCGTGCCGAAGTCCAGCACGACCGGCTCTCCCTCCGGCGTCAGGATGATGTTCGCCGGTTTGATGTCGCGGTGCACTACACCGTTATCCTGCGCATACTGCATTGCATCGCAGATTTTTTCGGCGATAGAGATCTTTTCCTCCAGCGTCAGGCCACCCTTGGCGATGGCGCTTTTGAGTGTGCAGCCCTCGACATAATTCATAATATAGTAGACAAAGCTCCCTTGAAACCCATAGTTCACAAGCGAAGCGATGTTTTTATGCTTTAATTTTTTGAGGATGCCGACTTCTCGCTTGAACGCAGCGACATACTCCCTATCCGTGGAAAGCTCGGGCTTCAGCATCTTCATCGCATAACGCCCACCCAGCTTGTCGTCCTCCACCAAAAAAATATAGCTCGTGCCGCCCTCGTCCACCGACCGCAGAATGCGGTAACGCCCGCCAATCCATCCCTTTTCAGAATTCTGCATGCGCATCCGCCTCCTCCCGCATCGCCAGGGCGATTGAAACATTGTCGCTTCCGCCGCGTTCCAACGTCAGCTGCAGCAGGCTCTTTGCCTTTTGCTCTGCGTTTTCCGGGCGAGCCAAACAGTGCTCCAATTCCTTGTCGGAAAAATACATGCTCAGCCCGTCGGAACAGACAAGCAGGATATCTCCCGGCAGGAAATCCGCCCGGAATCGATCCACCTGAAGCCCCTGCATGCCGAGCGCGCGGGTGATCCGGTTCCGATAATTGTTGTGCCGCGCTTCCTCGCGCGTCATGCGGCCGCGGTCGACCAGAAACTGCACATAGCTATGATCCGTCGTAATCTGCCGGAGTGTCCCGTTGTGCAGCAGGTACGCGCGGGAATCCCCCACCTGTGCGACCTCGACGCCGTCCCCCGACACGGCAGCCAGCGTCAAAGTAGAGCCCATGTTCCGATACGCCGGGACATTGTGCGCAATCTCCAAAATGCGCAGGTTGGCGAATTCCACCGCTGCACGCAGCGGATCCTCCGCCTCTGTCGGCGCGTCCAGCGCCTCCAGCACATATTCGATCGTCCGCCGGCTCGCCAGGCTCCCGCCTGCATAGCCGCCCATGCCGTCCGCCACCATGAGTACAGTCGGATATTTCCCCGCCGGCCCCAGATAGACGGCGTCCTGATTTTCCGGGCGCTGTCGCCCGGCATCCGTGATTGCATATACCTGCATATTATTTCCCCGTCTCTGCCTGATAGCGCGCCCTGAGCTGCCCGCAGGCGCCCTCGATGTCCTCTCCCAGCGTCCGGCGGCGCGTCGCGGAGACCCCCCGCCGCCGCAGCATCGAGGAAAAGCGTTCGATCTCTGCCTCCGTGGGCGCTTGGAACTGCCCGACCGACCCATTCAGGGGGATCAGGTTGACATGGCATATCTGCCCGCGCAGCAGCGTTGCCAATGCATCGGCATCCTCCTCGCCCATGTTGAAGCCGGAAAGGAGGATGTATTCATAGATCGTGCGCCGCCCTGTCTTTTGCTCGTAACCGCGCATAGCGCGGATCGTCTCCGGCAGGGGGAAGCGCTCTTCCACCGGCATGATGTGTCGGCGCTTTTCGGGGATCGCGCTGTGCAGCGACAGACAGAGCGTCACCGGCAGCCCTTCCGCCGCCAAACGATCGATTGCGGGCGTGATGCCACAGGTGGAAAGCGAGATGTTGCGCATCGCCACATGCATCCCTTCCTCCGCGTGCAGTAGGCGCAAAAACTTCACGACCTGCTTATAGTTGAGCAGCGGTTCACCCGTCCCCATCAACACGACATTGGTGATGTTGCGCCCCGGCCCCAATTCCGCGTTCACGCGCAACACCTCGCCAAGCATTTCCCCCGCCGTCATATTGCGCACAATCCCATTCAATCCGGAGGCGCAGAACACGCATCCCATGGGACAACCTACCTGCGTGGAGATGCACAGCGTGTTGCCGTATCGATAACGCATGAGTACTGTCTCAATCAGGTTCCCATCCGCCAAGCGGAGCAGGTATTTACGCGTCCCGTCCCGGGAAACGGCCACCGTCTCGACCTCAGGGTATCCTTCGCGATACTGCGCGGCCAGGCGCTCGCGAAGTGCCTTTGGGAGGTTGTTCATCTCGGAAAACGGGCGGCATTGCTGCAGCCATTGATAGATCTGCGCGGCACGAAAGGGCCTTTCACCCATTGCCGCTAATTCCGCCCGAAGCTCCTCCAGCGAAAAGTCCAATAACGCTTTCTTCTCGACGTTCATGTTCTCTTCCTCATACAAGCGATAAAAAATCCGTCGATCCCGTCCAAATGCGGGAACAACTGCAAACTCCCCTCCCGCACGCGCCCCAGCAGCGCCTCCGGCCAATGCGCCGCAAGATCCTGCGTATCCGCCGAAAAATCGGGGTGTTCGCGCAAAAACCAGCGGACATTGCCGATATTTTCCCGTTGGTGGATTGTGCAGGTGGAATACACGAGCCGTCCGCCCGGCTTTACATAATCCGCACAAGCAGACAGAATGCGTCGCTGCATGCCGACCAATGCGGCAAGATCCGCGTCCGTCTTGGAAAATTTGATGTCCGGCTTGCGATATAGCAGCCCCAGCGCCGAACACGGCGCGTCCACCAGCACTGCGTCAAACTGCTCGCGGAGGTCTTTCCGCGGCACGGCGGCGTCCTGCACCTCCATGTCCGCCTGCACACCCAGCCGCCGCAGGTTTTCCCGCATCAACTCCACCCGGCGCGCATGCACATCCCAAGCGAGAAGCTCCGCCGGGGCCGCCTGTGCGAGATAGGCCGTCTTGCCGCCCGGCGCGGCGCAGGCATCCAGGATCCGTTCCCCCGGCCGGGCGCACACCGCGCGGCCGACGAGCATCGACGCCTCGCCCTGCACCGTGAGCAATCCTTTTTGGTAAAGGTCAAGTGAATCCATCGAAGCGATATTTTTGATATACAGGCAATCTTCGGAAAACTTTCCGGGCACAAAGGAGAGCCCCCGCCCTTCAAGCTTGCGTTCCAGCGCCACCCGGTCCGTTTTGAGGCGGTTAACACGCACGCTGGTATATGCCTCCGGCTTGTGATAGGAGAACATCTCCCACGCGAAATCAAAACCGTAATCACAGATGTACATTTCCGCAATCCATCGCGGATAGCTGTACATGACGGACAAAAAGCCCGCCGGATCCGCCTCTTGGGAAGGATAGTCCACCTCGCCAAGATGCTCCGCCACATTGCGCAGCACCGCGTTGACAAAGCCCTTGAGCTGGCGCTTTTTGGAGGCGGCGACCAGCTTGACGCATTCGTTCACCGCCGCACGCACGGGGACGCTTTCGAAAAACATCAATTGGCACACGCCGATGCGCAGCACATTACGGATATAGCGGTGCAGCCGCTTGCCCTCCGTGAAATGCGCCAGGACATAGTCGATGCGCAGCAGGTTCTCCAGCGTTGTGTAGACAAGCGCCGCCGCGAACCGCCGCTCCTGCGCGTCCAGCCCTTCTAGATACTTCTTTGCCGCAAGATTCAGGTATGCGCCCTCCTCGACCTGCATTAAGATCTCCACTGCGATCGCTCTGCTCTTCAAAACCCTTTTTCCCTCCACTCAGCGGCCAAAGCGCATGCCCGGCCGCAAAAATTTCCCCTTCCCGCGAAGAAAATCTCCCGCCGGCATTTCCTTCGCCCCGGGGTATTGCAGGCGCGAAATGCGCACCGCCCCTTCGCCTGCGGCGACGATCAAGCCCCCTTTGGGGTCAGCCAACAGGATCTCACCCGGCTGCCCGGTTCCCTCCGCCGGTTCGGCGAAAGTCAATTTGACCTTCGCCCCTTCCAAAAAGGCATACGCCCCGGGTTCCGGCGTCGCTCCGCGAATGAGATCCGCCGCCGTCTTTGCCGGGCCCGCGAAGTCTACTTCACCAAAGCCTCGTTCAAACATGGGCGCATAGGTCGCCTCCTCCTCCCGCTGCGGCGTACGCACGAGCGTCCCCGCTGCGAGCTTCGAAAGCGTCCGGCGGAGCGTCTCTGCCCCGAGCACCGCCAGCTTTTCGCGGAGACTCCCGCCCGTGTCCTCCGACAAAATCGGCAAAACATCCTGTTCTAAAATATCCCCTGCGTCTATTGCGCGCACGGTATACATCGTCGTGATACCCGTCTGTTTACACCCGTCGATGAGCGCGCGCTCGATCGGCGCCGCTCCGCGGTACTTGGGCAGCAGCGAGGCATGCACATTGATGCACCCAAACCGCGGAAGGGAGAGCACCCGCGTCGGAAGGATCTGCCCAAACGCCGCCGTGATCATCAGATCCGGCGCCCAGGCCTGCAAATCGACAAATCCCTCGCGGGAAAATTTCTCATATTGATAGACTGGAAGACCATGTGCTTCGGCGCATTGCTTCACCGGCGGGGCAACCAGCTTGTGCCCGCGCCCGCTCGGCCGGTCCGGCTGCGTGACGACCGCCGCGACCTCATAGCCCTCCGCCAGCAGCATTTCCAGCGAGGGGATGGCGAACGCCGGCGTCCCCAAAAACACAATCTTCCAATTATTCTTCATCTTCCGGGTACTCCTCGTCCTCGCCCATTTCCCGGCTCATCTTGTCCAAAAAGAGGACGCCGTCCAAGTGGTCCAGCTCGTGACAGAACGCGCGCGCCAGTAGCCCTTCGCCCGTATATTCGCGCAGCGTGCCCGTCCGATCCAGCGCCTGGACGCGCACGAAGCTCGGCCGCGTCACGATCCCGCGGCGATCGCCGCAGGACAGACAGGCCTCCGGTCCGGTCTGCTCGCCCGAAACCTCGAGAATCTCCGGATTGATGAGCTCGATGAGTCCCTCGCCTACATCGACGACGACGATCCGGCGCAACACGCCGACCTGCGGCGCGGCCAGCCCCACGCCCTCGGCAAACGCCATCGTTTCCGCCATGTCGTCCAGCAGGGTCAAAATGTGCGGTGTGATCTCCTTCACCGGGCGGCAGACCTTGCGCAGCCGTTCATCCGGTTCCTTTACAATATCTCGTAGTGCCATATCGAATACCTCCAAACATTAGTGAATCTCATAAGGATCTATTTCTATACCGATGGTGAGCCCGCGCATCGCATGCGCCTGCTCCCACGCGTCGTATATTCGGTCTCGTATTTCCCCGAGCGCCTTGCCCACACGCGCCTTTACGAGGATGTGATAGCGCGTCTTGCCGTCCAGCCGGGCCACCGGCGCGGGCTTTGCCGCAAACAGCAATATCTCCTGCGCATACGGCCGCAGTGCCGCCCGCAGGGTTTCCTCCGCCGACCGGCACGCCTGCTGCGCCCGCTCGGCCTGCGCATGCGTAAAGACCAGCCGGTAAATGCGGGAAAAGGGCGGCTTGCTCGTCGCCTTGCGAAAGGCGATCTCCTGCCGGTAAAACCCGGCGTAATCGTGCTTTGCTGCAAACCGGATCGCGTAATGCTGCGGGTTAAAGGTCTGCACGATCACCTTGCCCTTCTGCCGCCGCCCGGCGCGCCCGCCGACCTGTTCGATCATCGCAAAGGTCTTTTCCTCCTGCCGGTAATCGCCCGATAGGAGCATGGAATCCGCCGAGATGATCGCCGACAGCGTGACATCCGCAAAATCCAGCCCGCGGGAGATCATCTGCGTCCCCACAAGGATGTCCGCCTCCCCATTGCGGAAGGTCGTAAAAATTTCCTGATAGGCGTTCTTGCGGCGCGTCGTGTCAAAATCCATGCGCAGGATGCGCGCCGCGGGAAAAAGCGTCTGCAGCTGCTCCTGCATTTTTTCCGTCCCGATCCCTGTATACCGCATGCCCTTGGCGCCGCAGGCGGGACAGACCGTACTTGCTGCAAAGGTTCGTCCGCAGTAGTGGCAGAGCAGCTTGTCGAGTTCTTTGTGGTATTTGAGCGGCAGGTCGCAGTGCGTGCATAGCCGCGCCTCGCCGCAGGAGGGGCAGACGAGGCTGGAGGCATAGCCGCGGCGATTTAGGAATACCATCGCCTGCTTTTTCTCCGCCAGCACCTGCCGGATCGCCTGATAGAGTGCGCCGCTCACCGGTCCGCGGTTGCCGCGCTGATATTCGCGCTTCATGTCTACGATCTGCATCTCCGGCAGGGGGAGCTTACCAATCCGCTCCGGCATCTCCAACAGCTCATAGATGCCCATCTTCGCCTTGGCATAGTCCTCGACCAACGGCGTTGCGCTCGCGAGCACGAGCGGTGCGCCCGCCATCTTGCACCGCATGTTGGCAATTTCCGCCGCGTGGTAGGGCGGATGGTTTTCCGCCTGATAGCTTTCTGCCTGTTCCTCGTCCAGAAGGATGAGCCCGATGTTTGTGAGCGGCAAAAAAACCGCCGAACGCGCGCCCAGCACGACCCGTGCCTCGCCGCTCTGCACGCGCCGCCATTCGTCGAAACGTTCGCCATCCGACAGGCCGCTGTGAAAGACCGCAACTTCCTGCCCGAAATAGCGAGAAAATTCCGCCAAGATCTGCGGCGTGATGGAGATCTCCGGCACGAGCACGATTGCCGTCTTGCCGAGCGACAGAGCGTGTCGAACGCAGGCGATATACACCTCCGTCTTGCCGCTGCCCGTCACGCCGTGCAGCAGAAAGGTTTTGTTCTCTCCCGCATCCATGCTGCCGCAGATGCGGTGGATCGCCTGCTGCTGCGCCGGAGTATACTCGATCTGCCGCGGCGGCAGCGTTTCGCCCCGCGTGGGGGCGCGGTATTCCTCCCGCGCCTCCACCGCGAGGACGCCCTTTTCTGCCAGCTGCCGCACGCTCGCCGCGTCCAGCACCGCTGTTGGGCATTCGCCCGCTTCCAGCAAAGCTTCCAGCGTCCTATGTTTGTTTTTTGCCTTCAGTGTGCCATTTTTCGCATAGCAAGCGTCCCGCTCGCGCAATGCCGATTCTCGGTCCAAGAGCCTTGCCACACGGACATACTTCTTCCGGATGCGTTCTCCCCGCAGTTTAGCAGGGAACATCAGCCGCAGAGCAAAAGCCATCGTCGTCCGGTATTTGGCGCAGATGTATTGTGCCAGGCGGATCTGTTCTAGGGTCACGACCGGGCGCTCGTCCAGGCATTTGCCAAGCGGGCGTATTTTTTCCCGCGAGAGAGCGGTCTCCTGTTTGCACCGCAACACGATCCCCTCTGTATATGCTCGTCCAAACGGCACGCGCACCCGGCTCCCCGGCGGGATGTCCCGGCCGTCTTCAATTTTATAATCAAAAATCCGGTCGATATTGCTGTGCGCGATATCGACAATGACCTCGGCATATGCACAACTTTCCATGTTTATATTATAGCACAATTCCTGCCGCCGCCCAAGCGCTTTGCCCGCTTTCTTTGCCGGGCTTTCCGGCGCAAAAAAAGCACCCGCCGCGCGGAACGGCAAGTGCTCTTAGGTGT
>CAOKKG010000030.1 GCA_948468985.1 uncultured Eubacteriales bacterium | reverse complement strand
GATGCGCCCGAGACCGGACGTCCAATGAAAGGCAACGGGCGCCGGATGCAGGATTTTTTCCACCGAGCTTTTGCCAAGCTCTACCCCCATGAGCAGGATGATGAGCGATACGATGAGCCCTGCGATGTATTCAAAGCGGCCGTGCCCGAACGGGTGTTCCGTGTCCGGCTTTTGCGCGGCGAGCCGAAATCCGAACAGCGTGATCGCGGACGACCCAGCGTCGGAGAGATTATTGAGCGCGTCGGCCGTGATGGCGATGGAGCCGCTCAAAATGCCTACAAGGAGCTTGGCGATGCATAACAGCGTATTGAACAGGATACCCACCGCACCACAGAGGATGCCGTAGGATTGCCGCACCTTGGGGTCGGCGGTGTTTTGAAAATCGGGGATGCAGCGTCTGGCCAAAAAGCGAAGCATAAGAAAACCCCTTTCGCAAGAGAGTAGTTCTATCATTATACCATGATATTGGAATCTATGCCGTCGAATATGAAAAATTTCCCGGAAGCCCCATGAACGATGAAAAATATGGTACAATAGAGCGGAAGAAAGAAACGAGGTGTGCTATGCTACTGCGGGCAGAGGGAATCGAAAAGAATTTTGGAATCCGCCAACTGTTGGGTTGTGTCGATTTTTATTTGGATGCCGGTGAAAAGGTCGGCCTGATTGGACAAAACGGCACGGGCAAGAGCACGCTTTTGAAAATACTCGCCGGGGAGGAAGCGCCGGATGCGGGGACTGTGGTGCGGTCCTCGGGGGTGCGGGTATCCTACCTCCCACAGGAAATGCAGTTCCGTGCGGAGGCGGGCATCCTTTCACAGGTGTTGGAAGCGCTTGGACCGGCGGAATGGGCAGCCAAGGAATATGAGGCAAAAAGCATCCTGAACCGCTTGGGACTCCCGGAGTTTGACAAGCCGATGGGCGAATTGTCCGGCGGGCAGAAAAAGCGTGCGGCATTGGCGATTGCCCTGCTGCGCCCGTCGGAGGTGCTGATCCTGGACGAGCCGACCAACCATCTGGATCACGAAATGGTCGCGTGGCTGGAGGATTGGCTGCTCCGGTATACGGGAAGCCTCGTCATGGTCACGCACGATCGGTATTTCCTGGAACGCGTCACGGGGCGGATCGTAGAGCTGTTCCGCGGTAAGTTGTATAGCTATGCGGCGAACTATTCCAAATTCTTGGAGGAGAAGGCCCAACGCTTGGAGATGGAGGCGGCGAGTGAGCGCAAGCGGCAGGCGCTGCTGCGCCGGGAAGCGCAGTGGATTCGGCAGGGTCCCAAGGCGCGTGGCACCAAGAGCACCGAACGCATCGCGCGCTATGAGGCGTTGAAGAATCGGGAGGCGCCGGAGGAACAGGCCCAGGTCGAAATGACGACGATGCACAGCCGCCTCGGCAAAAAGACGGTCGAAGCGGAGGGTGTGACCAAGCGCTTTTCTGACCGGGCGGTGATCCGGGACTTTTCCTATACCGTTCTGCGGGAGGATCGGATCGGCATCGTCGGGCGCAACGGTGCAGGCAAAAGCACGCTGTTAAACCTGCTGTCCGGGCGTATCCCGCCGGATGCGGGGAGCGTGCAGATCGGCGAAACGGTGCGCCTCGGCTATTTCACGCAGGAGACGCCGCCTTTCCCGCCGGGGTGCAAGGTATTCGACTATATCCGGGACATCGCCGCGGAGGTGCAGACCAAGGAAGGAAAGATCTCTGCCTCGCAGATGCTGGAACGGTTTCTGTTCTCGCCGGCGGTGCAGCAGATGCCCGCCGAAAAGCTGAGCGGCGGGGAAAAGCGCCGCCTGTTTTTGTTGGGCATCCTGATGGGCGCGCCGAACATTCTGTTCTTGGACGAGCCGACGAACGATCTGGACATCGAGACGCTGACGGTGCTGGAGGAGTATCTGGAAAGCTTTCCGGGTGCGGTGTTGGCCGTCTCGCACGATCGCTATTTTTTGGATAAGATGGCGCAGAGCATCTTCGAGGTGGAGGAGGATGGCCGCGTTGTCCGCTATGAGGGCGACTACGCAGCTTATGCCGCAAAGCGCGCGGAACAGCAGCAACAAGCCAAACTGGCGCAGAAGCCGGTCGCAAAGCAGTCCGCGGAACGGAGCGAGCGAGCGCGTCCGGTCAAGTTGAAATTCACCTTTAAGGAGCAAAAGGAATACGAGGAGATTGACGGGCGCATTGCCGATCTCGAGGCGCGCTTGCAGGCCTGTGCGCGGGCCATGGCCGCAGCTGCGAGCGATTATGTGCGCTTGCAGGAGCTGGAAGAGGAAAAGGAACGCCTTTCCGCCGCGTTGGAAGAGGCGGAGGAACGGTGGCTGTATTTGCAGGATCTGGCCGAACGGATCGCCCGGCAGAAGGAGGAAGCGCGATGAAATTGACGACGCTTTGCTATATCGAACAGGACGGGCGGTATCTGATGCTGCACCGGGTCAAAAAGAAGGCGGATATCAACGCTGGCAAGTGGATCGGCGTGGGCGGCCATTTCGAAGAGGGCGAAAGCCCGGAGGAATGCCTGCTGCGCGAAGTGCGCGAGGAAACGGGACTGCTGCTCACGCGATACGCCTTCCGCGGGATCATCACTTTCCTTTCGGACGCGCAGGAGGCGGAATACATGTGCCTGTACACGGCGGACGCCTTTACGGGAAGTTTGCATGACTGCACAGAGGGTGACCTGCAATGGATTCCCAAGGAGGAGATTGGCGCGCTCAACCTCTGGGGGGGCGACCAGCTGTTTTTGCAGAAGCTGCGTGAGGGCGCGCCGTTCTTTTCCATGAAGCTGCGCTATGTGGGCGACAGCCTTTGTGAGGCGTGGCTGGACGGCAGGCAACTGCCCCTGGACGATCCGCGCGGATAGGAAGCGCTTACGGGCCGTCCTCGGCGGAACAGGTGGGGCAGGGCGACACATCGAGCAGGGAAACGGCAGCATAGAAGGCCATCGACACCGCATCCCCCGCGGCGGCACAGTTCCATTTCTTGTGATAGAGGCCGTCGCCGGAGAGGCAGACGAGCTGCCGGTCTTGTGCGGCGCTATATAGATGGCTCCCGACCGTATAGGTCTTGCCCGTGTATAGGGCAGTGACCGACGGGATCGGGTCGTCTGCTGCGTGCAGTCGGTATTGATCGGCGGCGGTATAGGAGGGCAACCCGGTTTGCCGGAAAGACAAAACTAGGACGAGCAGGAGGACGAGCTCTGCGGCGAATCGGCGGAATCGATTTTTCGGGTCAAACAGCAAACGCAGCATAGGACGAGCCTCCCTTCCCCTGTATTGTAGTGTGTTTTTGGAAAAAAGCAAGAAATTTTGAGGGCGATGACGATGCATCCTATCGTAGAACAACAAATCGAGCGGTTGGCGGACTATGTGCGGCAGAGCCGGCGGATCGTCTTTTTGGGCGGCGCAGGTGTGTCGACCGCAAGCGGGATCCCGGACTTTCGCAGTGCGGGCGGGCTGTATGGTGTAAAGGGTGCGCTGCCGCCGGAGCAGATATTGTCACATTCCTTCTTTGCGGCATACCCGGAGGAATTTTTCAACTATTACCGTACAAACCTGCTGCACCTGGATGCGCAGCCCAATGCGGTGCATAAAAAGCTCGCAGAGTTAGAGCGGGCGGGCAAACTGCTGGCCGTGATCACGCAGAACATCGACGGATTGCACCAAAAGGCGGGATCGCGGACGGTGTACGAGCTGCACGGGTCAGTCTATCGCAACCGCTGCCTGCGGTGCGGGCGGAAATACGGCCCGGAGGTCATCCTGTCTGTATCCGGCGTGCCCCGCTGCGCAGACTGCGGCGGCGTTTTGAAGCCAGAGGTGACGCTGTATGAGGAGATGCTGGATGCGGCAACGCTGCGTGGGGCGGAACAAGCCTGGGCGCAGGCCGATCTGTGCCTCATCGGCGGCACCTCGCTGGCCGTATATCCGGCGGCGGGGTTTGCCCTGCAATGTGGGGATAGGCCGTGCATCCTCATCAATCGGACGCCGACGGCCTTTGACGACCTGGCCACCTTGGCGATCCATGCGGATCTCGGCGAGGTGTTTTCCCAAATCGGAGGGGAGGAAGAGGGAGAATGAAATGGATGCTGTGCCCGGATTCGTTTAAGGGCAGCCTTTCGGCGGAGCAGGCCGCGCAGGCCATGGCCGAGGGCATTCGGAGGGCGGAGCCGGAGGCGGAGATCGTCCGCTTTCCCATCGCGGACGGCGGCGAGGGGACGATGCAGGTACTGCGGCGCGCCGGCGGCGGACAGGAGGTGCGCCGACAGGTGACGGGGCCATATGGCGAATTGCTCCCGGCGTCCTACCTGCGCGTCGGAAAACGCGCCATTGTGGAATTGGCGCAGGCGTCCGGCCTCTTGGTAACGGGGCGGCGGGAACCCATCCTTTCCACGACCTATGGGACGGGGATGCTGCTGCGCGACGCGCTGTTGCACGGGGCGGAGGAGGTCTGCCTGACGCTGGGCGGGAGCGCAACCAACGATGGCGGCGCGGGGATTGCAGCGGCATTGGGCGTGCGCTTTTTAGACGCAGACGGCGGGGAGCTTCCACCCACCTGCGAGGGTCTCTCGAGACTTGCACGGATAGACGCGGACGGGATGCTCCCACAGGCCCGGACATGTCGGTTTTTGATTGCCTGCGATGTGAGAAATCCCCTGTGCGGGCCGGAGGGCGCCTCGGCGGTCTACGGCCCGCAAAAGGGGGCAGACGCGCTCATGATTGCGCGGATGGATGCTGTTTTAGAGCACTATGCGCGCCTTCTGGAGTGGCAGACGGGGCGGGAGCTCCTCTCACTGCCGGGAGGCGGTGCGGCGGGTGGAGCAGCCATCCCCCTGCTGGCGTTTGCGCAGGTGACGCTGTGTGCGGGGATCGACCTGGTGCTGGATGCGCTGGACTTTGATGCGGCGGCGGCCGGGGCGGCCTGCATTCTGACTGGTGAGGGAAGGATCGATGCGCAGACCAAGTTTGGCAAGGCGATCGCGGGTGTCGCGGCGCGTGCGGAAAAGCTCGGCATCCCTGTAGCGGTGTTTGCGGGCAAGGTGAGCCTTTCGCCTGCGGAATGCCCGCCTGGGATGCGGGTCTATGGCATCAACCCGCCCGGCGGGACGCTCGCAGAACAGATGGCGCACGCCTATGAGAATCTGCGGGAGGCAGTGTATCGCACAATAAAGGAGGAAAGCGTATGCCGACGGTATTGATTACCGGGGGGAGCCGCGGAATCGGTGCGGCGATGGTGCGCCGGTTCTATGCGGCAGGATGGAATGTTGCATTCAGCTACTGGCAGAGCGAACAGGCGGCGCAGGCGCTTGCGACGCAGATGCCGGGTGTTTTGTCAGTCCGGGCAGATGTGGCGGATTCCGCACAGGTCGCGGCGATGTTTTCTGCGGTACATGCGGTCTTTCCGCATATCGACATGTTGGTCAACAACGCGGCGATTGCGCAGGACGGCCTGTTTTTGGACTTGACGGAAGCGGATTGGCAGCGCGTCTTTGCAGTGAACTTTTTCGGCGCCGTGTATTGCACCGGGGAGGCGATCCGGGACATGTACCCGCGGGGCAGGGGAAATATTTTGAACATTTCCTCGATTTGGGGACTCAAGGGCGCTTCGTATGAGAGCGGCTATGCGAGCAGCAAGGCGGCGCTTATCGGGCTCAGCCGGTCGCTTGCCAAGGAATGGGGGCCGAGCGGCATCCGTGTCAACTGCATCGCACCGGGCGTGATCGATACGGATATGAATGCGCAGCATTCGGCAGAAACGATGCAGACGCTCGCGGAAGAGATCCCTCTCGGGCGCATCGGGCGCGCGGAGGAGGTCGCCTCCTTGGCGCTCTACCTGGCTTCGCCGGAGGCGGAATATATCACGGGGCAGGTATTCAGTGTGGACGGCGGGTGGAACATCACTTGACGCGAACAGGCCCGGAAGGTGTGAAGATAGATGGAAATCCTAAATTGTAACCATATTACCAAACAATTCGGCGTGACGCCCGTGCTCGAGGACATCTGCTTTGCCGTGTCAACGGGGGATAAGATCGGTATGATGGGTGTGAACGGCGCGGGCAAGACGACGCTATTCAAGATCCTCCTTGCGGAGATGGAGCCGGACGCGGGGCAGATCGTGCGGCAGAAGAACCTGAAGCTCGGCTATATGCCACAGCAGGTGGATTATCGCTCGGACAAGACGGCCTATGAGGACAGCCTCAGCGTCTTTTCCGAATGCATGCAGATGGAGGTGCGGTTGGAGGAATTGCAACAGCGCATGGAGCAGGAGCACAGCGAGCAGAGCATCGCGAGTTTTTCGGCCTTGCAGGAGAGATACATTGCCGAAGGCGGGCTGCTCTACCGTGGGCGGGCGCGGTCCATGCTGCAGAGTCTGGGGCTCAGCGGGACGGAGATGGACCTACCTATGTCGGCGCTTTCCGGCGGACAGCGGACGCGTGTGCTGCTGGCCAAGCTGCTGCTGGCAGAGCCGGACATCCTGCTGTTGGACGAGCCGACCAACCATCTGGACATCGCGGCGGTAGAATGGCTGGAAAACTTTTTGCAGGAGTACCGCGGCGCGGTGATCGTCATCTCGCACGACCGGTATTTTCTGGATCAGTTCGTCGGCCGCATTTTCGAACTGGAAAATCACCGCCTGCGCGCATATGTCGGAAATTATTCGGCATTTATGCGGCAGAAGGAGGCGGATAGCATCGCCCTGCAGCGCGATTTTGAAAAAAAGACCCGCGAACTGCACCGCATCGAGGGCATCATTGCACAGCAAAAGCAGTGGAACACCGAGCGCAGCTTAGTGACGGCGCGGCATAAACAGAAGATGGCGGACAAGCTCGCCGCCTCCATCGTGCGGCCAGAGGATGCGCCAGGGAGTATGCACCTCTCCCTTTTGGCGGATCACCGATCGGGCAACGATGTGCTGTCCGTACAGGGCGTCGGACAGGTGTTTGACGGTGTCCGTCTGTTTTCGAATGCTTCGTTCGAACTGAAGCGCGGCGAGAGGGCCTTTCTGCTCGGGCGCAACGGCGTGGGCAAGACGACGCTGCTGCGGCGGATCCTGGGCGAGATTCCGGCGGGGGAGGGGGAAATCCGCCTGGGCGCACGCGTGGAGGTCGGATATTATGCGCAGGGACAGGAAAAGCTGCCCCCAAACGACAGCATCCTGGAGGCAGTCTACCGCAACACCGATGAACAGGAATTGGGCCGGATTCGTGATGTGCTGGCAATGTTCCTCTTCCGGGGCGAGGAGGTGGATAAGAAGATATCCACGCTCTCCGGCGGGGAAAAGGCGCGCGTCGCGCTGGCCATCCTCATGCTCTCGGGGTGCAATCTGCTCATCCTGGACGAGCCGACCAACCACCTGGACATTCCCTCGCGAGAGATCCTGGAGGAGGCGCTGCTGGCATACGACGGCACGATTCTCGCCGTATCGCACGACCGGTATTTTATCCAGAAGCTGGCGACGCGCATCCTGGACCTGACGCCGGAAGGTGTGGCTTCCTATGAAAACGGATACGACGCCTATATGGCGAGCAAGGCGGCGCAGCAAAAGCAGGCAGTCGCGCAGAAGGCGACGCCGACGGAGGACGCCGGGGTGCAGTACCGCAAAAAGCGCAGCGAGGAGGCGGCCCTGCGCAAGCGCCGCAGCCAGATCGAGCGGCTGGAAGGCCAGATCGCCGCGCTGGAAGAGGAAATCGCCGCCGAAAAGGAGCGGATGAGCGCCCCGGACATCGCTGCGGATTACGAACAGGTGCTGGGGCTTTCCTGCAAGATTGGCGAGATGGAGACGGAGCTGGAAGAAAAGTACGCCAGGTGGGAAGAGCTCTCCCTGGAGGAGTGAGGAAGATCGGGGCGTGCAGACGGCTGCGCCCGGATAGAGACAATGGATGCGGCGGAAAGTCCGGCCGTGGGGGGAATGAATATGCAGAAGCTATACGAGCGGTTACAATACACTTTCCAAAACGAGGCGCTGCTCCGCGAGGCGTTGACGCACGCCTCGTGTGACGCGGGGTATTCCTATGAACGGCTGGAATTTTTGGGAGACGCCGTGCTGGAGCGGGAGGTGAGTGCCTGGCTGTACCGGCAGCACCCAGATTTCCGGGAAGGGCAGCTCTCGGCGATGCGCACCCGCCTGGTGCAGGAGGAACACCTCTCTGCTTGGGCGCGGGCGCAGGGGCTCGGGGAATACCTGATCCTCGGAAAGGGCGAGGAGAATTCCGGCGGCCGGGAAAAGGATTCGATCCTCTGCGATGTGGTGGAATCCATTTTGGGGGCGGTGTATCTGGACGGCGGGCTGGACGCGGCACGGGCGATCATTTTGCGCATCGTCGAATTCCGCAAGGGGGATTGCACGGCGGCGCTGGATGCGAAGTCCGAATTGCAGGAGTTTTTGCAGCGCAAGCCGAATCAGAACATCTCCTATCGCCTGGTGCGGACGGAGGGCCCGCCGCACAGCGCGGTTTTTTATATGGAAGTGCTGGTGAACGGCAAAAGCCTGGGCGCGGGTAGCGGCAAGAGCAAGAAGCACGCGGAGCAGGCGGCCGCGCGCGAGGCTTTGCAGTGCTTACGCCGCCGGGAGAGGTGAGCGCTTTTCCGTTCTGCGCGAAAAATGTGAAAAGGTAGTTGACTTTTCATCCGATACCCGTTATAATAACTTTTGTTGGTATCGGAATGCGACCGTGGCGGAATAGGCAGACGCGCACGTTTGAGGGGCGTGTGGGCAACCATATGGGTTCAAGTCCCATCGGTCGCACCAGATTGGACAGATCTTCTTGGAAGGTCTGTTTTTTTATGTCAATATACTTGAAGAGAACACGACCTGTTGCTGCGTTGAGGCAATGGTGTGTTGCTGCACGAAAAGTTTTGAAAAACGGCGGCGGCTTTGGTAAGATAGAGACGGGCCTGCAGGGCGGGCCGAAATCTTCCGAACAAGACCTTTGGAAACGAATTCCGGGGCGAAAGAGGCAACTTTGGAAACAGAGATCCGTATAGAGACATTGGAGGGATGGGCGGCAGAGACCTACCGCTTGATCGATATTCGGGAGGCAGCCATGCAGGAATATGGCATGCTCCCGGGGGCGGAGGCGATTCGGCCGGAGGAGCTGGCGGAAACCCTCCCTAGGGAAGAGAATAAAAAGCGGGTGTTATACTGCACGCGCGGGCAGTACAGCCGGGAGATGACTGACACGCTGCGCGCGCAGGGCTTTTTCGAGGTATATAGTCTGCAGGGAGGTTATTTCGGGTGGCTGCACCACCAGATGCAGAAGCAGGAGGCGGAACAGCTCGCCAAAAGAGTTGAGGGAAGCATCCAGAAGAAGTTCCATAAAAAGTTGTGGAGCCGCTTCACGAAGGCAATCCGCGACTATGAACTGGTGCAGAAGGGCGACAAGATTGCCGTCTGCATCTCGGGCGGCAAGGATTCCATGCTTATGGCCAAACTGTTTCAGGAGCTGAAGCGGCACAACAAATTCGCGTTCGAGGTGGAATTTCTGGTCATGGACCCGGGGTATAGCCCGGAAAACCGACGCGTGATCGAGGAAAACGCCCGGAATTTGCAGGTGCCCATCCGCATCTTTGAATCCAACATTTTCGAATCGGTATACACCATCGAAAAGTCGCCGTGCTATCTGTGCGCACGGATGCGGCGGGGGCACCTCTATCACTATGCGCAGGAGCTGGGCTGCAACAAGATTGCGCTCGGGCACCATTATGACGATGTGATCGAGACAATCCTGATGGGCATGCTGTGGGGAGCGCAGATCCAGACGATGATGCCCAAGCTGCACAGCACGAATTTCCCGGGGATGGAGCTCATCCGCCCGATGTATTTCATCCGTGAGGCGGACATCCAGGCCTGGCGGGATGCCAACCACCTGCACTTTATTCAGTGTGCCTGCAAATTCACGGACACCTGCACGACCTGCAACAATGAGGAGACGAAGTCCAAGCGCATGGAGGTCAAGGCGCTGATCCGGCAGATGAAAAAGAGTAACCCCGGGGTGGAAAACCACATCTTCCGCAGTGTGGAAAATGTCAATCTGGACACGATTATCGCCTATAAAAAGGACCACAGGAAGGTGCACTTTTTGGACGAATACGATGCAAAAGAGGAAAACCCGGCGCAGGAACAGCCGGAGGAGAACTGAGGAGGCGTTATGACCTACGAGGAGCTGCGGCAGGATCCCGCGATCCGCACCTATATTCAAAAAGCGGACGAATCTCTCCGCGCGCTTGGCTTTACCGAGCATTCCTTTGCCCATGTGACCAAGGTTTCCGAAACTGCAGGGTATATTCTGGAAACGCTCGGCTTTCCACCGGAGCAGATCGAGCTGGTCAAGATCGCCGGGTATCTGCATGACATCGGCAACCTCGTCAACCGCGTCGAGCATTCACAGAGCGGCGCGGTGATGGCCTTCCGCATCCTGGACAGGATGGAGATGGAGCCGGCCAAGATTGCAACGATCGTCACGGCAATTGGCAATCACGATGAAGGGACGGGTGTGCCGGTGGACGCCGTGTCGGCGGCGCTCATTTTGGCGGACAAGTCGGATGTGCGCCGCAGTCGCGTCCGCAATGCGGATATCGCCTCCTTCGACATTCACGACCGTGTGAACTATTCGGTGAAGGAATCTCAGCTGCGCATCAACGAGGCAAAGACGCTCGTCAAGCTAAAGCTGGTGATTGACACGCGCTACAGCTCCGTTATGGACTATTTTGAGATATTTCTGGAGCGGATGATCCTATGTCGCAAGGCGGCGGAAAAGCTGGGCCTGCAGTTCAAGCTGATCATTAACGAGCAGCCACTCATTTGAGTGCGCCAAAGAGAATTGACAAGCACAATGATGGTACGCTATAATGGTTAGCATAAACTAACTTCTGGAGGAACCATCTGCGTGATTCGGCTTGGGAAACGCTTTTTTGGCGGGCAGGCGCTTGCTCGGGAGGAGGAATTGCTGGGCGATATGCCGCCTACCAGGGAAATATATCGCGGCTTTGCGCGGCTCGCGTGGCCGGCGGCCATGGAGGGGATGTTTGCCATGCTCGTCGCGGCAATCAATCTGGTCATGGTGGGCGATCTGGGGACGGATGCGGTCGCGGCGGTCGGCATTATCACGCAGCCCAAGATGATCCTGCTCTGCTTTTGCCGGGCGCTGGCGGTGGCGGTGACGGCGATTGTCGCCCGGCGCAAGGGGGAGGGGAACCTCAGCGAAGCCGAGGCGTGTCTCAAGCAGAGTCTCTGTATCGCGGCGCTTTTTTCTGTGCTGGCCTGCGCCGCTTCGGTTTGGAAGTTGCCCGAGATTCTGCGCTTGGCTGGCGCAAAGCAGGAATACATGCAGATGGCGGAGGTCTACGGCTTCTTCACAATCGCAAGCGTCGGCCTTACGAACCTGGCGACGACAATTAACGGCGCGCTCACCGGCATCGGCAATACGAAGGCCATGATGCGCGCCAATCTGGCGGGCAATCTCATCAACATGGCGCTCAATTACCTGCTAATCCATGGGAAGTGCGGCTTTCCGGCGCTGGGGCTGTGGGGCGCAGGGCTGGCTACGCTGCTCGGCGCGGGGGTGAGCCTTCTCGTTTCCCTGCTTGCACTGTTTGAGAGGGATTGCCCGCTGCGGCTCTTCCGGCGGCGCGGTTGGCGCATGCAGAGGCGCATGCTGCGGCAGATCCTGCAGACAGGCGGGAGCGCCTTTTTAGAACAGATCTGCGAGAGGACGGGAATGTTCCTCTATTCGCGCATGGTGGCGGAATTCGGAACGACGGATTATGCGACGCACTGCATCTGCATGAACTTGTGCGACATCTATTACTGCTTCTGCGACGGCATGAGCCGGGCGAGCACGGCGATCACCGGGCAGAAACTGGGCGCGGGACGCAAGGATCTGGCGGTCGTCTATGCTCGGGCGGGGCGACGCATGGGGTTGGTGCTGGACAGCATAGCGTTCAGTCTGTATTTCTTTGGGCGGTATGCCTGGATGCGCGCCTATGCCAAGGAGGCGGAGGTCATCTTAGTCGGAGCAAACCTGCTCATTGTGGTGGCAGTGGTGTGCTTTATCCAAACGCAAAGCATGATCTACGCTGGCGCGCTGCGCGGTGCGGGCGACACCAAGTATGTCGCAGCCTATTCACTGTGGGACATCGCAATTTTGCGGCCAATCCTCACCTATGTGCTGTGCTTCCCATTGGGGCTGGGCATCTATGGCGCATGGATCGCCTTGTTCTTGGACCAGCTGACACGCGCGGTTATGGCAACGCGGCGATTCCGCAGCATGCGCTGGGCGGAAATTCGGATATAAAAAAGAGGCGTTCCCTGCGCGGGGGCGCCTCTTTTTGGTGAGGAGATACATAAACTGTTTTGCACTCAGGCGGGGAGGAAGAGATCCTTTTTCTGCTCCGCAAAGTCAGAGATGACCGTGTGAATCAGGTGCTGCCCGCGTTCGTTGGGATGCATGCCGTCCTCACATATGAAGTCGCCCAGGCGGCGCTGCTCCAAAAACGCGCCGCGGATGTCGATGACGGGCGCGCTCGTCTCCTGCGCGATGCGCTCCACCTCGCGGGAATACATCTCTTGATAGCGGTAGATTGCGCCGACATCGCCCAGCCAGTGCAGGACATGCGCACTGTTCACGCCGTCCCGGCAGACCCAGTTGAGAAAGCGTTCCGGGCACAGCGGCGGCAGGGTAGAAAGGACGGGCGTGATCCCGCGGTCGCGGAGGTAGGCGATGATCTCGACATAAATTTTGTGAAATAGCGGCCGGGGCGTGCAGGGATCGTGATTTTCATCCGGCGCGGCGGCGACCTTTGCCCAGTCGAAGTTGCAGTCGTTGCCGCCGTATTCCAGCAGCACTGCGTCGTAATGCGCGCCCTGTTCCAGGTTGCGGCGCAGCACGGAGAATCCGCGGTCGATGGTATATCCGAACTTGGAGTTGTTGGACACCTCTAACGCATATTGCCGGGCGATGCCCTCGATGTCAATGCCGTGAGAAATACGGTAGCGGTGATTGTCGCTGCTGAGCACAACGCCGCGGAACAGGGAATCGCCATAAAGTGCAATTTTTTGGATGATACGATGCATAACGGACACCTCGCTCGAACAAAAATGAATATTTGGAAAGTACATTACATGTTTTTCAATACTAGATTATAAGATATATAACATTTTGTCAAGAGGATATTCACATTATTCGCAGAATGTGCCAAATTCCTTGAATTTCCCATGCGGCGTGTGCTATACTGAACAAAACGGAGAGCGCCAAAGGATGGGGATATATGGACAAAAACATAATGGCGGGGGAATTGGACAACCTGTACGAAAAGTTTTCGGCACACACGCTTCCGCGGTGGGAGGATCTTCCAGAGATTGACCTCTATATGGATCAGGTGATTGCGTTGATGCGCAAGTATTTGAGCATCTTCGAGGAGGACGGCGAAAAGATGCTGACCCCGGCGATGGTCAACAACTATGTCAAGATGGGCGCTGTGCCGCCGCCGGTAAAAAAGAAATATTCCAAGGCGCATATTGCACACCTACTCATCATCTGCTTTTTGAAGCAGATTCTGCCCATTTCGATGATCTGCGAGATCATACGGACCTATCTCGGCGTATATTCGGAAAGTGAGATGCTGAACGCCTTCAGCAGTGAGTATGAGCAAATCCTGCGTGCAGCGGCCGCATCTTCGAAAAAGGAGGCTGCACGAATCCTGGAGATGCAGGAGGATGCAGCCTATATCCGCAGCGTGCTTACAATGAAGGCGGCAGCCTATGCTGGCGCGCAGTGCGCCATTGCGCAAAACCTATTTTCTCTGCGCGAGAACGGGGAAGAGGAGCCTGCCCGGGTGCGGGGCAGAGAGCGTTCGCGGGAAGCGAAGGAGCGTTAACGAGAATCAGGCGGCAAAGGCCGCTTTTAAGAGATTGGGAGGAAGAAAAATGAAGACTGTAGGGTATTACAACGGCAAAATTATGCCGGTGGACGAGTTGTCCGTTCCGGCGCTGGATCGAGCTGTCTATTTCGGCGATGGCGTCTATGATGTGGTGATCTGCCGAAACGGCAAGCCCTTTACGCTGGACATGCATGTGGATCGCTTCTATAATAGCTGCCGTGCACTGGAGATTGAATTCCCGATGCAGAAGGAGGAGCTGAAGGCGTTATTGCTGGAATTGGTAGCGATGGCGGACGACGCGGACACCATGATCTATTGGCAGGCCTCGCGCGGCACGGCGCCGCGCAAGCACGAGTACCCGCAAAATGGGGCGAAGGCGAATCTGCTCGTCATGATCACGCCGCTCAAGCTAGGTGATCTGCGCAAGCCGATCCGCCTGATGACGGTGGAGGACATCCGTTTTCTGCATTGCGACATCAAGACGATCAACCTGATTCCCAATGTTATGGCGGCCGAAAAGGGCCATCAGGCGGGGTGTGGGGAGATCATCTTCCACCGGGGCGACCGCGTGACGGAAGGCGCGCACAGCAGCATCCTCCTGTTGGAGGGTGATAAAGTCGTGCTTCCGCCGCTCGACCAATATGTCCTGCCGGGTATCACGCGGCGGGTGATCGAACAGCTCTGCGAAAAGAACGGCATTCCCTATGAACGCCGGGTGTTCACGCTGGACGAATTGATGGAGGCGGACGAGATTTTAGTGGCGAGCACGACCAAGCACTTTGTGCCGGCGGAGGAAGTGGACGGCCAAAAGGTTGGCGGTAAGGCGCCGGCGTTGCTCAAAAAGTTGCAGGACCTCTTCCTGGCGGAATTGGCGGCACAGACGGAATAAGCGGTAAACAGGGCATTGCCCGCTGTGTGCATCGAGAATATCAGGGCGCGTTCGCGCGAGTATACGCCGGACGCGCCTTTTTAGAGTGGCTATGTGAAGCGGGACTCGCTTGGCGCAGCTGTGTGAAACGGCGTGTGTGGAGGGCTTTGCAAGAGGCCCTGGGGAGGGGAAAACGATGGATTTGACGGAAAAGACGATATCGGCCGAGCAGATCTTCCAGGGGAAGGTCTTTTCGGTGCATGTCGATGAAGTGAGCCTGCCGGACAGCAAGACAGCGTGTCGGGAAGTGGTGGATCACCCGGGCGGTGTCTGCATCGCGGCGGAGGACGCCCGGGGGCGGCTATTATTTGTGCGACAATATCGTTATCCCTGCAAGCGGGTCATGCTGGAGCTCCCGGCGGGCAAGCTGGAGCCGGGCGAGGATCCGTTGCAGGCGGCAAAGCGGGAACTGCGCGAAGAGACGGGCGCGCGGAGCGAGCATTTTGTCTACCTAGGCAAGGTGTTCGGCTCGCCGGGGTTCTGTAACGAGGTGATCCACCTCTATTACACCAAAATCGAGTCGATAGGGGAGACGCAATTTGACGAGGGCGAATTTCTGACGACAGAGGCGATCTCGGCCGAGGAGGCAATCCACATGGCGGCGGAGGGGCGCATCGAGGACGGCAAAACGATTGCAGCGCTCATGCGGCTGCTGCCGCTGCGCTGAGGAGCCGGGCGCATGTATCGCGTGTATTTGCAGGAACCGATCCATCCGGCGGCCGAGGCTTATCTGCGCGCCCATGTGCAATTGTTGACGCGCGAGGCCGATCTGCCGCTGGCCGATGCTGTGTTGACGCGCAACCTGCGCATCGATGCGGCGTTTTTGGAGCAGGCGAAAAACCTGAAAGTGATCGCGATTCACGGGACGGGGCGTGACGGCGTGGACGAGGAGGCGGCGCAGGCGCGAGGCGTGGAGGTGTTTTCTACGCCCGGGCGTAATGCGCAGGCGGTGGCGGAATTGATCGCTGCGATGGCGCTCATGCTTTCGCGCAGACTGCCGCAGGCGGCCGCCTGTCTGGGAGAGAGCGCCCCAGCGGCGCTGTTGGGGCAGGAGCTGCGTGGGAAATGCGCAGGCTTTTTGGGCACGGGGCAGATTGCCCGGCGGGCGGCGGAGATCTTCTGCGGCGGGTTTGGCATGCGCGCGATTGGGTATTCACCCTCCTATACGCGCAAGAAGGCCGCGCAGTGCCGCATCGGCTTTGCCCCGGGGGTGGAGGCGGTGCTTCGCGAGGCGGACTATGTGTGCATGTGTTTGCCACTGAACGGCGAGACGCGGGGCATGTTGGGGCAACAGGAGCTTGGCTGGATGAAGCGGAGCGCCTATCTCATCAACTGCGCCCGCGGTGGGTTGGTGGATGAACAGGCGCTGGCGGAGGCGCTGCGCAGGGGGAGGATCGCCGGGGCTGCGGCGGATGTGTTCGCCGAGGAACCGGTGTCGCCAGAAAATCCGCTTTTACAGCTGCCAAATTTTCTTGCGACGCCGCATATCGGCGGGAATACGGAACAGGCGCTCTATGCCGTGGGGATGGCCGCCGCGGAGGGCATCGTACAAAGGCTGACGCGCCGGGAAGGAGGACGAAATTGACCGTGCGGGAACTGACGCTGCCGGAAGTGCAGCAGGTATATAAAGAGCAACTTCAGCGGGACTTTCCTCCAAGAGAGCGCAAACCGTTTTGGAGGATTGAGAGCGCCCTGCGGCGGGGTGCCTATCTCTGCCTTGGCGGATGGGAGGCGGACACTTGGGTCGTCTATGCGTTCTTTATGTATGATCCCGCGGGCGGACTGCTGCTGGACTACTTTGCTGTATTCCCAGCGTTCCGCAGCGGTGGACGGGGAAGTGCGTTTTTGCGGGCGTTGGGCGAAGCGCTGCCGGGCCAGCGCATCTTGGCGGAGGTCGACGCGCCGGAGGCGGCGAGGACGCCTGCCGAGCGGGAGGTCTGCGCGCGGCGCATCGCGTTTTACCGGCGAAACGGCTTTGCAGATACAGGACTGCATGCGGTGTTTTGGGGTGTGCATTACCGCATGCTGATGTGGGCGGACGATGAGCCGGCAATGATGTCCGGGAAGGAGCTGTGCCGCCTCTATGTGCGGCTATACGGGCGGAAGATTGTGGATAAAAAGCTGCATGTCTGGCCGGATCGACACCGGCGGGCAAAATATGTGAAAAGTTGAAAGTTTGTTGTTGACTTTTTGGAAAGAGTGCGATAAAATAAATTTTGTCAGTTGATGGCGGCGTAGCTCAG
>CAOKKG010000029.1 GCA_948468985.1 uncultured Eubacteriales bacterium | reverse complement strand
CCCCTTCGTATAGTCGAACTTTTCCACTGCCTTGATGAGCCCGAGATTACCTTCCTGAATCAGGTCCAAAAAGAGCATCCCGCGCCCCACATAGCGCTTGGCGATGCTGACAACCAACCGCAGGTTGGCCTCGGCCAGCTTCTGCTTGGCCGACTCGTCGCCCTGGCTCATACGGATGGCCAGCTCCCGTTCCTCGTCCGCCGTCAAAAGCGGTACCTTGCCGATTTCCTTCAAGTACATGCGAACCGGGTCGTCGATGCTGATCGCATCCGGGATCATGCTTTCCAGGTCGATCTCCTTTGCGTCGCCGTCTTCCTTGCTCAGCTCCTTGTCGAGGTCGTCCTCGATAACCTCGATATTCATGCTCTCCAGCGCGTCGTACAGCCTGTCCATCTCGTCCGGCTTGATGTTGACACCTTCCAGCATGTCGGCCATCTCTTTGCTGCTGATCGAGCCTTTTTCTTTTGCCGTCGCTAGGAGCTTACGCACCGCTTCTTTTTTGTCATTATGCGGCTGCCGGGTCTGCTTTTCGCCCTTTCCCTGCTTTGTTATGCTCTTACTCAATCTATTTCACCTTCTAAAAAAATGATCGTTCAACCGATGCAGCTCTACATTGAGTGCGGCCACCTTTTTCATGGCCTCCGCCCGAGCTTTCGCATCCATGCCCTGCATTCCTGCAATCTGCTGTTCGCGTTCTTCTCGCAGCTGTCGGATCTTCACCCGCTTTACTAAAGTTTCGGCATAGTCGTCCGCCGAAACGCCTTCCGGAATCTCCTGATGCAAACTCTCCGCCAGCTGTTCGCCTTCCGCAGAAAACACGGATAATAATTCGGCACAAGTAGGCAAAACTCCTTTTTTTATTTCACCAAAAATGTAAAAAAATATTTTTTTATGGATTTCTTGTCGAAAAATCCCCTGAAAAAGCTCCGGTCGCCGCTGAAGGAGGTCAGGCCGCTCCATCAGGAGAGCCAAAAGCTTGGCCTCCCCATCCGTCTCTTTTTGGGATAAGTCTTTGTCATTTACAACAAAAGTATGCGTTTTATCCGTCGTTTCCCGCCCCATCTGCCGCTGAAGGCTGGCTTCACTCAATTTTGTTTCCTGCGCCAGCTGACGGATGTAGCGTTCCTTTTCCAATTCGTTCTGCAATCCGCCAATCAATTCCACTGCCCGGGTTGCGTATTCGACAACCTGATCGCCCTGCTGCATGTCGTAATTTGCCCGCAGCATCCGCAGTTTGAACTCTACACCAGACAGGGACTGCTTTTGCAGCTCCAAAAAGGCGTCCTTGCCGCGCGTACGCGCAAAGTCGTCCGGATCCATCCCGTCTGGCATGCACATCACCGAAGTGCGCAGCCCCTCCGCCTGCAGCAGGTCAATCGCTCGTAGCGAGGCGTTCTGCCCTGCGGCGTCACCATCATAGCAGAGGTACACCCGGTTTGTGTACTTTTTCAAAAGGCGTGTCTGTTCGCGCGTGAGCGCTGTCCCGAGGGAGGCCACCACATTGTCCACACCGACCGCTCGCATGCCCACGACATCCATATACCCTTCCGTGAGCACGATGTTTTGCAGATCGCGCTTTTTGCGCACCTGATTGAGCGAGTACAGGTGATAGCGTTTGTTGAACAGGTAGGTTTCCCCGCTGTTCAGGTATTTGGGTTCACCCTGATCCATCACGCGGCCACCAAACGCGATGACATCGCCAAAGGCGTTTTGGATGGGGAACATCACGCGGTTGCGGAAAAAGTCGTAATTCCGGCCGTCCCGGGAACGCACGACCCCCGCGTCCATCATTTCCCGCAGCGAATACCCCTTGTCTCGCAGGAAGCGATAGGCGTCATCATAGGCATCCCGCGCAAAGCCGATGCCATAGGTGCGGATGACATTGGAGATCTGCCGCTTCTGCAAATACTCTCTCGCCACCTTGCCCTCCGGCTTCCAGAGGTTTTCGTGATAGTGCAGCGCCAGCTGCTTCATCATTTCCTGCAGGCGCCTGGTGTAGGCTTTCTTTTTCTGATATGCCTCGTTTTCCTGTACTTCGGGCATCTCCATGCCGACGCGATCCGCCAAAAACTGCACTGCCTCGAAATAGCTCAGCTTTTCCTGCTCCATGATGAAGTTAATTACGCCGCCGCCCTTTTTGCAGGAAAAGCAATAGAACATCTGCTTTTCCGGGGTTACACAAAATGAAGGGTTCTTTTCCGCATGCCACGGACAGGCCGCCCACAGGCGCGTCCCCTTGCGTTCTAGATGCACATATTCGCCGATCACATCGGCAATATCGTTTTTGTCCAGCAGCCGCGCCAGCCATTCCTCGCTAAATCTCGCCAATTTCTTCTCCTATAGCAATGCCCACCCCCGGGGCACAAACAATTCCTGAAACTTCATGACGGCAAATTTGTCCGTCATACCCGACACATAGTCCGCCGCGCACACTAAGTCCCCGTCCCGCGGCAGGTTTTTCCGCTCTGTTTCCGGCAATTCCTCCGGATGCGCCAGGTAGTGCGCCATCAGCAGGAAAATGACATCCTGCACCTTTTTTTCTTCCTCTTTCGCCTTGCCCCCCAGATAGACTTCTGAAAACATGTACGCCCGCAGTTCGTTCGTGGCCGCCGCCACCTCCGGGCTTTGACGCACAAACGGCTGCCCCTCGCTCTGCCGCACGATGTCCCGGATCATCGTATCGATCCGCTCGCTGTGGCCCCGTCCGAGCACATCCATCGCGAAGGGCGGGAGCTGATCCTCCGTAAGGATGCCGGCGCGCACGGCGTCGTCGATGTCATGGTTCAGATAGGCGATGCGATCGGCAAAATTCACGGCCATGCCCTCGAGCGTGGCCGGGGTGCAGTCCTTTTTGTGGTTCACGATCGCATCGCGCACCTCAAAGGTCAGGTTGAGCCCCGTCCCGTTTTCCAGCACATCTACGACCCGCAGGCTCTGCACATTATGCTGGAACGGCTCTGCGCGGCCGTGTTCGCGGAAAAACGCAGTGATTGCCGCCTCGCCCGCATGGCCAAACGGCGCATGCCCCAGATCGTGCCCCAGCGCGGCGGCCTCGGTCAGGTCTTCGTTGAGCGCGAGACAGCGGGCGATCGTCCGGGAGATCTGCGCAACCTCCAGCGTGTGCGTCAACCGCGTGCGGTAGTGACTCCCCGTCGGATCGATGAATACCTGCGTCTTGTCCTTTAACCGGCGGAAGGCCTTGCTGTGGATGATCCGATCGCGATCGCGCATATATTCGGTACGCATATCACTTTCCGGGATCGGTACCTCCCTGCCGCGCGTGTGTTCGCAAAGCATGGCATACGGCGAAAGCGTCTGCCGTTCCCGCACATAGAATTCCTCTCTTGGCAACATCGTACACACCTCCCCGCAAACTCTCCCCTTTATTTATTTGACATTTTCCCGAAAATTCCTGCTTGGCAGAAAAAAACCGATGGAAAATCACATCGGTTTTTTCGTACATTTAATTTTTACGCATGTTTATTTTGCATAATCCACGACGCGTGTCTCGCGGATGACATTGACCTTAATCTGGCCGGGATAATCGAGATCCTTTTCGATCTTCTTTACGATGTCCCGCGCCATCAAAGCTGTTCCGACTTCGTCCACATCCTCCGGTTTGACGATGATGCGAACCTCTCTGCCAGCCTGAATTGCATAGGATTTTTCCACACCCTTAAAGGAATTTGCGATTTCCTCCAAAGATTCCAGACGCTTTACATAATTATCAAGAGATTCCCTTCTTGCGCCGGGCCGCGCTGCAGAAACGGCATCTGCCGCCTGCACCAGGATCGCCTCCACAGACTGTGCCTCCACATCGCCATGGTGTGCGGCGATAGCGTTAATCACTTCCGGGCTTTCCTTATACTTGGTTGCCAACTCTGCACCGAGCTGCGTATGCGAACCTTCCATCTCATGGTCGACTGCCTTGCCAATGTCGTGCAGCAGGCCGGCACGCTTCGCCAACCGCGCGTTAGCGCCAATCTCGTCGGCCATGATGCTCGCCAAATGCGCAACCTCGAGCGAATGCTTGAGGACATTCTGCCCATAGCTCGTGCGATACCGCAGGCGGCCAAGCAGCTTCACCAGTTCCGGATGCAGCGAATGAATGCCGACATCGAACACTGCGGCCTCCCCTGCCTCACGGATCTGCTGATCCACTTCCTTGCGCGCCTTGTTGACCATTTCTTCAATGCGCGCGGGATGGATGCGCCCATCAAGGATGAGCTTTTCCAGCGCAATACGCGCGATCTCCCGGCGAACCGGGTCAAAGCCGGACAGGATGACTGCCTCCGGCGTATCGTCGATGATGAGGTCGATACCCGTCGCCGTCTCCAGCGCGCGGATGTTGCGGCCCTCGCGGCCGATAATCCGACCCTTCATCTCATCATTCGGCAATGCTACGACAGAAATCGTCGCCTCGGCCACATGGTCGGCCGCACAACGCTGGATCGCCAACGACAAGATCTGCCGCGCCTTCTTTTCAGCCTCTTCCTTGGCGTTTGTCTCAATATCGCGCAGCATGATCGCCATATCCCGGCGCGCTTCCTGCTCGACCTTTTCCATCAAAAGCTCCTTGGCCTGTTCGGTCGAAAGCTCCGCGATCTTTTCTAGCTCCTGCACTTCCTTTTCTTGCAGGCGCTTGATGTCTTCCTTGGTTGCCGTGATCTCCTTGAGCCGGGCGTCCAACTTTTCGTTCTTGCGGTCCGCCAGCTCGTTTTTCTTATCCAGCGCTTCCTCTCTTGCAAGAAGCCGCTTTTCTATTCTCGTCTGTTCGTTGCGTCTGTCTTTGGATTCCTTGTCAAATTCGCTTCTGAGTTTATGGACTTCTTCCTTCGCTTCAAGAACCGTCTCCTTGCGGATCGCTTCTGCCTTTTTCTGTGCATCTTCGATCAGGCGGACGACCGTCTCTTCGGCTCGGCCTATCTTCTTCTCTGCGATGTTCTTGCGATACAGATACCCAATCCCGGACCCTGCCGCCAAGCAAACAACACCGGAGAGGATGGCCCATATTGCTGCGTCCATGAAACCTCCAGCACCTCCTTTTCATCCTTATCGATGATTGTTATATCCACACTTCCAAATCTGAAATATTCGTTCAGTTCTTCATGCTTTTATTTATATAGTTTAATACAATCCCACGCACTTGTCAATTGACATTCTCTGCCGCGCTCTTGCCCGCCAAATATCCGGTGGAAAAGGCAATCTGCAAATTATACCCGCCCGTATAGGCGTCCACATCCAGCATTTCCCCGGCAAAATAGAGACCCGAACAGTGCTTGCTCTGCATTTTAGAGGCGTTGACCTCGCGGAGCGAGACGCCGCCGCGCGTAATGATCGCTTCCTCGATGCCGCGCGTTCCTGCGATTGGAACCTGAAAATCCTTCATCTGCTGCACCAATCGCCGGCGTTCCTCGCGCGTCACCGCATTGACCGCTTTTTGCCCATTCAGCTTCGCCGCATCCAACACTTCCTCCACGATCCCTCGCGGAAGCAGGCGCGCCATCGCGTTTTTGAGCTGCAGATTCGGTGATTCCTGAAAATCCCGAAGGATACGCATGTCCAGCTTTGCCTCATCCAGCCCTGGCTTCAAGTCGATGCGAATACAGGTGTCCTGGAATGTATAATCCGCAATATGCGCGCTTGCTGAGAGAATGAGCGGCCCTGACAGGCCGAAATGCGTGAACAACAGTTCCCCCACCTCCGTAAAACGGCATTTGCCTCCTTCCCACAGAGAGGCGCGCACATTTTTGAGCGTCAGCCCCATCATGGCGCGGCATCGTTCTGGGTACTTCGCCACCAGCGGAATGAGCGAGGGATGCAACGGCTGCACCGTGTGCCCCGCCGCCTTCGCCAGCGTATATCCCTCACCCGTGCTACCCGTCGAGGGATAGGAGAGCCCGCCGCACGCCAGGATTACCGCGTCGAACGGCATCCGCCGTCCCCCCTGGACGATCCCCGCCGCGCGTCCGTCCGAGATGAGCAAGCGTTCCACATCCGCATGCAGACGGACCTCCACCCCGGCATCGCGCAGCATGCGTTCCAGCGTTCGGATCACATCGCTCGACTTGTCCGACACTGGAAAGACGCGCCCGCCGCGCTCCACCTTGGTTTGTAGGCCATACCGCGCCAACAGATCCAACAGTTCCGCGTTGTTAAGCGCGCCGAACGCGCTATAGAGGAATTTGGCATTTCCCGGGATATTGGAAAAGAATTCTTCCTGCGGGCGGGCATTGGTGATATTGCACCGCCCTTTTCCCGTGAGGAACAACTTTTTGCCCAATTTTTCGTTTTTTTCAAACAGCGTGACCTGTGCGCCGCCCATGGCCGCCGCATAGGCCGCCATCATGCCCGCCGGGCCGCCGCCGATAACAGCGATTGTGTTCAAAACTCCCCGCCGTCCTCTTCGTCTTCGTCTTCCTCTTCCTCGAGCGGCGCATAATCATGCACCGCGTAGATTTTCTTTTCCCGCCAGATGTTCTCCATAATGCTGTAATTTTCGATCAGCGTGTCCTTCTTGCGCAGCCCCGCCAGGATGATAATCAGGTTGATGATGCTCAAAGGCGCGACAAAGGAATCGACGAAGGAATTGATGTTGTTCTTCGTTAAAATGCAGTGGTCGGAAAGGTTATAGAGCGGCGAGAGGACATTGTCCGTGAGCGTGATGATCTTGGCCTTGCGTTCCTTTGCAAAGCGCACGCCCTCCACCGTCTGCGAGGAATAGCGCGGGAAGGCCATGCCGAACACGACATCGCCCTCGCCGACATGCACCAATTGCGAATAGATGTCCGTCGTGCCAATCGTCACCTGATGCAGGTTGTCGAAGATATACCCCAGATAGTATACAACAAACTGCACAAGCGGCGCGCAACTCCGGAAGCCGATGACAAAGATCTTTTTCGCATGCACAAGCGCGTCAACCACCTCGTTGATGACATTGACATCCAGCATGTCCACCGTGTTTTTAAGGTTCTTGGTCTCCATCTTATACACAGCGCGCACCAGCTCCTCCGTCGAAAGTCCCTCGAGGAGGTTTAGCTTCTGTACATTGGTCAATTTGTTCTTGATAATCTCCTGCAAATGCTTTTGCAGCTTGGGATAGCCCTTATAGCCGAGCGCATAGGCAAAGCGCACAACGGTCGATTCGCTGACACCCACGGTGTCGCCGAGCACGCCCGCCGTCATAAACGCCGCCTTGTCGTAATTTTCCAGTATATAAGTTGCAATCGCCTTCTGCCCTTTGCTATAAGAGGAATATTCCTCTCGAATGCGTTCCAGTAAATCGGATTTTTCCATAGTTTGCATCCTTACCATTGATATTTGCCCAAAAAAATGAAGCAGAGAATACTCTCTGCTTCATTATACCACATATTTTGCAAACAAGCTATCTCAGATTTGCATATCGTTCAGGAAAGACAGACCGGCAAGCGCACCTTCATCCGTGAATTCTGACACGAGCGGCGTGATGGAGATATTGTCCTGCCGAATCTCATAGGAATCATCGCCCGGGCCGTCCTCTGCCTGATAATCGCTCTGCACGCGATACGAGGTGACACCGTCCTCGATCTCCTCGACCACGCTGTACCCGCCGAACCAGTTCGTCTTGCTCATGCGCGTCACGACGACCTTCTTGGGGGTCACTTCGTTGAGATTGGGGAAGTTGACATTGAGGATCGTCCGGATCGGGAAATGGAATTGATCGGCCATTTCCGCCAAACGACGGGCAAATTGTGCCGCATACACAAAGCCCTCCGGTTCGTTTGTAAAACAGACATGGCTGAACGCCAGCGCCCGGATTCCGTGTAGCGTCGCCTGCGTCGCTGCGTTCGTCGTGCCCGACCACAGGATGTTGACACCCATGTTCGGCCCACGGTTGATGCCGGACAATACGATATCCGGAAGGTGATCCTTCATGATTACCTTGAGGGCGATGCGCGTGCAGTCTGCCGGGCTGCCGTCCACATGCCATGCCGGGACATCCTCAAAGCCCGGGATCGTCGTCTTGGTGACGACAATGGGCGTCCGGAAATTCAAGGCATGCGAGTTGCCGCTGCATTCGTGCTTGGGGGCGACCACCGTGATGTCGTGCTTTCCGTACAGTTCCTTCACCATGGCAATGAGGCCAACGCCTTCAATGCCGTCATCATTGACCAAAAGTATCCGCATTCATTTAACCCTTTCTTCTTTCTTGTTTATCTCCTCAAACCGGATGCACGCCGTTTTGCGCGTCCAGCTTGGCCGGATCGATCTGATACAGCCCGGCGCGGCGGTATTCGAAGAACTTCGAAGCCACCTGCGGGAACATCGCATAGGAGAGGATATCCTCCTCCTGCTCGATTACGCCCTTCAATTCCTCGCGATAGTGTTCCAGTTCCGGGGCAATGTCGTCCGCCGGGCGATGCGTAATGACCTCAGCGTCGCCAATACACTTCTTGCGCACCTCTTCGTCCACCTCACCGGGAAGGCGGCCATATTCGCCGCGCAACAGGCCCTTGGATTCCTTAGAGACCATCTTATACCGCTCGCCGCACAGCACATTCATGACGGCCTGCGTGCCAACGATCTGGCTAGTCGGCGTGACCAACGGCGGGTATCCGAATTCCTTGCGCACCCGCGGCACTTCCTCCAGCACCTCGAGCAGCCGGTCCTCAGCGTGTGCATTTTTGAGCTGTGTGATCAGGTTGGAAAGCATGCCGCCCGGCACCTGATAGAGCAGCGTATTGACATCCACGCCCAAGACCTTGGTCGAGATCAGCCCCTCTGCGCGCATGCGTTCCACCGCTGGGCGGATCAGCTTCGCCGCCTCGGTCAGGTCCTCGAGCCGCAGGCCGGTGTCGTATTCCGTCCCCATAAGCGTTGCCACGAGTGATTCTGTACAGGGCTGCGAAGTACCGTTTGCCATCGGCGAGAGCGCGCAGTCGACGATGTCTGCCCCCGCTTCAATCGCCTTCAGATACACCATGTCGCCCGTGCCCGTCGTGTTGTGCGTGTGGATGTGCACCGGGACGCTCACCTTCTGCTTGACCATCTTGACGAGCTTATAGGCGTCATAGGGCAACAGCAGGTTCGCCATATCCTTGATGCAGATCGAATCCGCGCCCATGTTCTGCATCTCCAGCGCGAGATCCGCAAAGTATTCCATGCTGTGCACCGGGCTCACAGTATAGCTGATCGCCGCCTCGGCCCAGCCGCCGTATTTCTTGGTCGCCTGCATCGCCGTCCGGATGTTGCGCGTATCGTTTAGTGCATCGAAAATGCGGATTACATCGATGCCGTTTTCGATTGCCTTTTTGACAAAAAAGTCCACCACATCGTCCGCATAGTGCTTATACCCGAGCAGGTTCTGCCCGCGCAGCAGCATTTGCAGCTTGGTGTTGGGCATCGCCTTTTTCAGCGTGCGCAGGCGTTCCCACGGGTCCTCGTGCAGAAAACGCATGCAGGTATCAAAGGTCGCGCCGCCCCAGCATTCGAGCGACCAATACCCCGCCTTATCCAGCACTGCCGCTGCTTCTAGCATTTCGCCGGTGCGCATGCGCGTGGCCGCCTGGGACTGATGGGCGTCTCTCAAAATCGTATCGGTAATACCTACTTTTCCCATAAGTCAAACCTCCATCCGGCCTCAGCCGATGACACCCAGGATGTCCCCCGCATTCACGACCGTGCCCTTCGCCGTATTGACGGACGCCACCGTGCCCGCGCAGGGAGCCGCCAATTCGTTTTCCAACTTCATCGCTTCGAGCACAAACAACACATCGCCTTCCTTGACCGTGTCACCCACATGCACGCGCACCTCCAAAATGGTGCCAGGCATCGGGGCCTCGATCTTAGTGCCTTCGGCCACGGACGCCGACACAGACGGCGCTGCGGGCGCTTCCGCCTTCGGCTGTGCAGCCGGTGCTGCAGGTGCTGCCGCGGGTGCGGGCGTTGCTACCGGCGCGCTTGCCGCTGCATCGACCTCTTCCACACTCACATCATAGGACTTGCCATTCACATTTATAATAAATCTACGCATAATTATCCTCCAAGTATCCCCTTAAATATATCGATTGACCTGCTGTTCCCGTCCCGCACGCGACCATACCGAACGTCCAGCGTATTGCCGGCTTTGCACTTCCCGATAGGAAGTCACCCGAACCTGCTTTGCCTCTTTGCCCATCGCTGCCGCGGCGGCCGCCGTGATGACGGCAATAAGCTCTTCCTCCTCGGCCTGCTGCGGTGCGGTCGTCGGCTTTGCGGCCGGAGCCTCCTGGGGCTGTGCCGCCCGTTCCGCGCGGGGTGCACTCTTGCGCAGGAGTGCCACCATCATCAGGACGAGCAAAACGCCGATACCCAAGAGCACCGCCTCTGCCGGCGAGAATTCAATCCCAAACAATACCATATGCATCCTCCCTTATAGCGGCATGATGCCATGCTTACGGTTCGGCTTCTGTTCCCGCTTATCCGTCGCCGTGAGCAGCGCCGCGACAATCGTTTCCCGGATGTGTTCCGGCGCAACAATGTCGTCGACCACGCCCTGCTTGGCGGCGCTTTCCGCGCTGAGATAAGTCTCCGCATAGTCCGCAGCCGCCTCCGTCGTCCCGCCAAAGAGGACGATGCTGCCTGCCTCGGCGTTCATGCATCCGATCTTTGCCTGCGGGAGTGCATACACGAGGTCCGCGCCGTTTCCTTTGTTGGACATCGCGGCATAGCCTTCCCCGATCGCCTTGCCCGTGAGCACGCTCACCATCGGGCTGCCCGCCTCGGCATAGGCATAGGAGAGCTTCGCCAGCGCACGCATGGTCGGGTGCCCCACAGCCGCTTCCACGCCTTCATTGTCCACAAAGGTCAGGATTGGCATGTCGTAGGCATCCAAAATGCGGACAAAACGCGCTGCCTTTTCGCAGGCCGCATCCGTCAAAAACTTGCCGCCCGCATTGGCGACCACGCCGCAGGTCATTCCGCCAAAAGAGGCAAAGCCAGTGCGGATCTCTTCCCCATAGCCCGGCTGCACTTCCAGGAAGGATTCCCCGTCCGCCGCCTGGCGGGCATAGGCGAACACATCCGCCGGATCTGCCGTCACGGGGCGATCTGCCGGGTCCTCATTCTGCAAAAAGGGCGGATCCTCCAGGTTGTTGGAGGGCAGGCACAAAAGCAGGCGCTTCACTTCCTCGTAGGCTTTCGGCTCGTCCGCGCAACAGAACTGTGCATTGCCTGCAGCCATCTGCGCCGCCGCGCCGTTCAGCTTCTTCGCATCCGGCTCCAGCCCCAGCGCTGCCGCCGTCACCGTCGCGCCCTTGAGCCCGACCTCTGACGCGCCTTCAACAACAAAAGTGAAATCCGACAGCGGTGCAAACAGCGCAGCCGTCCCCAGCATCGCGCCCGCCGCCACCGAGATTGTCGGCACGACGCCGGAAAGATCCACCATTTTGCGCAGCAGCGCGGTATAGGCGTGCATCGCCGCCGCGCCCTCCTGCACCTTCGCCCCGTTGGAATCCCACAAAAAGAGCATCGGATACCCGGACTTTGCTGCCATATCCATCGCCTTTGCAATCTTTTCCGCCTGCCCGGCGCCAAACGCACCGTCCAGCGCTTCGCTGTCCTGTACCGCGATGCAGACTGCCTGTCCGTCGATCGTCCCCCAACCGGTCACAACACCCTCGCCCGGTACACAGACATCCGGCCGTCCCGGCACGGCGTTGGCCTTTTGCAGATATCGATTCGTCTCTACAAACGACCCCGCATCCAGCAGCGCATCCACCCGCGCACGGGCGGTCCACTTGCCCTGGCCTTGCGGTAGGGTGCCTTTTGTTGTTTCACCCATCTATACAACCCTCCTACAATTTCGATCTATCCTATTTCCGTTCCCTAAAATCAGGGATGGAAAAATATTTCGCGATTTTCCGTTCTTTTGCATTATAGCATACCTTCCCGGAAAATGCTATGCTTTCCCTGCGCCCCGGCAAGAATTCTTGTGCGGCTGTCTCCCCGTCCAAGGGCACAAAAATTGCCCGGAACCCGCCAATCTCCGGCCTTCCGGGCAAGCTTTTCGCCTTCATTTAATGCTTTTAAGATACGCAACCTCTTCCTTGGTGAGCATCCGGTATTCGCCGCGCTTGAGCGGCCCCAGGTTGATGTCCCCCTCGCTGATCCGTTTTAAGAACACGACATGCTTGTCGATCGTTTCGAACATGCGGCGCACCTGGCGGTTGCGTCCTTCGTGGATGATGATTGTAAGCTCGGTCCGTCCCTCGGCCGCGTTCATCACCTTGATGCGCGCCGGAGCCGTCTTGCCGCCCTCAATCACAACACCGCGTTCCAGCTGCTTAATCTCCTCTGGTGAGACATAGCTGTCCACCACCACATAGTAACGCTTACTCACCTCGTGGCTCGGATGCGTCAATTTGTTGGCCAGTTCACCGTCGTTGGTGAGCAGCAGCAGCCCCTCTGTCGTAAAGTCCAACCGCCCGATGGGATAGATGCGCTGATCGATCCCCTTTACATAGTCGAGGACCGTCCGCCGCCCCTTGTCGTCGGCGCAGGTGGACACACAGCCCACTGGCTTGTTGAGCATGATATAGATCTTTTCGTCCGGGATCCGAATCTTTTGGCCGGACACATAGACCTGATCCACCTCCGGGTCCACATTCGTCGCCGGGTCATAAACAAAGCGCCCGTTGACCTTGACAATACCTTTTTTGATGAGTTCTTCAGATTTTCTTCTGGAAGCGACGCCCGCCGCCGCCATGTATTTTGCAATGCGCATACATCCCTCCGCCGGATGCATGCCCAGGCATCATCCGATCCATTGTTCGAGTATTTTCGAAAGATTATATTCGTAGGTATTTTCGGCTACATCCTGCGTGGCTACAATCTCTCTGGATGCACAAAGCTCCTCGCCCAAGCGGAATTCTATCGTTCCTACCACCGTCCCCCGGCGCACCGGCGCCTGTATTTCCGAGACGACATTCACCTTTCTTTCTATAATTTTATACTCTTCCGCCCGCAAAGGCAAGGCAATCTCATCATTTATTGCAATTTCCACGCGATCTTCGACCCCACCCTGCACTTGCAGACTGCCAAGCGGCTCGCCTGCCTGCGCCACCCGCTGCATGGAATATTCCGAAAATCCATAGTCCAGCAGTGCATAGCAGTCCAAAAACATGTCGCCATCGTTCAACACCACCGCCACGAGCTGCATACCGCCCCGAGCCGCCCCGGCGCTCAGGCACTTTCCGGCCGCCTTGGTATAGCCCGTCTTGACACCGTTGCCACCTTCGTATTGATACAGCATCTTGTTCTTGCTGCGCAGATACCGCGCGGGTGAATCGTCATCCTGCGGCAGGTTCTTGGACGAAGTGCCCACGATCTCGCGAAATGTCTCGTTCCCCATCGCATAGGCGGATATTTTTGCCAGATCGTGCGCCGTCGTGTAGTGCCCCTCCGCCGGGAGGCCGTTTGGCGTGACAAAATGCGTATGCACTGCGCCGAACTCCACCGCTTTCTCATTCATCTTGGCCGCAAAGTTTTCCACACTCCCCGCGATATGCACGGCAATCGTCACCGCAGCGTCGTTGCCGGAGGCCAACATCAATCCATACAGCAGGTCGCGAAGTGTCAAGGTCTCGCCCCGCTGCAAATACATGGAGGACCCCTCCACGCCCACCGCCTCGTCCGGCACCTCCACCACCGCGTCCAGATCGCCTTCCTCAATGGCCACGATGCAGGTCATGATCTTGGTCGTGCTCGCCATCGGGAGTTCCGCGTCTGCGTTGTGTTCCAGCAGCACCCGACCGGTGCTTGCCTCCAGGAGGGCATACGCCTGCGCCCCGACCTGCGGCGCTGCCTGTGCTGTGCCCAGCCAGCCCGCCAGAAAAATCAGGAACAACGCAAAACACTCAATCTCCCGCCGGATTCTCCGGTTTCCTCGTTTTCTTCGCACACCCGCATTCCTCGCTTCCCGCAAATAATCTGCGCAGCGCCCGCGTCATCTCTGGGAGCTGCTCCAGCACCTTATCCGCAATCGTCCGGTTTTCCACGCTCATCAAACGGAGCTCCTCGCCGCCCGAGACGATGAACGCCACCGGCGAGATGCTCACCCCGGCGCTACTGCCCCCGGCGAACGGATAGCTGTCCACCTCACCCTCCTTGGGCGCCTTGGCGGACGCCGCGTACTCCCCGCCGCCGCTCACGAACCCAAAGCTCAATTTAGAGATTGGGACGATCGTCTGCCCATCCGGCGTCACAAAGGGCTTGCCGATGATGGTGTCCACCTCGGCCATCTGTCTGAGTTCTGACATCGTAATGTTCAAAATGTTTTCAATCGGATGCATGGTTTTGCCTCTTTTCTTGTAAGATTGTACCTATAATTTCTGCGATCCGAAAGCAAACTATACCATGAACTCCCAAAGTTGCGCCTTCCCGGTCAAAATCCGGCTGCACACATAGGCTTGCCTGCGGCACCCCCGCCGTCTGGCGCAGCACCTCGCCCGCCTGCGTGATCTGCCCGCAGAGTATCGCCGTCTGCGCCGCGTCGCCCGTGCCCAGCCGCAGCCGGACATCCAGCCGCCGGAGATACCCCAAAAACGCGGAAGGGCGCAGTTTCGCCTTTCCCTTCCCCTTTCGCCGCGGCAGGCGCAGCGGAAAATACCGGACGCTGTGCTTCTTTATTTGTATGAGGTGCAGAGAGGACACATGCCAAAACCGCACGCAATACAGCATCCGATATATGGGAACACCCAAAAACCGGATGCGGATGTGTACAACGCCCCGCCGTCCCTCCTCCATATCGAGGCAGATGCGGAATCTCCCCCATAGCAGCAGCAAAATGAGCGTTCCCGCGCATAAAAAAATACCCATCCTCGGCCCCTCCGAACATGGATATTCTTACCAAATACTTGATTTTTATACACCCATCAAACGATGGTCTCCCCCGGCTCCGCCTCCGGGAGCGGCGGCAATTCCGCAAGCGAAGTCAGGTCGAAATAGCGAAGAAACACCGCGCTCGTCGCATACAACTTCGGGCGGCCGAGCGCCTCCTTGCGCCCCGCCTCCTCGATCAGGCCCTTTTCCAAGAGCGCGCCAATCGTATAGCTGCTGCCAACGCCGCGAATCTGTTCCACCTCTTCGCGCGTGACCGGCTGCCGATATGCGATGATGGACAGCGTTTCGAGCATCGCGCGCGAAAGCGCCTCCTCGTTCTTTTCGCCGAGCGTTTCTACGATGAGCTCAGCATATTTCGGGCGCGTACACAATTGCACGCTTCCCTCGATCCGGCGGATGCACAGGCCGTCGCCCGCCTCGCGCCGGCGGATTTCCGCCTCCAAAAGGGCGTCCAGCCGTTCCTTCGGGACGCCGAGCGCACGGGAAAGCTCCGCGACCTCCACCGGTTCCCCCGCCATAAACAGGATATTCTCAATCGCGCCCAAGATCTTTGCTTCTTCCATCCCATGCCCCCTGCCGCTGTCGGCGTACAATTTCGATGTTGCTAAACGCGCTGTCCTGCCGCACAGCGATCTTGCCCTGCGCGATGAGTTCCAAAAGCGCATAGAAAGTGACCGCCACCTCCATGCGCGTTGGGCTCGGCGAAAAGAGCGAAAAGAAATCTATCCTGTCCCGGATGCCCAACTGTGCCAGGATATGGCGCATCCGGCCGTGCACGCTCACATAGTCTGCGCGCACCACGACTTCCTCCGCCGTCGGTTTCTCCGCGCCGCCACGCGCGAGCAGCGCCCGGTACGCCTGTTCCAGCGCCGCGACGCTCGCATTGACGATCACCGGCGCGCGCGTGTCCACAATCTCCTCCGGCAATTTGTAAAAATAGGCACGCCCACGCGCTTCCATTTCCCCAAACAGCTCCGCCGCCTCGCGATACCGCTTATACTCGGTCAGGCGCTGCACCAATTGATCCTCTTCGGAGACTTCCTCGTCCTCCTCCGCCGGCCGGCGCGGCAGGAGAGCGCGCGACTTGATGTACAGAAGCGTCGCCGCCATCTCCAAAAATTCGCTCGCACCCTCCAGATCCTGCATATCGCTTTGCTGCAAATAGGCGAGGTATTGCTCCGTGATCTCCGAAACGAAAATTTCCTGAATGGAAATCTTCGCCCGGCGGATCAGGTGCAGCAGCAGATCCAGCGGCCCGTCGAAATTATCCAGCTTGCATTGGTACTTCTGCGCCATTATGCGAACAACCCGTAAAAGCGGAGGAAGAGGCTATACAGCCCTGTTGTCGCCCAGCCGAGCAGCGTATCCAGGACATTGCTGAACACCAGTACAACAAGCAGGATGTAGCCGTATTTCTGCAAAAATTCCACCACACCGTAGTGCTTGCGCACAAACAAACTGGTCACGACATGAAATCCATCGAGCGGCGGAACCGGCAGCACATTGAATACCGCAAAGTTCAGGTTCAATCCGATGAGATAGGACATCAAAAGCGAATACCATTCGCCGTCGATGCGCACAAAGTACCACACGCCCGTAAACACGAACGCTAGAAGCAGGTTCATAAACGGCCCCGCGAGCGAGATGAGTACATCGTCGCGGCGGAAATGCTTGAGCCTGCTGGAATTGACGACCACCGGCTTTGCCCAACCAAAACCGAAGAACACGAACATCACCGCGCCGATCCAATCAATATGCCGAAAGGGGTCGATGGACATGCGCCCCATGTTCTTTGCCGTCGGATCGCCCAGCTTATAGGCAACAAAGGCATGCGCCCATTCGTGAAAGGAGATTGCCACGCACATCGCCAAAAAGGAGATTAGCACATACAACAGCGCCTGCATCGGATTCTCCGAAAACATTGCCAAAATATACGAAATTCCCATTCTTTTTTCCTTTCCCCCACCGTGCGGCAGGATAGAAATCCTTTTCAGTATACTCGATTCTCCGCTGCTTGCCTACTTCTTTTTTGTAAACATTCCCCCCAATCACGGCTTCGTAAGACCGGGGTTTTCCATCAGTGGCGAAACAAAGCGAATCTCTCCGCCCCGGATCGCGGGGACGGCCTCTCCCTCCACCAGAAACTGCACCGACCGCACCGGCCCCAGACTGCAGATCGTGTTGACCAGCGAATAGACCAAAAGCCGCTGCCCCTGCACCGTCAGGCGCTCCATCCCATAGATGAAGTTTTCCGAAAATTCCAAAATTGCCGTGTTGCCGGAGATGCGCAGCGAGCGGATGTCCTCCTCCAAAAGCCCGCCGGGAAAGGCTGCGACTACCGTCTCCGGGTCTCCCTCCACTGGGCCCTTGGCGATGAGGCAGATATAGGTGTTCCCGTCCAGCGCCTGCCGCGCATGCACAATGCGCCGTACCTTCTGCAGCGAAGTCATGTCCTCGCTCGGCAGGTATATCTCCACCGGGCTGCCCAGATATTGCCGGGCGTCGTTCTCGTCCAGCAGGATCTGCATGCCCTGCCATTCGCATCGCATCTTTTCCAGTCCCGGGAACACGCTGTGCAGCGTATAGAACACGCTGGCCATACAG
>CAOKKG010000028.1 GCA_948468985.1 uncultured Eubacteriales bacterium | reverse complement strand
TAGGCGAAGAGCTTTCCCGCCTAGAGCGATCCGCCGCGCAAGACCCTACCTCTATGCAGACGGAGACGCAGCTCTCCGTGCTCCGGCGCGTTTGGGAGGAGAATATCCCCTGGCTGTGCATGCTACTCCCCCACGCGCAGATCGACGCCATCCACCTGGAGCTGTTGCACCTGGAAAACCTACTTTCCGAGGGGGAAAGCGTCGAACTGGAGACCAGCTTTGCCCAGCTTTCCTACCTCTTCGCGCACCTCAGGCGGTCTGACGCCATCTCATTTGGAAATGTATTCTGACATGCAAAAAGGCATCCCAGTGGATGCCTTTTTTTTAGTCACAACTTTGCGCGGATGATCTTGCCGCTCGTCGTCTTGGGGAGCTCTTTTTTGAATTCCACGATCCGCGGATACTTATACGGCGCTGTCCGCTTCTTCACATAGGTCTGGATCTCCCGCTTGAGTTCCTCGCTCGGCTCGGCGCCCTGCGTGAGTACGATGCTTGCCTTGACCACCTGCCCGCGGATGGGGTCGGGTGCCGGAGAGACGCCACATTCCAACACATAGGGGAGCTCCATGAGGACGCTTTCGATCTCAAACGGTCCGATCCGGTACCCCGAGGACTTGATAAGGTCGTCCACCCGCCCCACATACCAATAGTATCCGTCCTCGTCGCGCCAGGCGGTGTCGCCAGTGTGGTAATACCCGTCGTGCCAGCTTTCCGTTGTCTTGTCCGCCGCGCCATAATACCCCCGGAACAAACCACAGGGGGCGTGCTCCTTCGTGCGGATGACGATCTCCCCCACTTCGCCCACCTCGGCGCTCTTTCCCTCGCTTGTCAAGAGGTCAATCTCATACAGCGGCACCGGCTTGCCCATCGAGCCGACTTTGGGCTTCATGCCCACCAGGTTGCCGATGGCCACCGTCGTCTCTGACTGCCCAAAGCCCTCCATGAGCGACAGCCCCGTCGCCTTCTTGAATTGGTGAAAGACCTCCGGATTGAGCGCTTCCCCGGCGATTGTCGCGTGCTCAATTGAGCTTAAATCGTACTTGGAGAGGTCCTCCTTGATCATAAAACGGTACATCGTCGGCGGCGCGCAGAAGGTCGTAATATGGTATTTCGCGAACATAGGCAGGATGTCGTGTGCATCGAAGCGGTCGAAATCGTATACAAAGACCGCTGCCTCGCACAGCCACTGTCCATAGAGCTTGCCCCACAGTGCCTTTGCCCAGCCCGTATCCGAAATAGTAAGGTGCAGCCCCTCGGGGTTGACGCAGTGCCAGTATTTCGCCGTTACAAAATGCCCGAGCGGGTATTGGAAATTGTGCATCGCAATCTTAGGATACCCGGTCGTGCCCGAGGTGAAGAACATGAGCATCGGCTCCTCGCCGCCTGGGGCGTCCACTGGCCGCGCGAAATGGCTGCTGTAGCACAAGTATTCTGTGTCGAAGTCGTGCCAGCCCTCCCGGGCGCCGCCCACCAGGATGCGCGTCGTTAGAAGCCCCTCACATTCCTGCGCCGCGATCTCTACCTGCTCCGCCGTACCACCGTCCGCCGTGCACAGGATCGCCGACACGCCCGCCGCCGCAAAGCGATAGGAAAAATCCTTCTGCTGCAGCTGATTGGTCGCGGGGATGGCGATCGCCCCAATCTTGTGTAGCGCCAAGATGGCAAACCAGAACTGGTAATGCCGCTTCAGCACCAGCATGACCCGGTCACCCCGCTTGATCCCAAGTGCCCGGAAGTAGTTTGCCGCCCGGGCCGAGCCGCGCCGCATATCTGCAAAGCTGAACCGCCGCTCGGTTTTCTCTGCGTCGATATGCAGCATCGCCAACTTGTCGGGCTTGCTTTCGGCCAGGGCATCCACGATGTCATAGGCAAAGTTGAAATGCTCGATGTTTTGAAAGGAGATCGCCTCCAGTGCGCCGTCCTGCTCCGTGGGAAGGATATAGTTCTCATAGATGCGGGGCTGCTTTTCCGCCTGCGCCGCCGGTGCGTCGATATATTCCGCCGGAGAGGCCTGCGTCTTACCGTCCGGGCTGAGTACGATCGCATAGAACAGGCAGTCCTCCCCCTCCACCGCGATCATCCCGTGCGGTGTTGCGCTGTCATAATAGATGCTGTCCCCGGGGGAGAGAACCTCGACATGCTCGCCCACCTGCACCTTCAGCTTGCCGGAAATGACGATGTCGCATTCCTGCCCAGCGTGCGAGGTGAGCTCGATGTCACTATGCTCCGCTTCCGGCCGGTATTCCGCCCGCACATAGAGCGGGTTGGCGATGCGGTTTTTGAACCGCGGCGCCAGGTTGTAATAGGTCATCCCGTGCGCGTGCTCAATGCGCTGCCCTTCGCCGCGGCGCGTGACCATATAGCTCGAAAGCTTCGGGCTGCTGCCCTCAATAATATCCGTCACATCCACGCCGAGCGCCAGCGCACAGCGGTATAGGAACGCGAAGTTCAAGTCCTCCCGCCCCTGCTCGCAGCGCAGGTATTCCTCTACCGAAACGCCCGTCTTTTCCGCCATCTTGGCAGGCGTCAACTCGACGATCTCGCGAAGCGTGCGAATGCGCCCCGCCATTTCCTGCAATTTGAACTCCAATCCTGTCTGTGCCATGCTGTCCTCCTTTTTGGGGACAAAAAAACCGCCCCAAAGAAATTTCTTTGAGACGGAAACATGCACGATGTGTTCCGCGGTACCACTCAAATTGCATATATCAATCCATATGCCACCTCAAGGGTTCTAACAAACCCGTCGCCTTTACGCAGCTTCACGGGAGGCTCTACTTGCCAAGAGGCTTTCTGCACTCCGACTCGGAAGGGACCGGTCAGAGCTTTCCACCGCCGGTTTTCACCACCCACCGGCTCTCTACAGGCTTCCCGCAAGACCCTCTTCGTCAACGCCAATCTATTTTTTCTTATCTTAGCATACGCTCCTTTTCCCTGTCAACGCATTTTTTCAAATGCCGCGCGTCTTTTTAAAAAAACAAAGAAATTTTCTATGCGCCCCTTCCTTCCGCACACAAAAAAATTTATAATATCCTTAGATTTCAAATTTGGAGGGATTGTATGTCCATTATCAAAAATATCCGCCTGTTCAACGGCGAAGTGTTTGTGCCCCTTGACGCCATCCGCTTTGAGAACGGCCGGATCCAGGAATTGTATACGCACTACGACGGCCAAGACGCCATCGACGCGCACGGCGCGATCCTCGCCCCTGGTTTCATCGACCTGCACATCCATGGAAGTTTCGGCATGGATGTTCTGGCGCCCGGCGGTACCGCGCATCTCGTGAACAACTTGCCCCGCGTCGGCACGACCGCGTTCTGCCCGACCAACGCCACCGACTCGTTCGAAAAGATCCACCACTTCCTGGGCGAGGTCCGCGCAGAAATGGCGCACAACGACCACGGGACGCGCATCCTCGGTGCGCACATCGAAGGCCCGTTCTTCAATATCGACAACCGCGGCGCGCACGCCATCCCCATGCTACAGGACCCGACAATGGAAAATTATAAGGCAATGGCCGGCGAGTACGAGGATGTCATCGCCCGCGTCTCGCTCGCACCGGAAAAGAAGGGCGGCATGGAGCTCGTCCGCTACCTGGCGGGCAAGGGCGTCGTCGTTTCTGCTGCGCACACGGACGCCGATGCACAGCAGATGGAAGAAGCAATCGCCAATGGGCTCACCATGGTCACGCATACGTTTAACGGCATGTATGCCTTCCATCGCCGCAAGGAGGGCGCGATCGGCGTGACTCTGACGGATGACCGCATCACCTGCGAATTCATCCCTGACCTGCAGCACATCAACAAATATGCCGCCATGCTCATCATGAAGGCCAAGGGCTTTGAAAAGACCTTCATCTGTTCGGACGCGCTGGAACCGGCACACATGGGCGAGGGGCGCTTCCAAATGGCCGGGCAGGAGATCTATGTCAAGGACGGCGCCGCGCACATGGCGGAGGATGGCCGCCTCGCCGGATCGATCATCTCGCCGCTCATGGGCGTGCGCAACCTGCTCCGCGCGACGGATGTCACCTTGGCGCACGCACTCAAGATGGGCACCTCCAACCCCGCCAAGGCCATCGGTGACGATTCCATCGGCCTCATTCAAGTGGGCAAGCGGGCAGACTTCGTGCTGCTCTCGGAGGACCTGCAATTGCAAAAGACCTATATCCGCGGCAAGCTGGAATATTCTGCCGAATGATTCCGCTGCGAAATTTCCCGCAAAAAAAGAGCCTGTTTTTACAGGCTCTTTTTTGTTTTCGCGGGGAGTCCCGGCGCGCCCCGCCGCAGAAAGGCGCGCTGCTCGGCCGCCAACATTTTTTCGCGGATCTCCTGCACGGGGAGCTTGCCCAAGAGCTCCGGCGCGGAAAACTCCGTCATGTTGCGCCAATACCGCTTGGGCATATGGCTGCGGCGACAGGTCGGATTCTCGCGTTCCCGGATGCCGATCGCCTGGTAAAACTCCCGCCAGAGCGCCTGCCACGCCGCCTCCTCTTCCCGTAGCTCGGGCAGCCGCAGCGCCTCCATGCGGCGGAATTCCCGCCGCCCGTTGGCATAGAGCAAGGCTTCCTTATGCGTCTTGTCAAAGATGAGCAACGCTTCCCCGTGAAAACGATCGCAAAAATGCGCGGACACCAACGGCAAAATGCGATTCTTGGGCGTGATCTCGCTCACCAACACGCCCCTATATTCGCTGAAGCGCAAAAATCCCAGCAGCAATTCCCGCTCCCGCCGCATATGCGTCACGGCATCGGCCAATGGCAGGACGGCCGGATGCGTGCGCAGACGCAGCACCTCCCTCCCCCGCGCAAAGCATAAGCGCGCGAAGTAGAGCAATCGAAGCTCCTTTTTGTCCAGGCAGGTGAGGAACGCCCGGCGCAGAAATTCGAACGCCTGCCGCCCGCACCTGTCGCAGATACCCTGCCGCACCCGCCTGGTCTTTTCGGCGTGCGTGCGGATGTGCTTTGCCTGCAAAAGCTGCATCTGCCCTCCCTCCCACGGAAGGATATCCATTGGCAGTTCGTGCGCGGAATAGCTTTCATAGATGCACGCGAGCAGCCCGGCGAAGCTCCCGTCGTAATAATAGACTACAGCTGGCCGGTCAAGCTTTGCCATTTGTCTTCCTCCGTCGGGTCAAACAGGGACAGCTGCTGCGCACCCCAAAAGAGCGCCTCCCTGCGCCCCGTGTTGCGCAATATCCCACGCATGGCCTGCATGGGGTCGCATCCCACGCCGGGCAGCATCCTGCCCTTGCAGGTGAGGAAATACCGCGCGCGCTTCAGGGAAATGCGCATTTTTTGCAGGTCGGAAAAGTCTAGCGCGCCGCTCCGCCGCGCCATTGTGATCCGCCGCGCCCCGGTCACGCCGATCCCGGGTACGCGCAGCAGCATCTCATACGGTGCGCGATTCACCTCGACCGGAAATTGATCCATGTGCCGCAGCGCCCAATTGCATTTCGGGTCGAAATAGGGGTCGAAATCCGGATGCTTTTCGTCCAGGATCTCCTCCGCCTGAAAACCATAGAACCGCAGCAGCCAGTCCGCCTGATACAGCCGGTGCTCGCGCAAAAGCGGCGGCTTGGTGTCCGGCGAAGGCAGATATTTGCCCGCTGCAAGCGGCACATAGGCTGAAAAAAACACGCGCTTTAGGGCATAGGTCTGATAGAGCGCCGAGGTCAGGCGCAGAATATCGAGGTCGCTTTCCGGCGAAGCGCCGACAATCATCTGTGTGCTCTGCCCCGCGGGCACGAACCGCGGCGCGTGGCGGTATCGGACGACCTCCTGCCGGCCCGCGGCGATGCCGTCGCGCAGCTGCGCCATTGGGCGGAGGATAGCTTCCCGCTTCTTTTCCGGCGCCAGCCGGGAGAGGCTCTTTTCCGAAGGCAACTCGATGTTGACGCTCATGCGGTCGGCGAGCATCCCCAATCGCCGGATCGCCTCCGGCGAAGCGCCGGGGATCGCCTTCACATGGATATACCCCAAAAACCCATATTCCTCCCGCAGGATCTTCAGCGTACGCAGCAAAAGCTCGCAGGTCGTATCCGGATCCTTCACGACAGCCGAGCTTAGAAACAGCCCCTCGATATAATTCCGCCGGTAAAACCCGATGGTGAGGTCCGCCAGCTCCCGCGGCGCGAAGGTGGCGCGCGGAAGATCGTTGCTCCGCCGGTTGAGGCAATACGCACAGTCATAGGTGCACACATTGCTTTGCAGCACCTTCAACAGCGAAATGCACCGCCCGTCGGCCGCAAAGCTGTGGCAGCACCCGATCGAGGCGGCGCTTCCCATCCGCCCACTCCGGCCCGTCCGGTCCACGCCGCTCGAGGTACAGGCGACATCGTATTTCGCCGCATCCGTCAGGATGCGCAGCTTTTCAAAAACATCCATACCTTTCCTATTCCTCGATCCCGTGAAAGGGCACATAGTCCCCCTTTTCCTCTCGCCCTGTGCGGCGGTCGAATCCGGCCTGCATCATGCCCGCGCGGTTCACGCTGTCTCTGCCGTACTTTTTGCGCAGGGCAAAGATCGCCTCTTCCAGCTGTTCCGCCCGGCTATGCGCCGGGTTAGGGCCGAACAGCGATCCCTGAAGCGGCATTTCGCCCCGCCGCCCGAGTCCCAGCGCCGTCACCGTGATCGCGCGCACAGGTTTCGTCATCGTCCAATTCTTGTGGGCCAGCTGCATCGCCATGGCATAGATCTCCCGGTAAAGGCAGGTCGGCTCCGCAAGCGCCCGCTGCCGCGAGATGGTTTGAAACTGCGGGTTACGGATGGCAATCTGCACGCCACTGCACAGCAGCTCCTGCCGCCGCAGCCGTTCGGCTACGCTTTCCGACAGCATGGAAATGCCGAGCGATATCTCCCGTTCCCCCACCAGGTTTTCGGCAAAGGTCATGCCCTGCCCGATGGACTTGGGTGTCGTCTTTTCCGCGATGCTGCGGACGGGCTCTTCCTCTAGCCCGCTGGCCGCGCGCCAGATGCTCTCCCCCGCCCGGCCAAGCTGTGCGCGCAGGACAGCCTCCTGGCTCGCTGCAATCTGTCCGATCGTATAAATGCCGAGGCGGTGCAGCGCCTCCTCCACTTTAGGGCCGACATTGAGCATTTCCCCGGCGCGCAGCGGATAGACGACCTCCCGGAAGTTCTCGCGCGAAATCACCGTGACGGCGTCCGGTTTTTTATAATCGCTGCCCAGCTTGGCAAAGGTTTTGCAAAAGGACACGCCAACGGAAATCGTGATCCCCACCTCCCGCTTGACGCGCTCGCGCAGGAGGTTGGCCAGCCCTTCGCCGTTCAGGCCGAACAGGTGCAGGCTACCTGTCACATCCAAAAAGGTCTCGTCGATCCCAAACGGCTCGCACAGGTCTGTATACTCCTGATAAATGGCGTTGACCTGCCGGGAACAGGCGGTATAGTCCGCATAGCACGGGGGCACGAGGCGCAGATTCGGACATTTGCGTCGCGCCTGCCCGACTGTCTCTGCCGTCTGGACACCGCATCGCTTGGCCAGCTCGTTTTTGGCCAAGATGATCCCATGCCTGCTCTCGGGAGCGCCCGCGACCGCCATCGGCACGGCCTTGAGCGCCGGGTTCTTTTTGCACTCCACCGATGCGAAAAAGGAATTGCAGTCGGCGTGCAGGATGACGCGCTCCTTCATGAGATCTCCACCAGCGACAGCACGACCTTGCCCAGAATGCGCACATCCTCTTCCTCGGAATAGAGCTGCGGCGCAAAGACGGGGCTCTTGCTCACGGGCGAGAGCACCAGGTGCCGGCCCTTGTGATATACTTTCTTGACCGTAGCCTGCCCGGCGATCAGCACCGCGCCGATCTCGCCGTCGCGCACATCGCTCTGCCGCCGCACGATCACGGTGCTCCCGTCCGGCATGTTCGCCATGTCCATGGAGTCTCCCACCACCCGCAGAGCAAAGCAGTCCGCGCCGAACTGCTTCTGTGCGTAATCCAGATAAACATAGCCCGATGGGTCCTCCTCCGCCTCAATCGGGCTGCCGGCGGCAATACTCCCATAGATCGGGATACTCTGCGGCGCGGCCTGCGTGATGGGTGGCGCATACCCGGCTGCCTCCAGCAGCTCGCCATAGCCGACCACGGGCGACGCCGCCGCCACTTTGCGCAGTACCTCCGGCGAAGCCTTCTGCCCCTTCAAAATGCGGGAAAAATTGCCTGCGCTGATGCCGGCGCGCCGGCAAAAGGCGTTGCGCGACTCCCCGCCGACCGCCCGGTTCAACAGTGTCTTCAATGTCTGCATCTTCACTTCCTCCTGCCTCTTATTTTTTAGTATACGCCAATCATTTCTTAAAAGCAATATTCATTTCCAAATTCATTTCTTTTAAGAAATATTGCGCGCATTGCAAAATTTCGCGGCGCATGCCATAATGAAGCTATTCTTTTGGAAAGGAAACATCACTCCCATGCATCGGATCTTCATCGTCGAGGACGACGCCACGATCGCCCGCCTGCTGTGTATACACCTGCAAAAATGGGGCTATGCGGCGGCCTGTGCGCAAGACTTTTCCCATGTTGCCGCCGAGGCGAGGCAGTTTGACCCGCACCTCATTTTGCTGGACATCACACTGCCCTTTTTCAACGGATTTTACTGGTGCGGCGAGATTCGCAAATTTTCCAAGGCGCCGGTCGTCTTCCTTTCCTCCGCCTCGGAAAACATGAACATCATCCTGGCTATGCAGATGGGGGCGGACGACTTCATCGCCAAGCCCTTCGACCTGGATGTGCTGACCGCCAAGATCCAGGCTCTGCTGCGCCGCGCCTATACCTTTTCCGGCAGCATGCAGGTTGTGGACTGCGGCGGGCTCTCCCTAAATCTGCGCGAAGCCACCCTTTCCCATGCAGATGCGCAGCTGCCGCTCAGCAAAAACGAATTCCGCCTGGCGCAGCTGCTTTTGGAGCATCCGGGGGAAGTGCTCTCGCGGGAGAGGATCATGCAGGCGCTCTGGGAAAGCGATGCCTTTGTCGACGACAACACTCTAAATGTCAATATCACGCGTCTCCGCAAAAAGCTCGAACAATTGGGCCTCCCGGACGCCATCCGAACCAGAAAGGGGCTCGGCTATCAGCTCTGCCTGTAAGCCTGTGACGCATATGACCTTTTCCTTTCGCAGGCAGGCAGTGATCATGATCCTCGCTGCCCTAGGGACGGCTGCCCTCTTCGGCGGTGTCTTTTCTCTCTATCAACTCCCGCAGGAGGCATTTTTATACGCCCTCCTGCTCGACTTCTGCTTTCTGGCGGTGCTTTTGTGCCTGCAATACCTCGCCTATCGCCGTCGCCGCAGGCTGCTTGCGGGCGCAAAGCAGAGCATTTCCATGCTGCCGCCTCCCCTCCCGCCACCGGCCGATGGGCTAGAAGCAGACTATCAGGCGCTGTTGTCTACCTTGGAGGAAAGCCGCGCCGCAGCGATCCGCCAAAAGCAAGCGGCTCTGTTCGAGCTTTCCGAGTCCTATTCGCTCTGGGCGCACCAGATCAAGACGCCCATTGCCGCCATGCACCTCCTCCTACAAAGCGGCGAGGCCGACCCGGAAGAGCTTTTGGAACAGCTCTTTTCCATCGAGCAATATGTGGACATGGCGCTCGGCTTCGTGCGGGCGCAGTCGCTTTCCGGCGACCTTTTGCTGCGCCGCTATGACTTGGACACGCTCCTGCGGCAGAGCGTCCGCAAATTTTCGCGCCTGTTCATCCGCAAAAAAATCTCCCTGCATTTTGCGCCCACGCACATGCAGATCTTGACCGATGAAAAGTGGTTCCGCTTCGTCGTGGAGCAGCTGCTCTCCAACGCGCTCAAATACACGCCGCAGGGGAGCATCTCGCTCTATGCCGAGGCTGTACCCTCCCGTGCGTTGGTGATCGAGGACACCGGCATCGGCATCGCGCCGGAGGACCTGCCCCGGCTGGGCGAGCGCGGCTTCACCGGCTATAACGGACGGATTGAGCAAAAATCCACCGGGCTCGGGCTGTATCTGTGCCGGCGCATCCTCTCCCGCCTCTCCCTTTCTATGGAGATCACCTCCGCCGTGGGACAGGGCACGCGCGTGCGCATCGGGCTGGACATCCCGCCGCTCGAGGCCGAATGAGCTCTGCCTTACAAAATTGTAAGCTTCGCCCGCAAACTGTAAGGGAATTCGATGGCTTGCGCGCCTTTGTTTTGCCATACTGGTATAGAACGACGATTACTCTTGAAAGGAGCGCATTATGCCATTACTCGAAGTTCGAAATCTCAAGAAACTATATACGACGCACTTCGGCGGCCATGCCGTCCAAGCGCTTTCCAATGTGTCCTTTTCGATCGAAGCGGGCGAATATGTCGCCATCATGGGCGAATCCGGTTCCGGAAAGACGACGCTGCTCAACATTCTCGCTTCACTCGACCGCCCCACGGGCGGAGAGCTCTACCTAAACGGGCAAGATATGCTCCGCGTCCCGGAGGGCGACCTGGCGCTGTTCCGCCGCAAAAACCTAGGATTTGTGTTTCAGGACTTCAACCTGCTCGACACCTTTTCCGTGCAGGACAACATCCTGCTCCCGCTCGTACTAGCCGGGGAAGGGTATCGGGAAATGTCCGCCAAGCTGACGCCGCTCGCACAAAGGCTCAGACTTTCCAAGCTGCTTGACAAATTCCCCTATGAGATCTCCGGCGGGCAGAAGCAGCGTACCGCCGTCGCGCGGGCGCTCATCACCTCGCCGCAGCTCATCCTCGCCGACGAACCGACGGGCGCGCTGGATTCCCGCTCGGCCGGCGATCTACTAGGCATCTTTTCCGAGATTCACGCGCAGGGGCAGACGATCTGCATGGTCACACACTCCGTGCAGGCAGCCAGCCACGCCTCCCGCGTCCTGTTCATCCAGGACGGCGAGGTGTTCCATCAGCTCTATCGCGGCGCGCTGTCGACTGAGGCCATGTATGAACGCATCACGGATGCGCTCACCGTCCTCACAACGGGCGGACGGCTGGCACAGGCACAGGAGGAGAATCATGCGTAAGAAACGCCTCTTCTATGCGCGCCTGGCGGCCTCCAATATGCGCAAGAATACCAAGTTCTACCTCCCCTACCTGCTCGCCTGCACGGGGACGGTCGCCATGTACTATATCCTGTCCTTTCTGGTCGCCAATGACGGGATCGCGGACGAACAAACGCTTGTCACGCTGCTCCACCTGGGTGTCGGCGTCATCGCCGTCTTTTCGGCCATCCTCCTGTTCTATACCAATCGCTTTCTCATGCAGCGCCGCACCCGGGAACTCGGGCTGTATCAGATCCTCGGCATGGAAAAGAAGCACATCGCGCGCGTCCTGCTGCTCGAGACGCTCTATGCCTTTGCCCTCTCGCTCCTGTGCGGGCTGGGCGCCGTAATCCTGTTTTCCAAGCTGATGCTCCTCTTACTGTGCAACCTTGTGGACTTCCCCCTGCAATTCGGGTTTCAGATCTCCCCGGCGGCGTTTCTTTCCGCCTGCCTCCTGTTCGGTGGCATCTTCCTATGCATCTTGCTGCGCAATGTACGGCAGGTGCGGCGCGTGCAGCCCATCGAACTGCTACACCAATCCGAAGTGGGCGAACGCGAACCCAAGGTGCGCCTTGGCCCGCTCCTTCTAGGGCTGTGCAGCCTGGGGGCGGGGTACAGCATCGCGATCTTCACCCGGCAGCCGCTCAAGGCCATGGGGCTGTTCTTTGTCGCCGTGCTGCTCGTCATCCTTGGCACCTATTGCCTGTTCACCGCGGGTAGCATCGCGCTTCTAAAAGCGCTGCGCAAAAACAAGCGGTACTACTACACGCCCCGGCACTTCCCCACGGTGTCCGGCATGCTCCACCGCATGCGACAAAACGCCGTCGGGCTTGCAAACATCTGCATCCTGTCCACGATGGTGCTCGTCATGCTGTCCTTCACGACTTCCCTATTCTTTGGGCTGGAGAGCAGCCTGCGCACGCAATACCCCCGCGACCTCGAGGTCTCAGGCCAGCTCGACGAAGCAGACTATGCGCAATACCTTGCCTTTTGGGACGACGCCATTTTGCAAAGCGGCATCGCGACAGAAAACTCGCTCTATTACCGCTATGCCTCCTTCACCCTGCGGCAACGGGAAGGAGTGTTCTCTCCCTCCACGGAGCAGAATCTCGATGACCCCCATGCGGGCCTTCGCATCCTGCCGCTTGCGGACTACAACCGCATCCGGGGCGAGGCGCAAACGCTGCTGCCAAACGAGGCACTTGTCTATTCCGCGCAGGGCCGGGTCTTTGCCCAAGGAGAAGAGATTTCCATAAACGGCATCCCCTTCCGCGTGCGACAGGCACTTTCCGACTTCCCGGTAGACCCGGATTCGCACAACACCGTCTGGGCAGATCCGCTGTACTATGTCGTCCTGCCGGATACGCAGGCAGTCATCGATGTGCAACGGGCGCTCGAAACAGACCCCGTCCAGATCGAAGACGATGCACTGCACTTCTACTATGGTGTCGATGTGCCGGATGGGACCGAGCGGCAAGCCGCGCTCTGCGGCTTTTTGCAGGAACTGACCATGGACCGTGCGGGAAAAAATACACCCCTCCTCTTTCAGTGCGTCGCCTACTCGCGTGCCAACTTCTACAGCATCTACGGTGGGCTATTCTTCCTCGGCATCTTCCTCGGAACCCTGTTTTTGATGGCGACCGTGCTCATCATGTATTACAAGCAGGTCTCCGAAGGCTATGAGGACCAGCAGCGCTTCCGCATCCTGCAAAAGGTGGGGATGACGCCCGCAGAGGTCAAGCGCACGATCTCTTCGCAGGTGCTTTCCGTGTTCTTCCTGCCGCTGGCCGCCGCCTGCCTGCACATCGCCGCCGCCTTCCCGATGCTCGTCCGGCTGCTGCGTGTGCTGTCACTTAGCAATGTGCACCTGCTTTCACTGTGCACGGCCATCACCATCCTGTGCTTTGCGCTCATCTACGCCTGCATCTATGCGCTCACGGCGCGAGCCTACTACCACATTGTGCGGGCATAACAAAAAAAGCGTATCGGTCTCCCGATACGCTTTTCTCTTCTATAAGAAAAAACTCAATAATTGGTCATCGCTTCATACTGCGCATACAGCTCGTGGTTGAACTTCAGCTCCATCGACAACGCTTCGTCGATGTCATCATCCACAATCTCGTTTTGGCGGATGCCGACCACCCGGCCGCCGATGCCCTTTTCCAAAAGCTCAACCGCCCGAGCGCCCATCTTCATGGCCAAAATGCGGTCAAACACAGTGGGCTCACCGCCGCGCTGCGTGTATCCCAGCACGACGCGCTTCATGTCGCGACCCGTGCGTTCCTTGATGTAGTCGGCGATTTCCTCACTGTTGCCCGCGCCTTCGGACAGGGCGATGATGCTCGTCTCCCGACCGCGCTGTTCCCGTGCCGTGATTTCTTCACAGATCTTGTCCAGGTCAAACGGCACTTCGGGTACGATGATAAAGTCCGCTTCCGCCGCGACACCGACATGCAGCGCCATATCCCCGCAGTGGCGGCCCATAATCTCCACCACGCAGATGCGGTCATGCGAGACCATCGTCGTGCGGATCTTGGCAATCTCCTGCGCTGCGGTGTTGATCGCGGTATCAAAGCCCAGTGTATAGTCGGTATAGGCGATGTCGTTATCGATCGTGCCCGGCAGGCCGATCGCCGGCACGCCCATATGCGTAAGCGCCCGTGCGCCCTTGAAGCTCCCGTCGCCGCCAATGACGATCAGGCCCTCGATGCCGAAATCCTTGAGCGTCTGCACCGCTTTTTCTTTGCCCTCGTCCGTCAGCATTTCAAGGCAGCGGGCACTCTTCAAAATGGTTCCGCCCTGATTGGAGATATATTCAACCTGCTCCGGCAGCAGTTCTGTCAAATCGCCGTGGATCAGCCCGGAGTACCCCCGGATTACACCCATGACATCCATTCCTTTGCTTTTCGCCATGCGCACGACCGAATAGATCGCTGCGTTCATGACCGGCGTGTCACCGCCGCTTGTAAGTACCGCAATCTTTTTCATATGAATTCTCCAACTTGCCCATCCCAGGGCGATTTATATAATTAATCAAAGATATCCGAACAAAAGAAGGATCCCACCGGGGATCGCGGGCGGAGCGCACCGCTTCCCCCACTTGCCTTGCCGTTTGGGCGGAATTTTGCAATTCCGCCACCGACCCCATTGCACAACGCCCATTTTATCACACTTTTTTTTTGCGTACAATAAAAAGTTACGAAATCACTTCGAGATTCTCCGCGCCCAAAATTTCCTCCAATTTTCGGTGCAGTTCCTCGGAATATTTGACCGGTTTCAGGGTATATCGCCGGTCCGTCTTTTGGATCCACACCTTGACGGACGCCCCCCAGACCGCATAGCAGCCCGAAAGCGCCTCCTTGATTGCGCGAATCTGCGCAATGTCCTCCTCTGGGAGGCTTAGGCGCAATTCCCGCACCCGGGCGGCACTGTGCGCCTGCGGCTTGGACGGCGTCTGCGCGCGGAAGCTCCAATCCGGCTTGACCTGCGGGCCGGTATAGGGCCGCACCGCCTCGAGCAGCAGCTCAGTCTCCTCCCCAATCGCCACACGCGCACGGATCCGGCAGATCGCGTCCATCTGGATCGTATCCTTATATTGCTCATACGCGGCCGGGAAGATGAGCATCCCGATGCTCCCCGTCAGGTCCTCGAACGTCGCATTGGCCATCATCTGCCGCGAACGGCGCGTCGTCCGCGCCTTTAGCTGCGAAAAGATGCCCGCGAGCTCGACCGTCGCGCCCTCCATGTCTTTCACGGTCTCCGGATTTTCCGCGCGGGCCAGGATCTTTTCCACTGTCCATGCCTCGCCCTGCAATTCCGCCGCATATTTTTGCAGCGGATGCCCGGACAGGTACATGCCGACCTTTTGCTTTTCCAGCGTCAACTTGAGCCGGTCGTCGTATTCCGGGATGTCGGGCAGCACCACATCCGGCAGCGCCGGCGTCCCTGCGAGGTCGAACAGGCTCATCTGCCCGGAGCTCGCCCGCCTGGCGTCGGCCTGCGCATTCTTGAAGATGCGGTCATACACCTCCATGAGCTGCGATCGCTTGGCGCCCAGTTCGTCAAACGCCCCAGACAGGATGAGGGACTCGATCTGCGTCTTGTTGAGCCCCACCACATTGCGCTTGATGAAGTCTGAAAAATCCCGATAGGGGCCGTGTTCCCGCCGTTCCGCAAACACGCCTTCGATGGAATCACCCACATTGCTGAGCGCGGCCAGCCCAAAGCGGATCGCCCCGTTTTGCACATCGAAGTATTTTTCCGACGCGTTGATGCTGGGCGGCAGGATCTCCAGCCCGCACTGCTTTAGGTAGCGCAGATAATGCGAGACCTTGTCCGCCGTCGAGATGAAGCTGTTGATGAGCGCCGTCATGAATTCCGCCGTGTAGTGGCACTTGAGGTACGCCGTCTGATATGCGACGACCGCATAGGCGCAGGCGTGTGACTTGTTGAAGGCATACTGCGCAAAGTCCATCATCTGATCAAACACCCGCTGCGCCGTTGCCTCGGGTACGCCGCGATGCACCGCGCCCTCGATCCCGTCGCCGCCATAGACAAAAATCTGCCGTTCGCGCTCCATGACATCCTTTTTCTTTTTCGCCATGGCGCGGCGTACCTCGTCGCTGCGCGCCAGCGAATATCCCGCCATGTCGCGGACGATCTCCATGACCTGCTCCTGATACACCATGCATCCATAGGTGTCCTTTAGGATCTTTTCCAGCAACGGGTGGTCGTATCTTACCTTTTCCGGGTGATGCTTATACTCGATATAGTCCGGGATCTTGGCCATCGGGCCGGGGCGGAACAGCGAGATGCCGACCATGATGTCGCCCAGGTTTTCCGGATGCAGGCGGCTCATGAGCGAGCGCATACCGTCGCTTTCCAGTTGGAAAATGCCGTCCGTTTCGCCGGAAGAGATGAGCGCATATACCGCCGGGTCAGTAAAGTCGAGATGATCCATGTCCACCTCGATCCCGCGGTTCTTGCGAATGAGCGCGACCGCGTCGCGGATGACCGTGAGTGTGCGCAGCCCCAGAAAGTCCATTTTCAACAGCCCCAACGCCTCGATGTTGTGCATGTTGTACTGCGTCGTGATGCTCTCATCTTTTTTGTTGAGGACGAGCGGCGAATAGTCTGTGACCGGGCTTGCGGAAATGACGACCGCGGCCGCGTGCGTCGAGCTCTGCCGGGGCATGCCCTCGATCTTCATGGCCATATCCAGCCATTCATGAATCTTTTCGTCGGTCTCGTATTCCTCCCGCAGGCGCGGCGATTCCTCGAGGGCCTGTTGAATCGTCATCTTGACGGCGAACGGAATCATCTTGGCGACGCGATCTGCCTCCTGTACGCCGATACCCATGACCCGCGCGACATCGCGCACCACCTGCTTGGCACCCAGCGTACCGAAGGTGATGAGCTGCGCCACATGGTCACGCCCGTACTTTTCCGCCACATATTCGATCACCTCCTGCCGGCGTTCGATGCAGAAGTCGATGTCGATATCCGGCATGCTCACGCGCGCCGGGTTCAAAAAGCGTTCGAACAGCAGGTTGTACTCGATTGGGTCGATGTCTGTGATGCCGAGCGCATAGGCCACGATGCTGCCCGCCGCGCTGCCGCGCCCGGGTCCGACCATGATGTGCTGCTCGCGGGCAAAATTCACATAGTCCCACACGATGAGGAAGTAATCCGTAAAGCCCATGGAATTGATGACGCCGAGCTCATAGGTCATGCGCTCCTCGTGTGCCGGTGCGTTTTCGCCATAGCGGCGCGCCATGCCATCGCGCACCAGCTTTTCCAGGTATGCTTTGTCATCCCCTCCGCCCGGAACCTCGTATTTCGGCATATGGAACACACCCTGCTCAATCTCTACCTCACATTGCTCGGCAATCTTGACCGTGTTATCCAGCGCCTCAGGGACATAGGAAAACAGGGCGCGCATCTCCTGTTCGCTCTTGATATAGAATTCGTCCGTCTGGAACAGCCCGCCGCCGTCCGCCAGCGTACGCCCCATCTGCAAGCACATCAGAATGTCCTGCGCCCGGGCGTCCTCCTTTTCCACATAGTGGCTGTCGTTGGTCGCGATAAGCGGAATGTCCAATTCCCGCGCCAGCGCGATGAGCAGCGGGTTGACGCGCCGCTCCTCCGGCAGGCCGTGGTCCTGTATCTCGATATAGAAATCCCGACCGAACATGCCCTTTAGGCGGACGGCCAGTGCGCGCGCGTCCTCCATGCGCCCTTGCAGGAGCATCTGCGGAAGGTCACCACCGATGCAGGCCGAGGAGCAGATGAGCCCCTCGCTGTACTTTTCCAGCGTGTCATAGTCGATGCGCGGCTTATAGTAATATCCCTTCAAAAAGCCAATCGAGCAGAGCTGCATGAGGTTCTGATACCCCTGCTGCGTCTTTGCAAGGAGCAGCAGGTGCGCGTATTCCCGGTCCTTGCTTGTCTTTTCATGCAGATCCGCCGCCACATATGCTTCATAGCCGAGGATCGGCTTGATCCCCGCCTTTTTGGCGGCATTATAAAAATCCACCACCCCATACATCGCACCATGGTCGGTGATGGCGATGGCCGGCTGCCCCAGCGCCTTGGCCTTGGCGATGATATCCCCGATGCGGGCCGCCCCGTCCAGGAGGCTGTATTCACTATGGACATGCAGATGCACAAATCCGCTCATTCCCGTTCTCCTTACCGTTTACGATCAAAACTCTACCTAGAATATCATACCATAAATCGCTCGGAATAGAAATCGCCGCCCGCAATTTTCACGCAAAACACTTTGCCTTTCGTTTGCTCTTTCGCTATAATATAAGGAGAGGAAATTCAAGAAAGGAACCAGAAACTCATGTCGTATAAACTGATCGCCATCGATATGGATGGCACGCTCATCACCAGCGATAAAAAAATCACCGAACGCTCCATCCGGGCGATGCAGGAGGCGGAAGCCGCCGGCGCCTATGTCGTGTTGGCCTCCGGCCGCATGGCCGCCAATGTCAAGGTGCTGTCAAAGGACCTGGGGCTGCATTCCCCGGCCATCTGCGGCGGTGGTTCGCAGGTCGTGGACGCGGACTTCAACATCCTGCACACCTGCTATATCCAGCCGGAGGT
>CAOKKG010000027.1 GCA_948468985.1 uncultured Eubacteriales bacterium | reverse complement strand
GAGCAACGGCCTTCTAAGCCGTGGGTCAGGGGTTCGAATCCCTTCAGGCGCGCCATTCCACATGACGTTATCGCTGTGGCGTATTTATGGTGGATATAGCTCAGTTGGTTAGAGTGCCAGGTTGTGGCCCTGGAGGTCGTGGGTTCGAATCCCACTATTCACCCCATTTTTTCAAAGCTCCCAAGCGGCGGCAGGTTCACGTTGGGGTGTAGCCAAGCGGTAAGGCACGGGACTTTGACTCCCGCATTCGTAGGTTCGAGCCCTGCCACCCCAGCCATTTGTTATGATCCGCTAGCTCAGTCGGTAGAGCATTTGACTTTTAATCAAAGGGTCCGGGGTTCGAATCCCCGGCGGGTCACCAAATCGTGGCTGCGAGGGAAGGGTTCAAAAAAATTGAATTTGCCTATTGACATTTTCAACACCCGCGAGTATAATAACCAATGTTTCCGGGCAATGTGGAAACGGCGATGCGGGTGTAGCTCAATGGTAGAGTTCCAGCCTTCCAAGCTGGCTACGTGGGTTCGATTCCCATCACCCGCTCCATACTATATATGCGCCTCTAGCTCAGTTGGTAGAGCACCTGACTCTTAATCAGGGTGTCCGGGGTTCGAGCCCCCGGAGGCGCACCAAGTGTAAAGAAGTTTTCAAACAAAAAGTTTGAAAACTTTTTTTATAGCGTTTTTTGAGTTGCCACACTGCCATATTGTCGACCGTTGTGCATATAGGCATCATCATCGATGCAGTGTACTGTGACTGTGAAATCGGCGCAAAATACCTCGCAAAAAAGATTTGGAGCATGATACCGGTTGACAATATCCTCGCTCGTCGCCGCGTTTTTGGAATAGGAAATCATTTCTTTGCCGAGGAAGGGCGGGAGAACAGCAGCCCGCCATGTGCGGCGCCCGCCGCAAAAAGCAGGGCAGAGAGACAGATTGTTTTTTCCATGGCCGTGTATAGCTATTCCCGTAAAGAAGTAACATAAAAAGAGCAGCTCCCATTTTCATACGATGCCCGGGTTGAAATCTCGGAGAAATTCTTTTGAAACTTGTGTCTGCTTACATATGTATGGGATTTATTGGATCTCTTTTCCGACTTTATAGGCTTCCCTGGTATTATTTAGGGACATAACATTGGCGCAACCGCCCCAATCGGAGTGTTCTTCTTGCACGATATCGTTTTTCCAATTGCAAATAGGGCAATCCGCAAAAGGTTCTTGGAATAGATGTTTGTCGCAAACGGGACATAAGTGAATCGCCGCAGAATTTTGGCTTGCGTTCTTGTTCATAAGAGGATACCTTTCTTGGATGCCGTTGATAGAGGTTGTGCAAGCAAAGCCCCGATCGGGGTTTTGCTTGCGCATTTATTTGATCCGAAATTGTTCCAGTTCTCCGCTGGCTTGGATGTCGGCAAAGGTCCTGCCCTTTGCTTCTTCTCGTTTGCAATACCGATCCAACTCTCGGATGCGGTAATTGCCGCCTGTTTCCGGTTGGTCCACGCAGCCGAGGATCGGGGAATCCTCCTCTCCGCAATACGCGGGTTTCTTGTTCGCTTTCTCGTTCATACGAAGCTTCCTTTCCTGTCTTGCGGGCAATGGGTTTGCCGAAGCGGCCCCGTGGGGAAGATGGCCTTAGACTTCCTTGCGCATGACATAGTTGGTGAGTGTTTGCCCTAGACGCTCGACCTGCTGTTCCTTTCGCACGACATAGCCGCGGGCGGCAAAGAACGGGCGTGCGGTGATGGAAGCATGTGTTTCAAAGTGGGAGCAGCCCCGTGCGGCTGCCCAGCATTCCAACGCGAAGACCAGCCCTGTGCCGATGCCGCAGTGCTGAAAATCCTTGTGGACATAGAGCCGGTCTAGGTATCCGTCGGCCGACATGTCGGCAAACCCCAGAATCTGTTCGGGCGCGTCATTTGCGCAGGCCACCAGCGTGTGATGCTCGAGCAGCGAGGGGAGCCAGCGTGCCGCGTCAAAGGTCTCGGGCGCCCAGGCCGCGAGCTGCGCCGGGGTGTAATCCCGGCAATTCACATGCCACACGGTGTCACGGAACAGATGCTGCACGGCGGCAAGATCCTCCGCGCGGAAGGCACGGAGAAAGAAAAACGCGGTATTCATCGAAAGCCTCCTTGAAAAGTCGAAAATTACTTTTATTTTAGCATGCCCGGATTCTACCGACAAGCCGCTTACTTGACGATTGCGGGCAAGAATTTTATAATAGCTATGTCTGAAATCCACAGGAGGAAAAGCAATGAATCCTTATTTTGTGCGAAATCTATTTGGAATACAGGGGCTGGATATCCGCTGGTATGCGGTCATCATCTGCATTGGCATCTGCGCGGGGCTGGTGACGGCCTTTTTCCTGGCCAAGCGCCGCGGGTATAACTCGGATATGCCCATCGACCTGTTGCTCGCGTGTATCCCGCTGGCCATTGTATGCGCGCGGATCTACTATGTCGCCTTTGAGTGGGACAGCTATAAGGACAATCTGGCGTCCGTGTTCGCCATTTGGGAAGGCGGCATCGCGATCTATGGGGCGGTGATCGGCTCGGTCATCGGGGCGTTTGTGTTCAGCCGCTATTCCAAGATCCCCTTTGGGGATATCCTGGACATCGGCGGCCCGGGGCTGATCATCGGGCAGGCCATCGGGCGATGGGGCAATTTTGTGAATCAGGAGGCGTTCGGTAACCTGATCACGAACGAATCCCTGCAATGGTTCCCCTATGGCGTGTATATCGAGGAGCTGGGCGAATGGCATCAGGCGACTTTCTTTTATGAGAGCATGTGGAACCTGCTCGTGTTCGCTGTGCTGCTGTGGTATTTTAAGCGGGCAAAGCGCCGGGGAAATGTGTTTGTACTGTACCTGGTGCTGTACGGCGTTGGCCGCGCCTTCATCGAGGGGCTGCGGACGGACAGCCTCTGGCTGATCCCCGGAGTGGTGCGCATTTCGCAGGCACTCAGCATCGTGCTCGTGCTGGTGGGGACGGCGTATCTGTGCATTATGCACAAAAAGCCGCAAAAGCAGAGCGTGCCCTATGAGGGAAAGTACAGCCTCGCCTATGCGGAAGAAAAGAAGCGTAAAAAAAAGGAAGGAACAGCCGGAGGACGGATGCCCGCCGACGGAGAGGGAAGCGAAAAATGAGAAATTTGACCATGCTCACAGACCTGTACGAGTTGACCATGATGTACGGGTATTTCAAGAAGGGAATGCACACGCGCGAAGCGGTGTTCGACATGTTTTTTCGCCGGCCGGTTGGGGAATCGGCCTATGCGGTCATGGCCGGGGTGGAGCAGCTTATCGAGCTGGTCAATAACCTGCACTTCGGGCCGGAGGACATCGCGTATCTGCGCTCGCTCGGACTGTTTGACGAGGAATTTTTGGATTACCTTTCGAAGTTCCGCTTCACGGGGGAAATCTATGCGATTCCGGAGGGGACGATCGTGTTCCCGGGCGAGCCGCTGGTGCGTGTAAAGGCGGAGATTGCGCAGGCGCAGCTCTTGGAGACGGCGCTGTTGAACATCATCAATCATCAGACGCTCATCGCGACCAAGGCGAGCCGAATCGTCTGTGCGGCGGGCGGCGGCAACGTGATGGAATTCGGCCTGCGCCGGGCGCAGGGGCCGGACGCCGGGCTGTACGGGGCGCGGGCGGCCATCATCGGCGGATGCAGCTCCACCTCGAATGTGTTGGCGACGCAGTATTTCGGTGGTAAGCCGGCCGGCACGCATGCGCATAGCTGGATCATGAGCTTTGACAGCGAATTGGAGGCCTTCCGCGCCTATGCCGAGGTCTTCCCGGACGCCTGCATGCTCCTGGTGGACACCTATGATGTCGTGGGCAGCGGCATGCCCAACGCCATTCAGGTGTTCCGTGAGCTCCGCGAACAGGGACATGAACCGCTCGGCATCCGCATCGACAGCGGCGATCTCGCGTATCTTTCCAAGCGCGCACGCAAGATGCTCGATGAGGCGGGCTTCCCGAATGCCATCGTCTGCGCCTCGGGCGATCTGGACGAGCGGCTGATTCTCGACTTGAAACTCCAGGGTGCGCAGATCGACAGCTGGGGCGTCGGCACGAAGCTCATCACGAGCGAGGACTATCCGGCGCTGGGCGGCGTGTATAAGCTGTCCGCGATGCAGGAGCCGGACGGCGCGCTCGAACCGCGCATCAAGCTCAGCGAGAACATCTGGAAGATCACGAACCCAGGGTATAAAAAGGTGGTCCGCATCTACAGCAAGCTGGAAAACAAGGCGCTTGCCGACCTCATCATGCTTGCCGACGAAACAATCGACGAATCGCAGCCGCTCACGATCTTCAGCCCGACGGCGACCTGGAAGACGATGACGCTCACCAACTACTTCACGAAGGAGCTGCTGCAGCCGATCTTCGTCGATGGCAAGCAGGTCTATGTGTCACCGACACTCATGGAGATCCAGGCGTATGCCAAGGAACAGATGAACACGCTGTGGGACGAATACAAGCGGTTTACGAACCCGCATATCTACAAGGTCGATCTTTCGCAGAAGCTGTATGACCTCAAAAACCATCTGATTCGCACGCGGAGATGATGAACAACGAAATAGGAACAAAAAAAGCCTCCTGCAACGGTTTTGCAGGAGGCTTTTTGCGGATAAAACTGGTTTAGAGCTGTGCCAAGACTTCGTCGATGGTGGGCATGTCCATGATGTCCCGGGCGTAGTGCGCGGTCAGCACCTTGCCCGCGGCGTCGACGATGAAAAGTGCGGGGAGCTGCTGCTCGTTGCCCTCGTATTTGCCGTGAGAAAAACCGGCTTCGGCGGCGGCAGCACCCTTGGTCTGCAGCTTTTCGAGGACGTCGCCCAGGAGTGCCTTCATGGATTCGGCGGGCTGGATGTCCAGCGCTTCGTAAATTTTCATCGCCGGGTCGCAGATGATGTCGAACGGGAGCGTGAGGCCGGAAAGTTCCTCCTCGAGGACGCTCTTTTCGCTTTGCAGCAGGAAATAGACCTTGGCGCCCTTGGCCTCGATTTCCCCATAGCGCTGCGCCATTAGGTGGATGTCATAGCGGCAGACGGTACAGCCGATATAGCGCAGGCACCAAAAGACCGTTTTGCCCGCGCCGAGCATGTCGCGAATCAGCTGTGTGCCGCCATATAAAGTGTCTACCGTAAAATTCGGGAAGAATTGTCCCGCTGTCAGTTTGCTCATTCTTCAAATCTCCTTTGTTTGAATCTGGAAAATCCCGGGTATTTATAACTATATCTTAGCGAAAAGCGGGCAGCCTTGTCAATAAGCGAGGGAAACAGCGCTTTACAAGCGGACGGGATTGCTTTACAATGAAGAAAATAAGAACGATATGGAAAATCCGCCGGACACCGGCGAAAAATGGGAGAAGGATATGAGCAATGTGATCTTGAGCGCAGATAGCACCTGCGACCTGACGCCGGAACTGCGGGAACGCTATCAGGTCAGCTGTTACCCCTATCACATCATTTTGGATGGGCAGGACTATCTGGACAATGTGACGATTACCTCCGGGGAGATCTTTCAGGCCTATTATGATAAAAAGATCCTGCCGCAGACCTCGGCGATCAATCATTTTGAATATGCCAACTATTTTCGGGAATGGGTGGATGCCGGTAAGGAGGTCGTGCACTTAAATCTGGGCGGCGCGCTGTCGGCGTCTTATAAGAACTGCTGCACGGCGGCGCAGGAATTGGGACATATCTACCCGATCGATTCCTACAGCCTTTCGACTGGGACGGGGCTGTTGGTCATCAAGGCGGCAGAAATGGCGGCCGAAGGCATGGGCGCGGCGGAGATCCAGCAGCGGATCGAGGCAATGCGCGGCAAGGTGCACGCCAGCTTTATTTTGGACACCTTGAAATTCATGCATGCTGGCGGGCGTTGTTCCGGCGTAACGGCATTTTCGGCCAACATGCTGAATATCAAGCCCTGCATCGTGGTGGACAACAAGAGCGGAGGAATGGATGTCGGCAAGAAATACCGCGGGAAGCTCCAAAAGGTGCTGCTCCGCTATGTGGAGGACACCCTGAAAAACGCCGGGGATTTGGATCTCTCGCGCATCTTCATCACCTATTCGTCGCTTGACGACCCGGGCTATGTGGACCTGGTGCGGGAAGCGATCCTCGCCATCGCGCCATTCCAAGAAGTGCATGTGACGACGGCGAGCAGCACGATTGCCTGCCATTGTGGGCCAAACACGCTGGGTATCCTGTTTATGACCAAATAAGTCGGCGGGCCAGAGAATTTACATCCGTAGTCCGTTTGTGACTGCGGTTTTTTTATGGAGGAGGGGAAATGGAAAATATTTTTACCTATCTGCGGTGGCGAGGCGATCTGTCCTTTGCGCAAAGCCCATTTTGCGAGGTGGACGCGCTCGTTTTGGCGCGCCTTTCGTATATCCCATTTGAAGGCTTTGTGGAAGGGGACTTCGCGCACACCACACCTCTTGGGGAAATGGCGGCGGTTTTTTTGCGGCAGCCGGACGCGGACAAGCGCGTACTCATGCAAAACGACATTACGCTTCTGCGGATGATCGCCGAAAATCGCCGGTTTCGGGATGTGCGACTGTGTGGGTACCGCAATCTGCGGGACGCGGGGCAAGAGATGCAGTTCTCGGCGGTGACCTTCCGCTTTGTGGAACCGGATGCACCGGCGGTCTGTGTGGCCTATCGGGGGACGGACAACACGCTCATCGGGTGGAAAGAGGATTTCAACATGAGCTTTATGGAAGCCGTTCCGGCGCAGCGCCGCGCGGTCGCCTATCTTCGGGAGGCGGCGGAGCAGACCGAGGGGGAAATGCTCCTCTGCGGGCATTCCAAGGGCGGCAACCTGGCGGTCTATGCGGCGGCATTCTGCGGGCAGGGCCTGCAAGCGCGCATCGGCAGCGTGTATAACTTCGACGGCCCGGGGTTTGGCGAAAAGGTGATCGGACAGGCAGGCTATCAGGCGATCTGCGGCCGGGTGCGCACCTTTGTGCCGCAGTCCTCGGTCATTGGGATGCTGCTGGAACACGAGGAACAGTACACTATCATCCACAGCACGCAGACGGGGCTGTATCAGCACGACATCTATTCCTGGGAGATGGAGCGGGCCTCCTTCTGCCGCCTGGCGACGGCGACGAACAGCAGCCGGATGGTCGATCGGTCGCTCAAGGATTGGATTGCGTCCATGACGCCGGAGGAACGGGAAAAGTTCTTTGACGCGCTGTTCTCCATCCTCCACGATACGAACGCTGCGACGCTGCGGGAATTGTCAGAAAACTGGTATAAAAACGCGCTCATTATGGCGCGGTCTCTCAAAAATATGGACGAGGCGAGCCGCAAATTGATGGCCGAGGTGTTGCGACTACTGCTTCGCGCGGCGCGGAACAATGTGTCCATCCTACTGCCGCGCCGACCGCGGCGGGAGGACGCCTCGGCAGAGCTTTGCCCGGCGGAACAGACGCCCGCTCTCAAAGGCGGGGCGCAGGCGAACAAGGAGGAATGACGCGTGATACGGCGCTTTATCAAATACTATAAACCGCATAGGCGGCTATTCTTACTGGACATGGGGGCGTCGCTTTTGGTGGCGCTCACAAGCATCGTGTATCCCATCATCACCCGGACGATGCTAAACGACCTGATCCCGAACCAGAATTACCGGGGGATCGTGGTGTTCGGCACGGTGCTGCTCGGCATCTACACGCTGCGCATGCTGCTCAACTATTTCATCCAATACGAAGGGCACATGATGGGCGTGCGGATGCAGGCGCAAATGCGCAGCGACATGTTCCGGCACCTGGAAACGCTGCCATACCGCTTTTTCGACACACACGAAACGGGCAAGCTCATGAGCCGTATGACCAACGACCTCATGGACATCAGCGAATTGGCACACCATGGGCCGGAAAATGTGCTCATCTGCTCTATCTCGATCCTGCTTTCGTTCGTGTATCTGTGTACGATCCATGTGGGACTCACGCTCATCATCTTTGCGTGCGTACCGCTGTTGGCGGCGGTATCGCTGGCGCTGCGCAAAAAGATGCACCGCGCCTTCTTCAAGAGCCGCGTGTCCATCGCACAGATCAATGCCTCCCTGGAGAGCAGCATTTCCGGCATCCGCGTGACCAAGGCGTTCACCAATGCCGACAAAGAAATGGAAAAATTCGAGGTGGGCAACCGCGAATTCGTGGAAGCGCGCCGCGAAGCCTATCAATCGATGGGGCAATTCCATTCCTCGACGACCTTTGTGACGGATATTTTCAATGTCATCATCCTGATTGCGGGCGGATTGTTCCTCTATCAGGGAAAGATCAACTTCGGCGATTATTCGGCATTTTTGGTGTCCATCAATCTCTTTTTGTCGCCGGTCACGACGCTCATCAATTTTATGGAGCAGTTCCAAAACGGCGTCACGGGTTTTGAACGCTTTTTGGAGATTATGGACGAGCCACCGGAGGAGGACGCGCCGGGCGCGCGGCCGATGGGGACTGCAGAGGGGCATATCGAATTTTGCGATGTGTCCTATGCCTATGACGACGCGCACCCGGTGCTTCGGCATGTGGATCTGGACATCCCACGCGGAAAGACCTTTGCGCTCGTTGGACCGAGCGGCGGCGGCAAGACGACGATATGTCACCTGATCCCGCATTTTTACGAAGTCTCCGAGGGGAGCATCCGCATCGACGGACGGGACATCCGTGGAATCACGCGCGATTCGCTGCGCCGGCAAATCGGCATCGTGCAGCAGGATATCTACCTGTTTAACGCCAGCATTCGCGACAACATCCTCTATGGGCGGCTGGATGCGACGGAGGAGGAAGTTATCGAGGCAGCCAAGCGCGCAAATATCCACGAATACATTTTGCAGATGGAACATGGGTATGACACCGTAATCGGGGAACGGGGCGTGCGTTTGTCCGGCGGGCAGAAGCAGCGCTTGTCCATTGCGCGCGTGTTTTTAAAGAACCCGCCGATCCTGATTTTGGACGAGGCAACGAGCGCGCTGGACAACACGACGGAGATCCTCATTCAGGAGGCGTTGGACGAGCTGTGCCGCGGGCGGACGACATTGGTCGTTGCGCACCGATTGTCCACTATCAAGAACGCGGATGAGATCGCCGTGGTTGCGGATGGAGAGATTGTAGAACGCGGCAGCCATGCGGCGTTGATGCAAAAGGGTGGCGTCTATGCCACGCTGTACCGGCAGCAGTTCCGCGAACAGGAGGGAGCTTAAAAATAAAGCAGGAAAGGACGGCTATACCGAGGGTATGGCCGTTTTTTTGTGCCGAAAAAGGCGGGTGGACGGGGCGCATAAAGCAGGGTGTGCCTTCATAAAATGGAGCAACGGACAAAGGAGAACAGGCTATGAGGGAATTTATATGGGAATGCCTTCCGCCGGGAGAATGGAAGAAAAATGTCCCCTGGGAGGAAGTGGAGGAATTGCGTCTGCGCAGCGGGCGGCCGGTCGAGGCAGTTTGCTTTGACAGGGTGAGTGAGCTCGCCTGCCGCCCGGACGCAGAGGCGATCCGCCGGATGGTCGCGGCGATGGCGGAACATTCGCTGCACGCCTATGCCGAACAGATGCGGCAGGGATTTTTGACATTGCCCGGTGGCGTGCGCATAGGGCTGGCCGGGCGCGCGGTGATGGAGGCGGGGCGGATCGTCCGGATGGAGGACCTCACCTCGGTGAACATCCGCTTTCCGAGGGAGGTGCGCGGCGCCGCACAGAGCGTGCTCCCCTATTTGCTGGATCGGGGCAGCCTGCGGAACACCCTCATCGTCTCGCCGCCGCAGCAGGGCAAGACGACGCTGCTGCGCGACCTCATTCGCTGCGCGGCCGACGGAGCGGGGTGTCTGGCGCAGAAATGCGTGGTGATTGATGAACGCGAGGAGCTTTGGGCAGAGGGGTTCGACCTGGGGCGGCGGACAGATGTGCTGCGGTGCGCAAAGCGGGTGGGTATCCCACTCGCGGTACGCACGCTCTCACCGGACTGCATCGCGACGGATGAATTGGGCGACCCCGTGGAATTTCGGGCGCTTGCGCAGGCAGTCTATTGCGGCGTCCGTATTCTGGCGACGGCGCATGGGCGGGACCTGGCGGATCTGCGGCACAAGCCTTTCTTTCGTGCAGCGGAAGGGCTTCTCTTTGATCGGTTTGTCCTGCTCTCGGAAGAGTTTGGCCGCGGTACGGTAGGGCAGATACTGGACGGAGAAGGGCGGGCGCTTTTGCGGCGGCCCTTGCCGGGAGGGAGGTTTTCCTATGCTGTATAAATGTATGCTGCTGGGCGCGATCGTGCTTTGCTGCAAGAAGATCGGGGAATTTGTCGTGTCAGCACATCAGGAACGCGTGCAGGCAATGTGCGCACTTCATGACGGGTGCCGGGCAATGTCCGAAGCGCTTGTGCAAAAGGAATATACTTTTCCGCGGGCGCTTTGCTGGGCGGAGGAGACCTCAAAGCTCGGCCTGTTCGGCGCTTTGGCGGAACGCCTGCGCAAGGATCCGACGGCAGAGGTTCAGCCCCTGGCCGAGGCGGCGTTCGAAGCATGTGGCCGGGCGGTGGATGCGGATCTGCGCGAGGCGTGCCTGCAATACTTTTCGGAGGCGGCCGCCGCCGAAACCAAAACGCAATTGCAACAGAGCGGTGCGGCGTGCCTGGAAAAGATGGCGGAGCGCCTGCGGGCACTCGAGCGGGAACAGCGCGACAAGGCCAAGGTCGTTCGGGCGGTCAGCCTGTCGGCGGGGCTCACCGTCGTCATCCTGCTGCTGTGAAGGGGTGGGGGCGCCTATGAATGTGAGTATCGATCTGGTGTTCAAAATCGCGGCAATCGGGATCCTGGTGGCCGTGCTGTATCAATTGTTGGTGCGTTCCGGGCGGGAGGACATCGCGACCATGGTTTCGATTGCGGGGCTGGTCGTCGTGCTGTTGATGGTGGTCGATCTCGTGGGGCAGCTGTTCGAGAGCGTGAAGCAGGTCTTTGGACTGTACTAGGATGGAAATCGTAAAAATTGCGGGCATCGGGCTGGTGGGGGCGGTGTTGGCGATCCTGCTCAAAAAGCAGACGCCGGAGATATCGCTGCAACTGAGTCTAGCGACGGGACTTGTTATCACACTTTTGGTGGCGGAACGCCTCGTAGAAAGCGTGACGGTGCTGCGGGCGTTTGCCGAGCAGTATGCGCAGGTGTACGCGGCGGTCGGGCTCATGCTCAAGATCGTGGGCATCGCGTATGTGAGCGAGTCGACGGCGGAGCTACTCCGGGACGCGGGACAGAGCGCGGTGGGTGCCAAGGTGGAATTCGCCGGGCGCGTGGTCATCGTGAGCCTCAGCCTGCCGCTGCTGTCCGAATTTGCCCAGGCTGTGATGGAGCTGATATAGAATGACGCTGCAAAAGAAAAAAATTTGGCGCTGGGTTTCGCTGTGCCTGCTGCTCTGCTTATTTCCGTGTACCTGCCCGGCCGCGCCGATGGAGCAGGAAGAAGCGGCAAGTGAGGAACAGATACGGCAGGAATTGGAGACGGGTGTGAGAGAGGTGCTGGATGGACTGGATCTGTCCGGGTTGGAGGAATTGTACGCCGACGCGGCCGACTTGCTCGGGACGGCGGATATGCGGCAGGCGATCGAGGCGTTGACGCAAAACGGGCTTCCCGGACTGGATCCACAGATGCTTGGGCGGGTACTTTGGAGGAGCTTCGCGGGAAGCATGGCGGAAAGCTGGAATGGCGTGCTCCAGATTCTCGCAATCGTGACCCTGAGCGGTGTTTTTGTGCAGCTTCGGCAGGGCATGGGCGGCGAGGCGGCCTCCCTCGCGGAACAGGCGGCGCGCATGCTTTGCTGTGTGTTGGCGGCGCACCTTTTGGCGCAGAGCGTCGCCGAGGTGCAGCAGGCGGCCGGGCACCTGGCGCGGGCGGTGGAGGTGCTGTCGCCGGTGTTGATGCTGCTGCTCACGGCGATGGGGAGCCTCAATGCGCAGGCGGTCCTAAGTCCGCTCATGACCGCGTTGACCGGCGGCGTGTTTGAACTGATTCGCCTTGTCGTAATCCCGATGATCCTGGCTAAGGGGCTGCTCGACCTGGGCAGCGGCGTGTCCGGCATGTGGCGGCTGGACGGGTTTTCCAAATGCATTGCGAGCGCGGTCAAGTGGCTGCTCGGCGTGCTGTTCGTGGTGTTTTTGGGGGTCACGGCGCTGAAGGGAATCGCCGGCGCTTCGATCGACGGGGTGTATTTCAAAACGGCGAAATTCACCATCGACAAAATGGTGCCCATCGTGGGTGGGATGTTTTCGGACACCTTGGAAACGCTTGTCGCGTGCAGCCTGATCGTCAAAAACGCCGTGGGTATCCTTGGGGAGGTCGCCATTGCCGCGCGGATGAGCCTGCCGCTGCTGCGGCTCATCGCGCAAAGTCTGCTGCTCCGCTTTGCCGGGGCGGCGGCCGGGCTATTTGGCGGGAAGGAGGCGGCCGGGTTGCTCTCCGGCCTGAGCGAGAGCGTGACGCTGCTGTTCGCCGCGCTGCTCAGTATGAGCCTCATGGCGTTTCTCTTTGTGGCGGTCGTGATGGGTGCAGCCGACCGGGGCATGATGCTTTGGTGAAGGAGGAAGCATGCAGGAGATTTTGGAAAAAATGGCGCTCGTCGTCATCGCGGCGATGGCCGGGGAATTCTGCCTGTGCCTGCTCCCGGGCGGGCGGATGCGCGGGGTGTGCCGGTTTGCGGCGGCAATCGTCGGGGCGATGCTGCTCCTGTCCATCCCCTGGGGAGAGGCGGGGGAGGCATGGCTCCAAGAAGTGACGGAAAATGTATCGACACCGGCGCCGGCGGCGGACGCAAAAAGCTATGGAGAGCTCATCTGGGATGTATATCGGCGGGAATGGGAAAATAGGAATGGATAGGGGGGACATATGATCGATCGGGAAAAAGTGCGGGAGATTCTCCGGTCTCCCGGCAAAAAGAAGCTGCAATACCTGCTCGTAGGCGCGCTACTGGCGGCGATCTTGCTTATCTATCTCTCGACTTTCCGCACGGCAGAAAGCCCCAAGAAGGCGGCACAGGAACCCTCGGCGCAGACGCAGGCACAGGGGGACCTCGCGGAAAAGCTGGAACGGATCCTGTCCAAGGTGGCGGGCGCGGGACGGGTGGATGTCGTCATCAATTACGAATCCAGCGCAGAGCTCGTCCCGGCGATGAGCGAGCAGAACAAGTCTTCGACCAACGAAAGCGAGGGGAGTTCTTCTTCGACGCAGAACGAGAGCCGGGACATCGCGACGGTCAAGGAGGGCAGCGACACCTCTGCCTTCATCATCAAGGAGATCCAACCGGTGGTGCGCGGGGTATTGGTCGTCGCTGAGGGGGCGGGGGACATCGGCGTCCGGGTGAAGCTGTTAGAGGCGGTGCAGACCTTTTTGGCGATTGATGGGGATAAAGTGGAAGTCTTGAAAATGGAACACACGGGAAAGTGAACAAGGAGGAAGGAAATTTGAAAGGGACGAACAAACGGGCGCTGCTCTTGACGGGGTTGTTTTTGGCGGTTTTTGCGGCGGGATATGCCAACTATGCCATTACGGCGGTCAAAAAGACAGGCGATACGGCGGGTTCGCAGCCGGGCAATGCATTCAGCGTGTTTAAGGAGGAGCGGGAGACGACGCGGCAGCAGGAGCTGCGCTACATCGAATCGGTCGTAGAGAGCGCGGAGACGGACGATGCGACCAAGGCCTCGGCGCAGGCGCAGAAGTTGAGCCTGACGGCAAATATGGAAAACGAGCTCGTAAGCGAGGGGCTCATCCAGACGGGGCTCGGGATGGAGGCAGTTGTGACGATTGGCGAGGGGGCCGTCAATGTCGTGGTCGACAAGCAGGAGCTTTCCGAAACAGAGGTCACGCAGATCGCCGACATCATTAAAAAGCAGACGCAGGCCGAGGCGGAGAGCATAAAAATCATGCCTAAGGCGTAGGAAGAGATTTCCTTTGTTGTATTCTCGGAAGCGATGTGGTACAATAAAACCAAAATTTATCGTGGAGGTACTCCGTTTATGGGCGAAGAATTGATGAATGTAGAGCCGAACGGTACTGTTACATTTGCAAATGAGGTATTGGAGACGATCGCCGGCATCGCGGCAGCTGATGTGCAGGGGATCGCAAACATGAGCGGAAGCTTGATGAAGGACGGCTGGAACGACTTGATCGGCAAGAAGCGCCCTGCCAAGGGCGTCAAAGTCACCAAGACCGAGGATTCCCTGACAATCGATGTGCAGATCATCGTGGAATATGGCGTCAAGGTGCAGGATGTCTGCCGCAAGATCCAGGAGAGCATCTATACCGCGATTGACACCATGACTGGCCTGCAGCCGACCGCCATCAATGTCTATGTGCAGGGCGTAAAGCTGAAGGAAGCGGCGCCTAGCGAACCAGCAGAGAACGCGGGAAAGCAGGAAGCCTGACAAAATCCGTGGAAAAAGCGGGCGGCGCGCTTGAGCGTGCGCGCCCTTTTTCGGTGTAAGGCATGGAGGCATACCTATGAAAATGAGCGTGGGGACACGAATTGTATTTTCTCTGTTTTTGATTGTGATATTGGCCCTGTGCGGCCTGGTGATCGCCGCGAGCTTCGGCGCGTTTGCGGTGGAGGACATTTTGGCGCTGGCACACGGGTTTACGGACACCGGGTTTAAATATATCTGGGCGGCGGCCGCGTTGTTTTTGGCGATCATCGCGCTGTGTTTGCTATTCTTCCACACCAAGGAAGCGCCGGTGACGGCGGTGGTGCTGGACAATTCGGCGGATGGATCGGTCGCCGTGTCGGTAGAGGCGCTGCGCGAGCTTGCAAACCACTACCTGAAGAATGTGCAGGGCATCGTCATCCAGCGGATCGACATCGTGCCGCTAGCGTATAAGTCCATTCGGTTGAACCTGGCGATCTCGGTGCGGCCGGAGGTACAGGTGCCGGAGCTTACAAAGCGTATTTCCGAGGAAATAAAGCAGTATGTCGAGACCTATTCCGGCATTTCCGCGGATCAGCTGCACATCCGGATCCTGCCGCTGAAGCAGAACCCGCCGGCGGCCGTATAAGGCGGAAGGCATCATGAAGGAACAGATTCGAACCTTTATACAGGGACACCTTTCACTGCTTTTGGGGCTGGGCATCGGGCTGCTTGTGGGCATTTTGATGCTGACGATTGGCTTTTTTTCGACGCTTTTGCTTGTGGTGTGCGGCGGGATCGGCGCGCTTTTGGGCGGCGTCCCCGCGTTGCGGCGGGTGATAGCAGGCTGGTTTTCGCAGCTGTTTGAAAAATTGACGCATAAATTTTGAATTTCGCCCACAAGGGGCGATGGAGGGAAACATGGAAAGAAGGCTGGCGCGCGAGGCGGCGATGTGCCTTTATTATGAACGGGCGATCAAGAAGGATCCGCATGCAGACAGTACGACCTTGATCGACATGGGGGATGTTTTGCATCGTGCGCGGCTCGATGACGAAAATTTGGCGTATATCGATAGTGCCCTGCATCTCTATGAGCAGCATCTCTCAGAGATCGACGCCTGCATCGAACAATACTGCCGCACCTGGAAGCTGGACAGGCTTTCCCGGGTCGACCTCTCTATTTTGCGGTTGGCGGTGGCCGAGATGCGTTATATCGACGAAATTCCCTATAAGGTGTCGGTCAATGAAGCGGTGGAATTGGCTAAAAAGTATTCGGACGAAAAATCCCCGAACTTCATCAACGGCATTTTGCGCGCGATCTCGCAGGCGGAGAACGAACGGCAGGCGTGAGGATATGCATTTTTTGGGGATTGATACGAGCTGTTACACGACTTCGGTGGCGATTGCCGATGCAGATGGGCAGATCCTGCTCGACCATCGGCAATTGCTCTCGGTGCCGGAGGGTGCCAGGGGGCTGCGGCAATCGGAAATGGTGTTTCAGCATGTGAAAAATCTGTCGGAATTGTTTCCGCAGGGATATACAGACCTGAAAGCAGTTGCGGCCAGCGTTGCGCCGCGCCCCGCAGAGGGTTCCTACATGCCGGTATTCCGTGTGTCGGAAAGCTATGCGAAGGCGGCGGCCTATACGGCCGGGGCTGCTTTTTATGCGTTGAGCCATCAACATGCGCACATCGGCGCGGCGATGCTTGGGGCAGGACAGACCTTTCGAGGTGACTATCTGGCGCTACATGTTTCGGGCGGAACGACGGATCTGCTCTCTGTGCAGGTGCGGGAAAATGTGATCGAACGCATCGAGACGCTGGGGTCCTGTTCGGACATCACGGCGGGGCAGTTCATCGACCGCATCGGCGTGGCGCTGGGACATGCCTTCCCGGCGGGGGAGGCGATTTCTGCCCTGGCTGCGCGGGGGCAGGCGCAGCCTCTTCGGTGTTCGGTGCGAGAACTGTCCGCGAGCTTTTCGGGGGCGGAATCGGCGGTGCGCCGGGCATTGAGGCAGGGCATGTCCCCCGAGGATGCGGCGGCGACGGTGCTCTCCTGCGTGGCGGGGGTGCTCGATACGCTCATTGCGCGCGGGCGTGAACAAACGGGCATTGACCGCGTGCTGCTCTTCGGCGGGGTGATGCGCAGCGAGTTCGTGCGGCGCGTTTTGCAGGCGCGGCATCCGGGACTCATCTTTTCCGAAGTGAAGTACGCTTCGGACAATGCTTGCGGATTGGCGGCACAGGCGGCCTTCCGCTTTGCGTGGGAACAGGAGGAAAGAAGTGGCGGCAACGCGAATTGACGGAAAACAGATCGCCGAGCAGATGCAATCGGCCTTGGCGGGCCGCGTACAGGCCTTTGCAGAGCAATATGGTTTCGTGCCGGGGCTCAGTGTGATCCTGGTGGGGGACGATCCTGCGTCCGAGGTCTATGTGCGCAATAAGCACCGCGCCTGTGCCAAGGTAGGGATCCGGTCCGAGACTACCCGCATGCCGGCGGAGACAACGGAGGCAGAGCTGCTTGCCGAGATCGACCGCCAAAACGCGGACCCGACGGTGCAGGGGATTTTGGTGCAGCTTCCGCTGCCGGCGCATTTGCGACAGGATTGCATTTTGGCGCGCATCGCGCCAGAAAAGGATGTGGATGGGCTCACCCGGCAAAATGTGGGCAGCCTATTTTCGGGCGGCCAGGGTCTTGTGTCCTGCACCCCCAAAGGGATTTTGGAATTGATTCGGCGGACGGGCGTACCCCTCGCCGGGAAGCATGCGGTCGTCATCGGGCGTAGCAACCTGGTGGGCAAGCCGGTAGCGATGCTCCTGCTGCAGGAGGATGCGACGGTGACGATGTGTCATTCCAAGACGGAAAACCTCCCGGCACTGGCGGCGTCGGCGGATATTTTGATTGCCGCGGTGGGTAAGCCCGGGTTTGTCACAGGGGACTTCATCAAAGAAGGTGCTGTGGTGATCGATGTGGGCACCTCGCGCGTGGAAGGCAAGCTCCGAGGCGATGTGGACTTTGCGGCGGCGATGGAAAAGGCGGCCTATGTGACGCCGGTGCCCGGCGGCGTGGGGCCGATGACGATCACGATGCTTTTGGAAAATACACTGGAGGCGGCGCAGATGCAGCAGGAGGCGGCGAGATAAATGCAGATCGACGAGAAATTGAAGGAATTGAAGGCAGCGGTGGAAGGCCGATTGGCGGAGCTGGCGCCGGAACAGGCGCCGGAGCTGTTGCGCAGCTCGATGATGTACAGCCTAGAGGCGGGCGGCAAGCGCCTGCGTCCGGCGATGCACCTGTTAGCGGCGGAACTTGTGGGCGGCGACACGGTGCAGTGTTTGGACATGGCCTGTGCAATTGAGATGATCCACACCTATTCGCTTATCCACGACGACCTGCCGGCGATGGACAACGATGTGCTGCGCCGCGGACGGGCGACCAACCATGTGGTCTATGGCGAGGCGCAGGCGATCCTGGCGGGCGACGGGCTGTTAAATTATGCCTATGAGGTCATGCTGCAAAACGCGCTGCGGTACCCGGACAAGGCGGGACGCTTTCTGCGGGCGATGAGTCGGGTCGCGCAGGCGGCGGGTGTCGGCGGCATGGTGGCCGGACAGGTGATGGATGTGGCGCTGGAGGGGCAGGCAGTGGATTTCCCGCAGCTGCAATACATTCACGCGCACAAGACGGGCGACATGATCACAGGCGCGCTCACCTCGGGCGCGATGTTGTTTACGGACGATACGGCGGCGCTGGCGGCCATCGAGGAATACGGCAGGAATGTCGGGTTGGTGTTCCAGATTGTGGACGATATTTTGGATATCACCGCAGGTGAGGAGCTTGGAAAGTCGCGCGGCAAGGATGCAGAGGAAGGCAAAGTCACCTATCCCTCGCTGTTCGGGCTGGAGGAATCGCGGCGCATCGCCAGGCAAAAGACAGAAGCCGCCAAGGCGGCGCTTGCGCCCTTCGGAGTCAAGGCGGCGCTGCTCTGCGAATTGGCCGATAAAATGTTGAAACGGAGCATGTGAAATGAATCGACAGATTGCAATCGACGGGCCGGCCGGCGCCGGCAAGAGCACAGTGGCGCGGGCAGTGGCCACTAAGCTGCATATGAATTATATGGATACCGGCGCGATGTACCGGGCGGTGGCCTATGCCATG
>CAOKKG010000026.1 GCA_948468985.1 uncultured Eubacteriales bacterium | reverse complement strand
CCGTGGTGGTGCGGGATGTGCATGCCTTTGCCGGGCATATCGCGTGCGACGCGGCGTCGGCGTCGGAGATCGTCGTGCCGATTTGGCGGGCGGGGCGCGTTGTGGCGGTATTGGACATCGACAGCCCGGAGGTTGGGCGGTTCGGCGAGGCGGAGCAGGCATTGTTTGAGGCGATCGCCCGCGCGGTGGAGCAGATCTGGCCGGAAGGCGAGGCGTGAGCGGGTAGGCATTTTGCTCGAACGGCCGTGAGAGGCGGCGCGTTGCGGCGCGCAATAGGAAATGATCTTGTGATGGAAAGGATAAAAAAAGATGGTGAACATCCGGAGAGCGGAAGCGGCAGACGCGGAAGCAATATTGGCATACTGCCGCCTGGTCGGCGGCGAGACGGAGAACCTGACCTTTGGCGCGGAGGGCGTGGGATTGCGCATGGAGCAGGAGGCGGCCTATCTGGAGGGCATCCGGCATTCCGAACGGCAATTGTACCTGGTTGCAGAGGCGGAGGGGGAGATCATCGGCACGGGCGTGCTTTCCTGCGGCGGACGGCCGCGCCTGGCACATCGCGGAGAGATCAGCATTTCGGTCAAAAAGGCCATGTGGGGGCAGCATATCGCGACGCGCATGCTGGAGGAGATCTTGCGGTTTGCGCGGGAGCAGGCGAAGGTGCGCATCCTCTCCTTGGAGGTGCGCAGCGACAATGCCCGGGCAATCGGGCTATACCGCAAATTTGGCTTTGAGACGGTGGGGCGCTTCCCGGGGTTTTTGCAGATCGACGGTGAGGAAGTCTCCTGCGATTTGATGCGCCTGCACCTGTAAGAAGAGGCGGCGCGGGAAAGAACGGCGGTCGAAAACGGTGAGGATTTCGCCGAGCCGCAAAACGGAAAAAGCCGGACGCCTGCCGTGTGGCGGCGGACGGCGGGAAAACCCGTGGATAGGAGCGCAAAAAAAGACCAGCCAATATGGCTGGTCTTTTTGTAAATGCGCGTTAGAGCGCCTTCTTGAGCTGATATGCGCCGTAGAGGTACAGACCCGGCAACACGAGGCTCAGCAGCAGGGAGAAGACATTGACGGAACCGCCCGCGATGACGGAGAGCAGCGTGCCCAGCAGGGAGAGGCCGACCGTCACGAAGCAGCAGATGATGCAGGAATTGACCTTTTCCGGCTTGTCACAGTTCTTAACGCCGAGGATGCCCGTCGTGAGCTCCATCGCAGAGGAGGCCAACAGCAGGATGCAGGCGAACACGAGCAGGCCGACAAGCACATGGCCGCCGAGGTAGGCCGCCGCCGAGGCGAGCGCGCCCACACCGATGAGGGCGATAAGGCTGGTCAGCAGCGCGATGGATCCGCCGATGATCATGAGGATCCCGCAAACTTTGAGCATTTGATTTTTCTGTTGCATGAGTAAACTCCTAAGTGAATATTGTGAACAAAGTATGAATACTTTTTCGACTCCATCATAATATAAATGTCCCGGAATTTCAACAGGAAAATGCAAAATGTCGAAAAAATTCGCAGGGCGGCGGAAGGGGGGCTTGTGTCGGAGGGCAATGCCTGGAGAGACCGGGGCGACAGCAGCAATGCGGCATGGCTGCGCGGAGGAGGACAGCTGTGGAAGAGGCGCGTCCCGGCAAAAATGCGCAAGGGCATGGCTGCGGGAAGCGGTGCTGCGCGGGGATCCTCATGGGGAAAACAGGGTGCGGGGAGAGAGCTTGTGCCAGGAGAGGCGCGCGGAGAGGAGACGCGGACGGCGCGCCGGTAGGGGAAGCGGCATCGCGCCGGAGGCGGCGCTTTGCCTGAGCGAGGCAGCTTGTGCATAGTTTGCGGCGAGGATGCATAGATTGATAGAGAAATCCGAAAGAAACAGAGGGTGGGACGATGAATCGAGGGAAAACGGCGAACCGGACGGCAAAGGGCAAAGATCGCAGCGGGAGCGGATGGCTGTCCCGCGCGGTCAAGGGCGGCGTGCTGGGATTGGCGGCGACGATCTTCTGCATCCTGGCATTTGCCGTCGCCGTCAAACAATTTGGGCTTTCCGATATGGTCATTTCGGTGGTCAACCAGACAATCAAGGTGGTGTCTATCTTCCTCGCGGCCTATGCTGCCGCCAAAAGCAGCCCGGAAAACAAGCTTCTCGCCGGAGCAGGCGCAGGGGCGGCGTATGTGATTTTGGGATATTTGGCATTTTCGCTGATCCAAAGTCGCTGGGGCAAGGTGCGGCTGCTGCTCGCAGACCTCGGTATGGGGTTGCTGATCGGGGCGCTGACGGCAATCATCTTTGCGCGGCTAGGGGCGGGAAAACCCAAGCGCGTTTAGAAAAACGGCCGCAAGCGGGCTTACTACCTCCCAAAGGAGGGAGCGTATGCAGCAAAACTATGGGGAGACAGGCGCTTTGCCGGTGCGTATTGGCGGAGCAGAGGCGCTGAAAAGGCAAGCTCCAAACGGATTGCCGGGTGCGGCGGCAGGGAGGAAGCCGGGAAGGCGGCTGCGGCACCGGGGAACGGAAAAGGAAGCATTTTGCGCGATGCTCGATCGGGCGGCACGAACGTAGAGGAGTAGAACAGAGGAAACTCTATCGGAAACCGGCGAGGGCAATGCGCCGTAAAAAGGTGGAACGTAGGCCGCGCGAGGATAAAACGACCGCGGGCAGTTTGTGAGAACAGGCAGGTTCATTCTTGCCGGGACAGAGTGCCGCCAGGAATGGATGGAAATGGCGAAAAGGAGCCGTGGGCCGGAGGGGTGCGGTTCCTTTTTTTGTGAAAAAGATAGGAAGGGAGCTTCGGATGGAGAAGGGAATGCGAAAAAATATCATCGCGCAAGAGGAGGGGAACATGTGGCGAACATGGAAGAAGGAGGGCGCGAGAAGAGGCATATCCAGCAAAAGGAGGTCGGGCGCGGCGGCAGGCGAGAACAAGGGGAGGCAGCCGCAGCACCGGGCGGTGGAAGAGGGAAAAACACTTCGCATGACGCGATAGCGAGCGGCGGGGAGAGAAAACGCAAGTATAGCTTGCTAAAAAGAATGGATGATGAAAAGGGGAATATCGAGATGTCAAAAGGAACCCGTGGGTCGAATGGGCTATGGGAATCCCAAAAACAGAAAATCAAAAAGAGCCCTGCGGAAGAAACCTTCCACGGGGCTCTTTGCGTATCGGGATGGGAACGCTCAGGCGTCCGCAAGCGGGCGCAGGAGGAACAGCGCCGGATACAGCCCGCCGGCCGAGAAGTTCACCCGGCCCTCGAGTGCGAATTTGCCGTCGATCTCGGAGAGGAGCAGCTTCTTTTCGTTGGTGAACAAAAAGGCGCGGCCGCCGGGCGCGAGCATGTGGCGGAGGTTTTGCAGGAAGGCCGCGTATAGCCGTTCGTTGCCGGCGTGGTTGGAGACGCGCAGGCCGAACGGCAGGTTGCCGATCACCTCGGTATAGGTGTGCCGGAAGGGATGCGAGGCGTCCTTGACGAACAGGTCGGCAGACACGCCGGCCGCCTCGGCATTGGCCTGCGCGATGCGCACCGCCGCGGGGGAGATGTCCGACCCGGCAAGCGACGCATGCGGCAGGCGGGCGCGTTCCAACAGGAAGGTCCCCGCGCCGCAGAAGCAGTCGAGCACGCGGGAATTTTCCTGCGCATAGGGCGCGAGCACGCGGCAGCAGGCGGCGGCGACGGCGGGGTGCATGGAGGCGCTCACGGCCTGCTTGCGATAGGCAAAGCGCGTGTCGTTCTGCGACCCCGGGAAGAGCACCGCCGCGAACCGGCGGCCAAGGCATAGGATGCTCAGCGTGAAGTCATAGGACGAGGGGCTGTTGTGCAGCGGGCTAGTGGCAAGGGCGTCCTGCACGGCCCGGTAGGCGCGCAGGCGTTCGTCGCGCGTGATCGTCGGCCCCACGACATCGAGGCGGTAGGAGAGATCCAGCCGGCCGTAGAGGTTTTTGACATTGCGGCATACGAGCGGCTGCGTCAGGCCGTGGACGGCGTGGAACAGCGAATCGCTCTCGAACAGCAAGATGCCGGCCTCATAGAACGCGCGGGCGCGGTATACGGGCAAAAAGGCGCGGGCGTTCTTGACAAGTGTAAGGCCGCTTTTGGCGTCAAAGGCGCGGGCGTCCCACCCGAGGGAGGAGAGCTCCTCCGCCGCGAGGCGGGCGTTGGGGCAGGTGAGCAGCAGGTCGCGCGGCTTTTGCATCGGCGCGTCCGGCACGGGCACAAAGGCGCGGGGCGACAGGGAGTCCTGCGCCTTGGAAAGCGCGTCGCGCTGGGCGCGCTGATGCTTGGCTTCCCCGGCCTCGAGGGGCGGAAGCGAAGCAAAAAAGGCGCGGGCGGCCTCATTTTTGTGCGCAGAACCGAGCGCAAGCAGCAGCGAGGGCTTGACGAAGTCGATCTCCTCCGCCCGGTAGGCGGCGATGAGCGCGTCCGCATACGCATCGGCATCCATCCGCCCGAGCAGTTCGGCGGCGTTTTTGCGCACCTTGGCGTCCGGGTTGGCGAGCAATTGCCCGGCCAGCGCGGGGCGCAGGGCGAATTGGTGCGCGATATGGCCGCGGCAGGCGGCGTCGACGCACAGGTCGGAAAGCGCCCGGGTGAGCGCGCGCTGTTCCTCCGGAGAGGTGCTGTAGGAAAGCGCCTGCACAGCGCGGGCCAACTCTGCCGGCTTGGCAAGCGGGAGCAGCGCTTCGCGGCGCGCCCGGGGGGAAGCGTCTTTTTGCGCATAGAGCGTGGTCAGAAAATCATGCATGGCGTTTCTCCGCAACCGAAAGCACGACGCGGGCGACGGCCTCAGCGCCGTTGGACAGGGGGCTCTCTGCCATGGCCTTTCGCATGGCCGGGGCGTGTTCCTCGAGCGCGGAAAGCGCCTGTTCGAGCGAAACGGGTGTGATGTCGTTTTGCATGAGCACATCGGCAAAGCCCATCTTTTCAAAATAGCGGGCGTTTAAGATCTGGTCGCCCCGGCTGGCCTCGAGCGGCAGCGGGATGAGCAGGCTCGGCAGGTGCAGCGCGAGCAGCTCGAAGATGGCATTGCTGCCCGCGCGGGACACCATGAGGTCGGCGGCGGCGAACAGATGGGCCAGGCCGTCCGAGACATATTCGAACTGCCGGTAGGCCGGATTGCCCTCAAGTGCCGGGTTCAATTTGCCCTTGCCGCGGATGTGGCAGACATCGTAGCGTTCCGTAAGCCAGGGGAAGATGGCGTCGAGCGCTTCGTTCACGCTTTGCGCGCCGAGGCTCCCGCCCATGACGAGCAGCACCTTCTTGTTCCCCGAAAAGCCGAGGGCGGAAAGCCCCGCCGCACGCGACCCGGAAAGCAGGCTCGCGCGCACGGGCGCGCCGGTCACGACCGCCTTTTCGGCCGGGATGCCCGCGGCCGCCGCCTCGAAGGAAAAGCAGATCTTTTCCGCCTTGGGCAGGCAAAGCTTGTTGGCAAGCCCCGGGGTGTAGTCGGATTCGTGGATGACGACGGGGATGTGCAGGCTATGCGCGGCGAACACGACGGGCACGGAGACATAGCCGCCCTTGGAAAAGAGGACATCCGGCTTTAAGCGGCGCAGCACCTTTTTGGCCTGTGCATAGCCGGACAGGATGCGGAAGGGATCGCTCAGATTTTTGAGGCTGAAATAGCGGCGCAGCTTGCCGGCGCTGACGCCATAGTAGGGAAGGCCGGCCTCGCCGATGATGTTGCGTTCGATGCCGTCCCGCGATCCGATATAGGAGACCTCTGCGCCCGCTTCCCGAAAATAGGGCAACAGCGCGAGGTTGGGGGTCACATGGCCGGCGCTGCCGCCGCCCGTCAATACGATATGCATGCGAAATACCTCGTGAAAAAACTCTTGATTCCAGCATAGCATACCACATTTCCCGGCAAATAGAAACAGGCAAAACGAGGGCGGCGGGAAAGGAGGGCGCGCCGGGGGCAGAGGGCGGGCGAGACGGGCGAATAGAATGTGGGAAGGGAAGAGTGCTCATTGCATGGGAGAATCTAGCTGTAAGGAAAGGGGGGAAAGGAAAGAAGGGGAGAAGTGCGAGGGGAAGAGAGGCACCGGACAGGAAAAAGAAGCAGGAAAGATGGATGCTGTGCGGGGAAGCCCGGATGAAGAGAGGAAGAAAGGGAAGGAAAAGAAGGCGAGGGATAGACACGAGAGGGAAAATCGCCCACCGCGCGAAAAAGGCGGAAGAGGGGAGGAACAAGGTTGGACCAGACGCGGAGGGGGGGCAGGGAGAGGAGATGCCGTTCTCGGGTGACGCGGCGCCCATGGAGCCGGAAACGAAGAGCGCAGAGAGAAGGAAAGGCCGGTCGCCGGGGGAAGGAAGCCAGGAGCATAGGGGGCGCGAAAGCGCGGAGGCGGGAGGAGACGGCAAAGGATGCAGGAAGCGGACGCAAAAATTGCGGGGTGGGCGTTGAACAAGAAAACGCGGCATGCTATAATAAAGCAAAGTAAGATTGGGCAATTTGCCCGGTCAAGAGGAGAACAGACGCATGTATTTGATCAGCACAAGAGGAAAGAGCAAAAAGATGCTGGCGCTGGACGCCGTGCTGCAGGGCATTGCGGAGGACGGGGGCCTATTTGTGCCGGAGATCTTCCCCAAAGTCCCGCTGGAGACGCTTTTGGAATGGGGGCGGACGCCCTATGCCGAATGCGCCGCGCGCGTGCTTTGCTGCTATTTTGATATAGAATACGAAGAAATGCTGTCCATGACGAGGGAGGCGTATGCCTCCTTTGCGGACAGCGAAGTGATCCCCATCCAGAAGATCGCGGAGGGGGAATATGTGATGGAGCTGTTCCACGGGCCGACGCTGGCGTTTAAGGATGTGGCATTGCAGCTGCTGCCGCGGCTCATGCGGCGCGCACTCGAAACCTCGCAGGAGGATGCGCTCATTTTGACGGCGACCTCGGGGGACACGGGCAAGGCGGCGCTCGAGGGCTTCCGCGACGTGCCGCGCACCAAAATCGCCGTGTTTTACCCGGAGGAGGGCGTGTCGGACATGCAGAAATTGCAGATGACGACGCAGCAGGGCCAAAATGTGTATGTCGGTGCGATCCGCGGGAATTTCGACGACGCGCAGAGCACGGTTAAGAAATTGTTCGCCGACCTGGAATTCCGGCGCGCGGCGGAGGAGCGGGGCATGCGCCTGTCCTCGGCCAATTCCATCAACTTCGGGCGGCTTGCGCCGCAGATCGCCTACTATATCTACAGCTATGGCCGCCTGGTCGCGGCGCGGGAGATCGAGGCGGGGCAGAAGGTGAACTTCGTCGTCCCGACGGGCAATTTCGGAAATATCCTGGCGGCGTATTACGCGATGCGCATGGGGCTCCCGGTCAACCGGCTCATCTGCGCATCCAACAAGAACAATGTGCTCACCGACTTTTTGGAATCGGGCGTGTATATGGCCGACCGCGAATTTTACAAGACGACCTCACCGTCCATGGACATCCTCATTTCGAGCAACCTGGAACGGTTGTTGTTCGAGATCGTGGGGCGGGACAGCGACCGCGTCCGCCAGTATATGGGCGACCTAAATGAGCAGGGCAATTACCGCATCCGGCAGGCGGAAAAGCTGGAATTGGACGGCCTGTTCTTCGGCGGGTTTGCGGACGAATACCCGACGGCCAGCACGATCAAAAACACCTTTGCGAAGGAAGGGTACCTGATGGACACGCACACGGCGGTGGGCCGGACGGTATACCTCAATTATAAGCATTTGATGGGCGACGACACGCCGACCATTTTGGCGGCGACGGCCAGCCCGTTCAAGTTCCCGCAGGATGTGCTGCACGCGATCACGCGCGAGCGGCAGGCGGATGCGTTCGCTGCGGCAGAGGAATTGGCGCGCATCGCCGGGGGGGAAGTGCCGGAGGCGCTCACAAAGCTGAAAAAGCAGCCTGTGCGCTTTACGGACAGCCTGGACAAGCAGGATATGGGCGCGCGCATTTTGGAAAATTTGTGAGGAGGCCGGTATGGAACAGAGTGAGAAGAAGATCATTTTCAGCGGCGTACAGCCCTCGGGCACGCTGACGCTGGGCAATTATTTGGGTGCGCTCAAGAACTGGGCGGAGCTCCAGGAGGATTACCGCTGTTACTACTGCGTGGTGGACATGCACGCAATCACGGTGCGGCAGGACCCGGCGGAGCTGCGGCGGCGGACGCTGGATGTGGCGGCGCTGTATATGGCGGCGGGCATCGACCCGAAAAGAAGCGTGATCTATGTGCAGTCGCATGTGCCGCAGCACGCGGAGCTTGGCTGGGTGCTCAACTGCTTCACCTATCTGGGCGAGCTTTCGCGCATGACGCAGTATAAGGACAAGGCGGCCAAGCATCAGGACAACCTGAACAGCGGGCTGTTCACCTATCCGGTGCTGATGGCGGCGGACATTTTGCTGTATCAGGCGGACCTCGTGCCGGTCGGGTCGGATCAGAAGCAGCATGTGGAGCTGACGCGCGATCTCGCCACCCGCTTTAACAATCTGTACGGCGATGTGTTCACTGTGCCGGAGCTGTATATCGGCAAGGCGGGGGCGCGCATCATGAGCCTACAGGAGCCGACGAGCAAGATGAGCAAGTCCGACCCCAACCCGAACGGGTATATCTCCATCCTGGACGATGCGGACACGATCCGCCGCAAGGTGAAGCGTGCCGTGACGGACAGCGACGGGGAAATTCGCCTGTCGCCGGACAAGCCGGGCGTGAGCAACCTGCTCGCGATCTATGCGGCGTGCCGCGGCGTGACGCCCGAACAGGCGGAGGCGGAGTTTTCCGGGATGGGGTATGGCGCGTTGAAGGACGGCGTGAGCGAGGCGGTGATTGCCGAGCTGGCTCCCTTGCAGGAGAAATACCGCGCGATTCGCGGCGACAAGGGCTACCTCGAAGGGATCCTGCGCGAGAACGCGGAGATCGCGAGCCGTGCGGCGACCAAGACGCTGCGCAAGGTGCATAAGAAGGTCGGCTTTTTGGCGCGGTGAGTCTGCGGCCGCCGGGAAAGCGCGGCGGGCGGCCATGGCCGGCGCGATGGGCGCGGCGATGCTGCTGGCCGGGATGTTTATCGCGGCGGGGGCATTGGCGATTTTGGCGATGCAGCTGCTGTGGAATGAAAACGCGAACAGGTAAAAAAAGCGGGATGCGAGGGAGGCATGCCGCTTTTTTGATGGGGGGAAATGTTGTGGGATTGGAGGGAAATGCGGGGCGGGCAGAGAGGAGGAGGGGAGAGGGGCGGCGTCATTGGCCGGAGAGGGAGGGGGAGAACCGGGCGGTGCGGGAGACCGCGTACAGCTCGTGCGGGAGGCGGCGGCCGGGGACATCCCCGCGGCAGGTCATGCCCAGGCGTTCCGCAACGCGGTGGGAAGGGGCATTGCGCTTGGGGATGAGCGCGCAGATCTCGGAAAAGCCGAGCGAGAAGGCATAATCGCGGCAGCCTCAGTCGCATAGCCGCGGCCCCAGAAGCCTTCCTTTAGAAAATAGCCGAACTCGCAGCAGCGGCCGTCCGGCAGGTCTTGCAGCGACAGGCCGCAGACGCCGACGAATTCGCGGGTGCTTTTGCGGCGGGTTCGCGCAAACAGAGGCGATCGGTTTCTGGCAGCATGACAAGTCCTCCCGAAAAAAATTCTTTTACAAAGTATACACAGAAAGGCACAGCAAAAAACCACCCGGGAAGGGTGGTTTTGTGTGTTTCTTGGGCTTTTTCGTTATTCGCTGCGCAGGGCGACGACCGGATCCTTGCGGGCGGCGATGCGCGCGGGGATGAGCCCGGCGATGAGCGTCAGGGCCATGCTGATGCCGATGAGGGCGAGCGCACCCGTGAGCGGCAGCGCGGCCAGGTTGGCAAGCCCGGTGAGCGAGAGGATGATCTTGTTCGCGAGGATCACGAGCAGCAGCGTGATGCCGATGCCGAGCACGCCGGAGCTGAAGCCGATGATGAGCGTTTCGGCGTTGAACACGCGGGAGACATCGCGCTTGGAGGCGCCGATGCTGCGCAGCACGCCGATCTCGCGCGTGCGCTCGAGCACGGAGATGTAGGTGATGATGCCGATCATGATGGAGGACACGACAAGAGAGATCGCGACGAAGGCGATGAGGATATAGCTCACAGCGTTGATGATCGTCGTGATGGAGGACATCATGAGCCCCACATAGTCGGTGTACTGGATGCGCTTGGCGGGCTCTCCTGCGTCCTCGGTGCGGCGGTTATACGCCTCGATGATGTCTGCGACCTGTTCCTTGGCCTCAAAATCGATCGGATAGAGCAGGATGGCGCTCGGCGAATCGGCGTCGGCGAGGCCGAGCTTTTCCAGGTTGCCCGCCAGTGTGGCGGAGGAGGTGTACTGCGCGCGGTACTGCGCGAGCAAGGCGGCGCGTTCCTCCTCCGAGAGCGAGGCGAGGTAGGCCTGCTGTTCCGCGGGGAGGGCGGAGAGGTCAAAGTCCTCCGCCGCGTCGGAGTCTGCAAAGGGCTTGCCCGTGAAGATGTCGGTCTCGGGGGCGGCCTGCTGCGCGGCGACGACCGCACTGTCCGCGACATGGGCGAGCAGGTGGTCCATGAGGTCGGTCCGGTAGCCCACGAAGCCGCGTTTGGCGGAAGTCGAGGACACGGCGCCGTCCGCCACCTTGAGGATGCCCACGATGCGCACCTCCTCTGCGGCGTCGACCTGTTCCTTTAGGAAGGCGGCGTCATCCTGCCGGTTGACCCAGACACCATTCTCTTCCGCATAGAAGTCCACGGCGGACAGCACCTTGTACGAGAGACCCAACAGGTCGTCATAGGCGTAGGCAGGGGAGGTAGCGGTAACCTCCTTGCCCGCGAGGATGTCCTCCCACATGCGGTTGACCTCGGCGGCGTCCAACAGCCCCAGGGCATAGAGCGTATAGTCGCTCACGCGGCCGTCGGCATCGGTGACGAGCACAGCTTCGTTCCAGGCCGCGGGCATGCGCCCGGCCAGCACATCGTATTGCGCTTCGAGCAGCGCTTCGTTGTCGCTGAGGCGCGACCAGACATCCAGCCCGCCGCCCATCTCGCTCATGGCGGAGACGGAGACGACACTCGAGAGGTTGCCCCAGCCGAGTTTGTCAAATACAAGGCTCGGGTTGACCTGCACGACGCCCGCGGAGGTGTCGGCTTGGTAGAGGTAGAGCGGGGTGTCGTAGGAATATTGCAGGTCGCTTAGGTATTGCTCGATGCCGTCGCCGCCGGATTCCAAGAAGGCCTTGAAGGCAGTGAGGTCGTTTTGTTCCTGCTGCTCGCTCATGGCGGTGAGCATGTTCTGCATCATGGTGTTGGTGTGGATCTGCCCGTCGTCTGCAAATTCGCCGTCTGCCCCGTTGCCGAGGAAGGAGGTCATCATGCTCGAAAGGTCCATCGTGTTGGCCTCGATGCTCAGGGGGTAGTTCGAGAGCGTGTCCTCCTCGACGCGGGCGATATAGGCGCGCGCGCCCGAGGACAGCGCCAAGATGAGCGCGATGCCGATGATGCCGATGCTCCCGGCGAAGGAGGTGAGCAGCGTGCGCGCCTTTTTGGTGAGCAGGTTGTGCAAACTCAGGTTGAGCGCCGTCCAGAAGTGCATCTTGGCCTTCTTTTTGCCCGCAGGGCGCGGGGCGGGGGAAGCTTCCTCGCCCGCAAAGGGGTGGGAGTCGGATACGACCTGCCCATCCAGCAGCCGCACGATGCGGGTGGAATAGCGCTCCGCAAGCTCCGGGTTGTGCGTGACCATGATGACAAGGCGGTCTTGGGCGATCTCTTTTAAAAGCTCCATGATCTGCACGCTGGTTTCGGAATCCAGTGCGCCGGTCGGTTCGTCGGCGAGCAGGATCTCCGGGTTGTTCACGATGGCGCGGGCGATGGCGACGCGCTGCATCTGCCCGCCGCTCATCTGGTTGGGCTTTTTGTGCAGCTGATCCGCGAGACCCACGCGGCGGAGCGCCTCGGTGGCGCGGCGGCGGCGGTCTGCCTTAGACACGCCGGACAGCGTGAGCGCGAGCTCGACATTTTGTAGCACGGTCTGGTGCGGGATCAGGTTATAGCTCTGGAACACAAAGCCGACGGAGTGGTTGCGGTAGGTATCCCAGTCTGCGTCCCGGTATTCGCGGGTGGAGCGGCCCTCGATGATGAGGTCGCCCGTGGTGTAGCGGTCCAACCCGCCGATGATGTTTAGAAGGGTCGTCTTGCCGCAGCCGGATGGGCCCAGGACGGAGACAAATTCACTCTTGCGGAAGCGCAGATTCACGCCCCGCAGGGCCTGTACCCGGCTGTCGCCCATGACATAGTCTTTGGTGATGTTTTTTAGTGTCAGCATCGCGAAAGGAACCTCCTTGGGAAATTTTTTGGAAATCATAAAATTCTCTCACACGGGGCGGGGCGCGTCAAGGCGGCGGGCGGAGATTTTACGGAAAAGTCATAAATAAAGACGCAAAAACGCCGCCCTGTCCGGGGAAGGCGGATGGCGTTGGGAGGCTAGGAAGGGAAGGCGCTCCAAAAAGAGGCGGCCGCCCTCAGCTTTCGCTAGCTTGGCCGAGCGCGGCGAAAAAGGCGCGGATGGCCGGTTCGGCCGCATGGACAGAGCCCTGTGAAAAGAAGGGGTCCCGCCCGCCGCCGCGGCCGGACAGGGCGGCGTTGAGCTGCCGCGTGAGGGTGCGGATATCGCCACCCCGCTGTCCCAGCGCGTATTTATAGCCCGCCTCGTCATCGCCCGAAAAGACGGCGCAGAGGCCGGTCGTCGCGTCCAAGAGCGCGGCGCAAAGGCGGCGGACGGCGTCCGCATCCAGGTCGGGTTCGAACAGCAGCGCGTTGGTATCGCCGGAAAAGCGGGCGGCCAGCTGCGCAAAGCGCTCGGATTGCAGGTGGGCGATCTGTGCCTTTTGGCGGGAAAGTTCGTGAAGCAGGCGCTCGACCGCGTCGGCGGTTTCGGCGGGCTTGGCGGAGAGCAGCGCGCTGATGCGGCGGTTTTGCGCCTCCATGCGGGCCAGATAGGAAAACGCGCGCGCGCCCGAGAGCATCTCGATGCGGCAGCCGCTGCGGAAGCGCTGCACCGACAGCAGGCGGATGAGTCCGATCTCGCCCGTGCGGGCGACATGCGTGCCGCAGCAGGCGCAGGTATCTGCCTCGGGGAAGCGCACGATGCGCACCTGCCCCGCGATCTCCTTCTTGCTGCGGTAGTCCAGGCGGGAGAGCTCCTCGCGCGTGGGCAGCAGGATCTGCACCGGATGGTCCTCGCGCACATAGAGGTTGGCAGCGAGTTCGATGTCCGAAAGCTCGGCTGGCGTGAGGATGCCGTCAAAGTCGATGGTCACGACATCGCTGCCCAGGTGAAAGCCGACATTATGAAAGCCGTAGTACCGGTGGATGAGGCCGGAGACAATGTGTTCACCGGAATGCTGCACCGTGAGATCGTCCCGCCGGACGCCGTCGACCACGCCCTCGACAAACGCGCCGACAGCCAGCGGTGCGGCGGCCGTGTGCCAGACCTCGCCTTGCTTTTCGTGAACATCCGTGATGGGGACGCCGCCCAGCAGGCCATGGTCGGCTCCCTGTCCGCCGCCCTCCGGGAAAAAGGCGGTGCGGTCGAGCAGGATGGCATAGCCGGAATCCATTTTTTGACAATCCAGAACGCGGGCATAGAACCGGCGCAGCGTGGCGTCGGTTTCGTAAAGTTTTTGTGTCGCGGGCATGAAGAAAACCTCCAAAAAAAGGTGGGAACCTGTATTGCTTCCTTAATATATATAGTATAGCGAACTTTTGGCAAAACGGCGAAAAAAATTTGAAATTTCACAAAAAGTCGAAAAATTGCTGTCGGAACACTATGGCGCCTGGCGGGAATTTTGTATAATAAGGACAACGAAGGCGGACGGGGCCCCGGCCGGTCGAAATGAAATTTGGAGGAGAACGCAAGATGGTTGGCGATTTTGTATTGGCCGTGGATGGCGGCGCGACAAAGACACAGATGGTTTTGATGGAGATGGGCACGGGCAAGCTGTATTTCCGCAGGGGCGGCAGCAGCAGCCACGAGACGCTGCCCGGCGGGTTTGACGAGATGACCTTCGTCCTCTCGGGGATGATCGGCGGCATCTGCCGCGAGGCGGGCATCGAGCCGGAGGACATTTGCTTTTCCAGCCTCGGCATGGCGGGGATGGACCTGCCGTTCCAGCTGCGTCGGACGGAAGGGATCCTGCGCGCGATCGGGCTGGGCGAGTTCCGGCTGCAAAACGACGCGTTTTTGCCGGTGCTGGCCGAGGCGGCGGATGGGTGCGGCATCGGCATCATCAACGGGACGGGGTTCTCGGCGGCGGCGGTGGATGCCTTTGGCGACAGGATGCAGCTGGGCGGCTTCCACGGGTGTTCCGACGATTTTGGCGGCGGACAGTGGTATGCCGAGCGGGCGGTGGCGGCGGCGTATCGAAGCACGTATATGGGCGGCGAGCCGACGGAGCTGTGCGAGCGGATCGCGGCGGCGTTGCAGGTCCCGGAGGCGGCGGGCCTGATCGAGCGCGTGGCGCTGGCGGGGCGGCGCGACCCGCAGGGGACGGAGCGGAAGCTGTGTGTCTGCCTGCACGAGGCGGCGGAGGCGGGGGACGAGATTTCCCGGGAAATTTTCGAGGATTCCGCGATGGAATGTGCGGCGCGCGTGCGGCAGATGCTCTTGCAGATGGACTTTGCGGGGCGGCTGAGTGTGCCGGTTATCCTGGCGGGCGGGCAATTCCAAAATGGGTGTCGGTATTTCCGGGAAATGGCGGTCGCGATGATGCCGGATTGCTGCCGGGCGCAGGTGATGGCGCATCCGCCGGTGCTGGGCGCGCTGTTTGACGCGCTGCGGGCGCGGCGGTTTGAAATCACGCCCAAGTTCCGCGCGGAGGCGGCGGCTTCGGTCGAGCGGATGGCGGCAGAAGAGGCGTAAAGAGAGAAACGGCGGACGCCGGGCGCGCGGTGCGGCGGCGAGAGTGCCCCTAGATGCGCCGCCGGAGGAAGGGCAGGATGGAGAAAGTTGTGTCTTGTGTCTGTTTGCGGGAAGCCGGTGTGCCTGAAAGTATAGGGCGGTGTGGACGCAAGCGGCGGAAAAGAGATGCCTGCAAGAGGCGGACTTTGCGCAGCGGGAAGATTCCGGCAGAGGGCAGTGCTCGAGAACCAAACGGAAAGCGGCAGGGCGCGGCCATCGGCGGACGGATTTATTGAGAGATAACATTTATGTGAAAAGAGTTTGCAGAAGCCTGCCGAAAGGAGCTTTGGGTGGGTGCACGGAGCCGATAGGGCAGGGCGCGGAGGAGAAGATATGCGGGAAATTTGGGATTATATTGTGATCGGGGCGGGGCCGGCGGGCAGCGTGTTTTGCGCCAAAGCGGCGGCGAGCCTGCGCATTTTGCGGCTGGACGGCAGCTTCCGCGGGGAAAAGCCGTGCGGGGGGCTGCTGGCGCCGCAGGCGGCGGAGGCGATCGCGAGCCTTGGGTGGACGATGCCCACAAAGGTGCTGGCCGACCCGCAGGTCTTTGCGGTGCGCACCATGGATTTGCAGGCGGAGATCGTTCAGAGCTATCCGCGCAGTTACCTGAACATGCGGCGGCCCGCCTTTGACGCCTGGCTGCGCGGCATGGCGGGAAGCGGCGTCACGACGATCCGGGCGCGGGCGACCGGCCTGCGGCAGGAGGCGGACGGGTGGGCGGTGGAATTCCGCTGTCCGGACGGGAGCGTGGACACGGCGCGCGGGCGGGCGATCGTCGGCGCGGACGGCGCGGGCAGCCTGGTGCGGCGGGCGGTTGCGCCGGGGCGGGACATCCTGCGGTATACGGCTATCCAGCAGTGGTTCCCCCTAGAGGGCGTGGCGCCGCTCTATGCCTGCGTATTTCACCGGCCGACGAGCGAAAGCTGTTCGTGGCTCTTTACGAAGGACGGGCAGATTGCGTTCGGCGGGGCATTTGCGCCCAAGGGCGCGCGGGAGAATTTCGAGGAGCAAAAGCGGCTGCTCCGGGAGCGGTATGGCTTTCCGCTTGCGCAGGCGCTGCGAACGGAGGCCTGTGCAGTATACCGGCCGCGGCGGCGGCGCGACCTCTATATGGGCCGTGCGGGGGCGTACCTGCTTGGCGAGGCGGCGGGGCTCATCAGCCCGAGCTCGTTTGAGGGGATCAGCTATGCCCTGAAAAGCGGCGCGGCGCTGGCAGACGCGGCGAATGCGGCGGCGAGGCGGCGGGAAGGCGAGGCGGTGCAGGACGCGCGTGAAGGGAAGCCCGCGCGCGGCGGAATGGGAAATGAGAATTGTGCGGAAGCCTTGGGGGCGTCGGGCAGCGGCCTTGTGCATGAAAGTGTGAAAAGGAATCGTGGCGCGGCGGGGATGGGTGAATGCGAAACGCCTGTCCAGAGGCGGAGGACGGACGAGGCGGCGCAGGTCTTTGCGGCATACCGGCGGGCGACGGCGGGGCTGCGGCGGGAGGTGCTGCGGCGGCGGGCAAAGCGGCCGTTTATGTATTGGCCGTGGCTGCGCAGGCTTGTGATGAAGAGCGGCGTGCAGGCGCTGCGGCGGAAGTGAGCGGCGCGGCGGGCAAGACAGTGCGAGTGTTTGCAGCGTATGGCAGCGACACGGGAAAATGCCGGGGCGCACGGTGTCCTTGGAGAGAAGATAGAGCGACGGAGTAAGAATGGGCGGCAGCGGCATCGTGCATGAAAATGTGAAAAGGAATGGCAATGCGGCGGGAGTGGGCGAACGGGAGATGCCTATCCAGAGCCGGATGGTGAACCAAGATGCCTAAAACCGGGCATATAAAAAACGCAGGGTGCGAGAACCCTGCGTTTTTTGACGGGAAAATCAGCGGCGCCAGAGGCGGCGATACAACAGCGCGTATAGCACACCGGAGGCGAAGAGCGCGGCCATGCACAGGTATAGCAGCGCCTGCACGACGGCGGGAGACAGGCGCGGGAAGGCGAGCAACAGGAAAAAGACGGCGTACAAAAGCGCAGTCGAACACTTGCCCCACCATTTCGCGCCGTCCAGCTTGCGGCCGGTCTGACGGAGGAGCAGCAGTGCGGCGAGTGCGAGCGCGCCTTCCTTGAGCACAAACACGCCGCCGAGTACCCAGACGAGGGGGTAGCGGGTGCCGAGGCAGAAGAGCAGCGCGGCCTGCAAGAGCTTATCGGACAGGGGGTCGAGGAACTTGCCAAGGTCGGTGACCTGGTGATAGCGGCGGGCGATCCAGCCGTCGGCGAGGTCGCTCAGGGCGAGGATGGCCGCCAGCGTGACGGTATAGTAATACTGCGCCGGGGTCTGCACGCGCAAAAACAGAAGGATGAACACCGGCGTGAGCAGCAGGCGGAAGGCGCTCAAAAGATTGGGCAGGGTCAGATTATCCAGAAAGAATTCGTGCCAAGTGGATTTCATGCGGAGGCTCCTTTGGGGCGAGGGGTACATACAAGCGTATTTTGTGTCACAGGCAAGTATTATAGCATGTTTTTTTTGAAAAAAGGTGCAAAACCGGGAAAAATTTTGTAAAAACTCCGAAAATAAATTTGGGGATAGCGGGAACAAAAATGGGGAACCCTTCGTTATATAGTATGAAATCATTTATGAAAGGAAGATATGTATGCAGAATTGGATGAAACGCGGCCTGCGGCGCGCGGTGAGCGCCCTGCTCGCCTGCCTTTGTTTGGCAGTCTTTGCCGGGTGCACCAAGAACAAGCCGTCTCCGGGCAGCAAGGTGACGCATTTGGACAGCCTGGAGCAGGTGCAGGCGTTCATTGAAAAGATCTATGAAGAGGTGGGGGAGAGCAACATGCCCATGATGGTGGAGCACCGGGAGCTGGACCTCGCCGACGCGGACGCGCTGGAGTTCAACACGGGGCTCACGAGCGCGGAGGGGATCCGGCGGGTCGTCGTGTCCGAATCGGCAGTCGGCTCGATCGCCTATTCCATGCTGTATGTGTGCGTGAAGGACGGGGCGGACGCAGCCAAGATTCAGGCGCAGATTTTGGAGAACATCAATCCGGCCAAGTGGATCTGCGTTTCGGCGGAGCAGGAGGCCAGCATGACGCTGGGCGGCGACATTTTCTTTGTCATGGGCGATGCGGAGACGGTGCAGGAGATGACGAAGGCGGCCAAGAAGGTGGCCGAGGCGGAGTTTTCGAGCATCGGCGCCGTACAGGAAAAGCGTGTGGAGTTTTGAGTATGCGGGAAGGGCGGCGGGTAGGCCGCCCTTTTTTGTGCGGCGCATTCGGTTGGCGGCCGGAAGCGCAAGGATAGGCGTGTTTCGAAAATGCAGAGGAAAAAGGAGGGCGGAGGCGCATGAATTTTGCGGGGATCACATGTTTATATTTCTTCCTGCCGGTGGTGCTGGCGGGGTATTTCCTGCTGCCGCGGCGGGCGCGGAATGCGTGGCTATTGGCGGCGTCGGCGGGGTTCTATCTGTGGGCGCAGCCGGTGGCGCTCTTTTGGAAGGCGGCGTTGGCAGCGGCGGCGTTTGCGGCCGGGCGCGTGATCGAGCGGGCGCGCGCGGGGAAGATGGCGGGAGAGGAAGCGCCCGATGCCAAGAGGCCGGAAGGCGCAGCCGAGAAAGAAAAATCCCCCAAGCGGGAAACGGAAAAACAGGGGCAGGAAGGGTTCGCAGGAACGGCGGCGCGGCGACTGCGAGCGGCGGAGGAAAGAAAGGCGGCAGCTTGCGCAAGCGCGAAACCGGGCGCAGCGGCAGGCGTGCGGCGCGAAGGGGCGGGCGAAGGGCCGACGAACGGAACCCCGGAAGCGGTAAGCGCGGCCGGGAAAAGAGGAATTGGCGACGGGGCAGGGCAGGCATTGGAACGCCCGGCAGGCGCGCGGCGCAGGAGCCGGATTTTCTGGCTGGCGGCGGCGGTGCAGCTGGGCGTGCTGTTCCTGTATAAGTATGAGGCGGCGCTGGCGCGGGCGGTGCAGGCGGCATTTGGATGGGGGCTGCCCGTCTTTGCGGCGGCGACGCCGGTGGGGCTGTCCTTTGCGGTGTTTCAGAACCTTTCTTACCTTGCGGAGGTGCGGCGCGGGGCGGCGGCAGAGCGCCGCTTCGGGCGATATTTGCTCTATGGCGTCCTGTTTTTGAACGGGACGGCGGGGCCGATCTTCCGCTATGGCGAGGCGGCGGCGCAGATCGCGGCGCGGCGGGAGAGCATTGCGG
>CAOKKG010000025.1 GCA_948468985.1 uncultured Eubacteriales bacterium | reverse complement strand
CCCGGGACACGGCGGTATGCTCGACCGGGTGTGCAGCATCATTTTTGTGCTGCCGGTGACTTTCCTGTTCTTTAAGCTGTTCTACGGTATCTGAGGCGGCGCATGACACGAAAGAAAATCGTCATTCTCGGCTCGACCGGGTCGATCGGGAAAAATACGCTGGATGTCCTGCGGGGTATGCAGGAAACTTACGAGGTCTATGGTCTGGCCGCGCACAAGAGCGTCCGGGAATTGCTGGCGCAGGCGGCGGAATTCCGCCCGGCGCGATTGGCATTGACGGACGCAGCGGTGGCACGGGAGGCCGCAGAGGGTTTTGCGGGAGAACTCCTTGCCGGGCCGCAGGCGCTGTGCGACATCTGCGAGGGGGCGGACCTGGTCGTGTTGAGCGTCGTCGGCATGGCGGGGCTGCCGCCCTTTGTGCACTGCCTGCGGCGGGGGATCCCCGTGGCGCTCGCGACCAAGGAAGCGATGGTATACGGCGGACGGCTGGCGCGTGACCTGATGGACGCGACCGAGACGCCGGTGCTGCCGCTGGACAGCGAAATTTCCGCCATTTTTCAATGTTTGCAAGGCAACAAGAAGGCGCAGGTGGCGGAGATATTGCTCACCGCCTCGGGCGGACCGTTCCGCACTTGGCCGCTGGAACGCGTCCGGCAGGCGACGCTTGCCGAGGCGTTGAAGCACCCTAATTGGAGCATGGGCGCCAAAATCACGATTGACAGCGCTTCCATGGCGAACAAGGGGCTGGAGATTATGGAGACCCGGTGGATGTTCGATATCGCACCCGAAAAGATTACGGTGGTCGTGCACCCGGAAAGCATCGTGCATTCCGCGGTGCGGTATCTGGACGGCAGCGTCATGGCGCAGATGGGCGCGACGGACATGCGCCTGCCCATCGCCTATGCGCTGCAATACCCGGACCGCCTGCCAAACTGCGCGCGCGCGCTCGACCTGTTCGCAGTGGGGACGCTGCATTTTGAACAGCCGGATTACGAAAAATTCCCCTGCCTGCGCCTGGCGCGGGAAGCAGTCACAGAGGGCGCGGCGATGCAGATGGTCTTTAATGCCGCCAACGATGCGGCGGTCGCGCTCTTCCGGCGCGGCGCAATCGGATTTTGGCAGATCGGCGAGGTCATCCGGGCGGCGATGGACAGCTTCCGCGGCACGGAAGTCGCGAGCTTTGAGGAAATCTATGCGCGCGACGCGGAGATACGCTCGTTTGCCGAGACGGTGGCGCAGCGCTTTGCCGTGCAGCCGTAAAATTTCTATGAAACCTGCGCCAGACGCGCCTAGGCGGGCGGTTTTTGGCGTATAATACGAGCAAATGTGATAGATCGGAGGAAAGGGAAACCTTGGAAATCTTAAATACAATCGGGACGGTGCTGGCGGGGCTACTCATGCTGACCGTGCTCGTCGTTATCCACGAAGGCGGGCATTTCGCAGTCGGGCGGGCCTGCGGGATTCGGATCAACGAATTTTCGGTCGGCTTTGGTCCCAAATTGTTCAGCCGCAAAAAGGGAGAGATCGCCTATTCGGTGCGGGCGCTGCCGCTCGGCGGGTTCGTGCAGTTTTATGGCGAGGAGGAAGAGGTGGACGCGGCGTATGAACCGCGCGCGTTCAACAATCGCCCGATTTGGCAGCGGGCGCTCACGATCGCGGCTGGCCCGGCCATGAACATCCTGTTTGCGCTGCTCTTGACGGTGGGCGTGCTCGTGGGGTACGGAGACTATGTGCCCGAGATTGTGGCGGTCGAAGCGGACTCTCCCGCGGCGGCGGCTGGGTTGCAGGAAGGCGACCGCATTGTCCGCATCAACGGGAAGCGCATCGATTTCAGCATGGAATTTGACACGGCCTCCATCGCGGATCAGCAGGAAGTGACGCTGGGCGTCGAGCGGGCGGACGGCGAACACAGCTTTGTCATCCAAACGGCGCCGGACGCCGAGACGGGCAAGGCTCGCATCGGCATCCAATACACGGCTTCTGCCCGGCGAAAGTTTGGCTTTTTCGAGGCCATCGGTCTGAGTTTCAAATGGCTCTGGCTCATCGTGCGGGAGATGTTCGCTGCGCTCGGCGGTGCGATCTTCGGCGGCAAGGGCCTAAGCGAGCTTTCCGGCCCGGTGGGGACGATCGCCATCGTGGGGGAATCGGTGCGCTATGGCTTTGAGACCATCCTGCGCATGGCGGCGCTTTTGTCCATCAACCTCGGCATCATGAACATCCTGCCCTTTCCAGCGCTGGACGGCGGGCGGCTGCTCTTTTTGGGCATCGAAAAGCTGCGCGGCAAGCCGGCTTCCCGCAAGGTAGAGGGCTATGTCAACTTTGCGGGGTTGGCTATGCTGTTTTTGCTCATGATTGTACTCACCTATCAGGACATTGTGCGGCTGTTTGCCTGAGCCGCGCGGGGAAGAGATATGCGAAAGAAAACAAGGACAATTCGGATCGGCCGGACGGCGATCGGCGGTGAAGAGCCGGTGCGCATCCAATCTATGACCAATACGGACACCGCCGATATAGAGGCGACCGCGGCTCAGATCGCGGCGCTGGAGGCGGCAGGGTGTGAGATTGTGCGCGTCGCGGCGTATGATAAGCACAGCGCGGGCTGCATCGCCAAGCTGAAAGAAAAGGTGAACATTCCGATCGTGGCGGATGTGCATTTCGATTACCGCATCGCAATCGCGGCAATCGAGGCCGGGGCGGACAAGGTGCGCATCAATCCGGGCAACATCGGCAGCGAACAAAACATCCAAAAGGTCGCGGACGCAGCGCGGATGCACGGCGTGCCCATCCGCGTGGGGGCGAACACCGGTTCGTTGGACAAGAAGTATTGGGGTACGGATAAGAGCGCGGCGCTTGTCGAGAGCGCGTTGGACAATGTCCGCTGCCTGGAAAAGGCAGGCTTTTCCAACATCGTCATCGCACTCAAGGCATCGAATGTTGCTGCCAGCGTGGCGGCCTATCGGCGGATGAGCGAGCTCGTGGACTACCCGCTGCATCTCGGGATTACCGAGGCGGGGGCGTATGAAAGCTCGATTGTCAAGTCGGCGATGGGCATCGGCGCGCTGCTGCTGGACGGCATCGGCGACACGGTGCGCGTGTCCATCACCGGCGACCCGGTGCAGGAGGTGCGCGCGGCGCGGGAGATCCTGCAATGCGCGGGACGGCGCATCTTTTCGCCGGAGATTGTCGCCTGCCCGACCTGTGCGCGCACGCGCATCCAATTGGAACCGCTGTATTATCAGGTCAAGGCGATGACGCAGGACATTCCGAAGTACCTGAAGATCGCTGTGATGGGCTGCCCGGTGAACGGCCCGGGCGAGGCGCGGGACGCGGACATCGGCATCGCCGGCGGCGAGGGCGTGGGCATCATCTTCAAGAAGGGAAAGCCCGTGCGCAAAGTGCCGGAGGCGGAATTGCTCCGAGCCTTTGAGGAGGAATTGCAGGAATTGCTGCGCGCCGAATGACGGCGCTTACGGAGGGAGAGAAACGGTGGATCAGATCCGGGAATACCGCGAAAACGGGCGGCCCGCACTGGGGTTCAGTGCGGTGCAGCTGCGCGGGGAACTGTGCCGGCAGCTTACGGCGGGAAGTGGCGAGCTGCCCATTACCTTGGAAAAAATGGCATATAGCCGAAGCCGCGGCCGCTATATGCTTTTTTTGCGTGCGGAACAACTGCTCGGCATGGAGGCACAGGAGCGTCTGAAAAAGCGCCTGCTCGCCAAGATTCCGGAGCTTCGTATCTTTGAGATCGTCATCCGGCAGCCGGCGGAGGCACTGCTTTCCCATCCGGACGAGATGCAGACGCTTGTGCAGAGTTACCTCATCGCGGCGGAGCCGTCTATGCTGCCCTTTGTGCGCGCGTCCCGCGTGGAATGGGACGGCCGGGCGATGCACATCTATTTTGCGCGGGAGATTGCGCCCGGCTATGCCGAACGGCTGGATTTGGCGCGCCGGCTCGAAGGCTTTTTGGCGGATACCTATGGCATTGAGGCGCATGTCGCCAAGTTCGCGGTGGACAGCGGCATCTCTGAGCGGGAAATGCCCGAGCTGCCCCCCGTGTTTGCTAGCAGGATGCAGCCTGCCCCCGCGTTCGCCCCGGAAAGACCGGCGGCGAGCCCGGCCAAGCGTGCGGCGGCTGCAATGCCGCCCGCGGCGCAGGTCGCACGGACGGCGCCCCCCGCGTCCCCAAAGCCAAAGCCGGAGCCCAAGCGGAATTACCGTAAAAATCAACTGGACGGGGAAGTGAGCAAGATCGTCGACCTTGTGCCGGACGAGACGGCGCTTGTCGAGGGCGAGGTAATCTCGACCGAGGAAAAGGTCACGAAGGACGGCAAGAACACCATCTTCACCATGGCGGTGACGGATTATACCTCGACCGTGCGCTGTCGCCGGTTCTACCGCAAGGCGGGCGAGGATTTCGAAGCGCCCGCGCACAAGGGCGACTATGTCCGCGTGCAGGGGCTGTATTCCTATAACAGCTATATGCGCGAGTATATGCTGGAGTTCAAGGGCGTGCAGCAGCTCTCCAAGCCGCCGGAAAAGCAGGACACCGCGCAAAAAAAGCGGGTGGAGCTCCACTTGCATACCAACATGAGCGCGCAGGACGGCATGGCCAGCGCCGAGGATTATATCGCACAGGCGGCCAAATGGGGGCATAAGGCGATCGCCATCACTGACCACGGCGTGGTGCAGGCCTTTCCGTTCGCGGCGAACGCGGGCAAGGAGGAAGACGTCAAGGTCATCTTCGGTGTGGAGGCCTATGTCGTCGACGCGGCCAAGAAGGTCTATGAGGGGGTGGATCACGCCTTTTCGGACGAATTCGTTGTGTTCGATATAGAGACAACCGGCCTCTCGCTCGACACCTGCGAGATCATCGAGATCGGTGCGGTGCGTGTGCGGGACGGCAAGGTGGTGGACCGCTTCGGGGAATTCGCCAAGCCCAGGGCGCCCATCCCCTATGAGATCACGAACCTGACCGGCATCACGAACGACATGGTGGCGGACGCACCGCCGGCGGAGGATGTCGTCCGCCGCTTTTTGGCGTTCGCGGGCAACACCTGTCTGGTCGCGCATAACGCGAAGTTCGACACGGGCTTTGTATTCAAAAAGGCGCGCGAAATGGGCGTCGAGGTGACAAACGATGTGCTGGACACCCTGATGATTGCGCGCGTGCACCTGCCGGATATGCGTTCCCGCGGTCTGGATAAGCTGTCGGCACGCTATAAGATCCCCTTGAAGCACCACCGCGCGGTCAACGACGCCGAGGCGACGGCACAGGTGCTGTACGCGATGCTTCACGAGATCACGGAAACGCGCGGCTTTTTCCGCTTGTCCGAGCTTAATTATCTGGCAGATACGGCGGTCATGGTCAAGAGCGCGCAGCGCGCCAACCATTTCATCATTCTTTGCAAGAACAAGCAGGGGCTCATCAACCTGTATAAGCTCATCTCGGTGAGCCACCTCAAATACTTCAAGGGCAAGCCGCGCCTCCCCAAGAGCGAGCTGGTGCGCTACCGCGAGGGGCTGATTTTCGGGTCGGCCTGCGAGCAGGGGGAGCTATACCAGGCGGTGCTGCGCGGAGAGAGCGAGAGCCGCTTGGAGGAGATCGCTTCCTTCTATGACTATTTGGAGATCCAGCCGAACGGGAACAACGCGTTCATGATCCGAAACGGGACGGTCGCGGACGAGGAGGCGTTGTCCGACATCAACCGGCGCATCTATGCGCTCGGCAAGAAGCTCGGCAAACCGGTTGTGGCAACGGGCGATGTGCACTTCCTAAAGGAACGGGACGAATATTATCGCCGCATTTTGATGGAAACCTCCGGGTTCAAGGACGCGGACAATCAGGCGCCCCTGTATTTCAAGACGACGGACGAGATGCTCCGCGACTTTGCCTACCTCGGGCCGGAGGCGGCCATGGAGGTCGTGGTGGACGCGCCGAACGCCATTGCGGACGAAATCGAGCCAATCGACCTCTTCCCGGGCGAGACGGCCATGCCCTTTGTCGAAAATGACGATGTCGAGATCCGCGAGGCGGCTATGGAAAAGATGCACCGGCTTTATGGCGATCCGCTGCCGGAAAACATCGAAAAGCGATTGATGAAGGAAATGAACTCCATCATCAACAACGGGTTCGCCGTGCTGTACTGGGCGGCGATGAAGCTGGTCACTAAGTCGATGAGCGATGGATACCTCGTCGGGTCGCGCGGGTCGGTTGGGTCGTCGCTTGCGGCATTCGCCATGGGTATCACCGAGGTCAACCCGCTGGCGCCGCATTACCGGTGTCCGAAGTGCCGGCATTCCGATTTCGCGATCGACAAGAAATACGCCTGCGGGCCGGATATGCCGCCTGCGGTCTGCCCGCTGTGCGGGACGCCCTATGTGGCGGACGGGTATGACATCCCATTCGAGGTCTTTTTGGGGCTGAACGCGGAAAAAGTGCCGGACATCGACCTCAATTTCTCGGGCGAATACCGCGCGCGTGCAAACAAATATGTCGAGGAATTGTTCGGCGAGGAATATGTCTTTCGCGCGGGGACGATCAGCGCGATTCAGGAAAACATCGCCAAGGGCCTCGTGCGCAAGTATATGGAGATGCACGAGCGCACGCCCTCGGAGGCAGAGATCGAGCGCTTGGCGCAGGGCATCAGCGGCGTCAAAAAGACGACGGGGCAGCACCCGGGCGGGTTGGTCATCGTGCCGCGCGATCGAGAAATCTATGAATTTACGCCCATCCAGAAGCCGGCGGACAAGGAAGCGGTGGACACGGTCACAACGCATTTCGACTTTAACTCCATGCACGATATTTTGATCAAGCTGGACATTCTCGGCCATGATAATCCGACCATCATCCGCATTTTGCAGGACATGACGGGGCTGGACCCGCTGTCCATCGATGTGGCGGACGAAAAGGTGCTTTCCTTGTTCACCTCGACGGAGGCGCTTGGCGTCACGCCAGAGGATCTGGCGGGGGTGGAGCTGGGCGTGTTGGGGCTGCCGGAATTCGGCACGCATACGACCATGCGCGTGTTGAAGCAGACCAAGCCGCGCACGGTGGCGGAGCTCATCCGCATTTCCGGATTGACGCACGGCACGGACGTCTGGGGCGGCAACGCCGAGGACCTCATCTTGTCTGGCACGACGACGCTGTCCGGCGCGATTTGCACGCGCGACGACATCATGCTGACGCTCGTGGACTATGGCGTGGATCATCAGCAGGCGTTTTTCATCATGGAAAGCGTCCGCAAGGGCAAATGGGCCAAGGGCAAGGAGAAAAAGCAGGTCGAGCAGGAACAGGCCATGCGCGACGCCCATGTGCCCGAGTGGTTTATCGAATCCTGCCGCAAGATCCAGTACATGTTCCCCAAGGCGCACGCTGTGGCCTATGTCCTGATGGCGCTGCGCATCGCGTATTTTAAGGTCTATTACCCGCGGGAATTCTATGCGGCGACCTTTACGATCAAGGCGGCGCAGTTCGATGCGCAAACCATCCTGAAGGGTATTCCCGCGATCGAGGCGGAAATGGGGCGCATCCGCGCAATGGGCATGAAGGCGACTAAGACGGAGAAAGACACCGCCGTCGTGCTGGAGATCGCTCTGGAGATGCTGCGGCGCGGCATCCGAATCCTCCCGCCCGACCTGTACAAGAGCCGGGCGAAGCATTTTACGGTCGAGGGCGAGTTCGTGCGCATGCCCTTTGTCGCGATGCCGAGCCTGGGCGAAAAGGCGGCGGAACTATTAGAGGAAAAGCGCGCGCAGATGGAATTCTGCTCGATCGAGCAGATCCGCAAGGAGTGTAAGATTTCGCAGACGGTGCTGGACGCAATGCGCGAACTCGGCTGTCTCGGCGATCTGCCCGAAAAGGCGCAGCTCACCTTTTTCGACGCGCTCAAAATCTGAGGTGGCGCGGCCGGTTTATTGACTATTCGCGGCCCAGGCCGTATAATGGAAAAGTCGATTTATTTGAAAAACCGGATAAATCATCGGCGGGAGCCGACGCAGAACAAACCGGAGGAATTTGTATGAAACTACGCAGTATGATCGTCTTTGTGCTGATCGCAGCGGTCATTTTGGTGGGCGCATGGGGCGCCTTTTGCGGCGCGCCCGTGGGAGTGGAGATCTTCGCACCCATGGAAGTGATGCAGCGGGGCGCTGACCTGGAGGGAGAGGCGGCCATCTTTTTGGACACTGCGCCCGCGGAGGGGCAAGAGGTCACGGCCGAGCAGCTTACAGACATCCAGGGCATCCTGGAAAAGCGCCTTGCGGCCATGGGATATGCCTTTTCGGAGGTCGTGCAGTTGGGGGATGGCCAGTTCCAGGTAAACATCCCCGTGAACGATTCGACAGCGTTCCATGACGCGCAGCAGCTTTCGGACGCGCTGGCGCAGACGGGGCGGCTGTATATCACGGATGCAGCCAATGACGACGCGGTGCTCTTGGACCGCGACTCGATTGCCGAGGTGGAGCTCCAAACCAACTCGCTTGGCAAGTATTCGATTTTCCTGCGCATGACCGAGGCGGGCAAAACGCTGCTGGAGCAGGTTACGGGTGAGGTCTCCTCGCGCGAACGCGAAGATGAAAAGTATCTACATGTCTTTTTGGACGGCAAGGAGCTTGCAGAGCTGAGCCTCCGGGAGGCCGCAACGGACGGTATCTTCGGCTTCAGCTCCTCCTATACGGAATATGAGGCGACGCGCTTTCAGCAGATCGTGAACGCGGGCATGCTGCCCGTTTCGCTGGAGGCGAATGCGCAGGTTGCGGCGTCGGCGCGGATGGGTGAACACGCCTGGAGCGGCCTGCTGAAAGCGCTGGGCATCGGCGCGGCCGTGGCGGCGGTGGTGTTGCTCGTCGTATACCGTGCGGCGGGGCTGGCGCATGCGCTCAGCATCGCGGCGTATCTGGCGCTGACGGCGATCGGCTTTGCACTCTTGGGCATCCCGGTGACGGCCGCAAACGCGGCGGCGTGGATGCTCTCTCTGGCATTTCTGGTGAGCGCGCTGGTGTGGAACAGCACCTGTTTCCGGCGGCAGCACCTGGCGGGCAAGAACTTGCGGGCCGCTTTCCGCTCCGGCTATGCGGAGGCGTCGGGCAAATACACGAACGCGTTCGTACTGCTCTTTTTGGGCTTTGTTGTGCTCATCGCGAGTGGCAGCGCGGCGATTGAGAACCTGGCGTACGGCTATGGCCTCTCGCTTTTGACGGCGTATCTGGCGGCAGCGGTCGTGGATCGGATGCTTGCGGCGCTGCTCGTCCGTGCGCAGGACGGCAAGGCGGGGTGGTACTTCCCGCTGAAAAAGGCAAACGAAGGAGGAAACGCATGATGCAGGGCAAGACTTGGAAGATCGGCGGCGTGGTGCTGCTGGGGCTGCTCCTGGCGGCGATCCTGCTCGGGGCCGGTTTGGGCACGGACTATACGGATGGGTATCTCGTGCGCATCAGCAGCGCAGAGGCCTTTGACTTTGTGGGCGTGAGCGATGATCTGCGCCGGGAATTCGGCGGCAAGCTGGGTGATCTGCGCATCCAGCACGGGACGGAAAACTATAACGATCAGATTCTGATCCGCGCGCAGAAGGCGACGGAGGAGGATGCGGCCCGCATGACGGAAATCGCAAAACAAGATCAGGCGGACGCCTATCTGCGCGATTTTTCGGCAGTGAAAAACGCCCGTGGGATGGGGAAGTTCTGGAAGGACACTCTGATCCTCTGCCTGCTGTGCGCGGTGAGCGCGGTGTTCTTGGGATACCGGCAGGGGCTGGCCGGCGCGTTGGCGGGCCTGTTGGCGGCCTTGGCGGCGATGGTCTTTGCAGGCAGCCTCCTAAGCCTCGCGGGCGTGGCGCTGAATGAGGAACTGTACCTGGCCATGGGCACGGCCGGCATCAGCGCGGCCATGGTGCTGAGCTTTATGCTGTGCGACGGCGTGGGCGGCAAGGCGGGCCTGGCCTCCGGCGAAGAGGAAGATACATTGGCGGCGAAGGCGTGGCAGCGCAGCAAGCGCCCGGCCATGTTGTTTGCGGCGGCGTTGGCGTTTGTCTGCCTTGCGGGGACGATCCTGGCCAACGGCGGCCTGCGTAGCATGATGCTGGGACTGTTGCTGTGCACGCTGGGTGCGGCGCTCGGCACGGGGGCGTTTGGCTTCCCGGTCTATCTGCGGCTGGCGCACACCAGATTGCAGTGGCTCGCGGCCAAGCGGAAGGCGAAAAAACTCTGAGAAATGACATAGACAAGAGGCGGGCGATCGTGCCTGCCTCTGTTTTGTATAGGAAGAAACGATGCGATATATTTTGAAAAATTCCGAAGAACTCTCCCGGGAGGCACGCGCAGCCTATGACGCGCTTGGGATTGCGCCGCTCACGGCGAGTCTACTACATGCGCGCGGCGTGCCGCCGGAAGCGGCGGCAGACTTCCTGTCCCCGCGGCTGGAGCAGCTGCACGACCCGTTTTTGTTCCGCAACATGCGGGCGGTCTGCGACCGGCTACGCCTGGCGGCGGAACGGCGGGAACAGACGGTGATCTATGGCGATTATGACTGCGACGGCGTGTGCGGGAGCGTCATTTTGCAAAAGACGCTGTCCCGCATTGGCATTCCCTGCCGCGTTTATCTGCCCGACCGGGCGACGGAGGGGTACGGAACCAACCACGCGGCGTTTGCCCGACTGATGGAGGAAGGCGCACAGCTCTTTTTCATGGTGGACTGCGGCATCCGCAGCGTGGAGGATGTTGCCTTTGCGCGCGCAGAGGGGCGCGACTGCATCATCTTTGATCACCACGAATGCGGCGAACTGCCGGACTCGCCCTACCTTGTGAACGGCAAGCTGCCGGGCGAGACCTATCCCTTCCCCGCACTGTGCGGGGCGGGGCTGGCCTTCAAGCTGGCACAGGCGCTGCTTGGGCAGGAGGCGTATGCCCTCCTCGAATTCGCGGGTGTCGCGACCATTGCGGACATGGTGCCGCTGTTGGGGGAGAATCGCATCCTGGCGAGTGCGGGGCTGCAAAACCTGAACACGGCGCCGTCGGTGGGCATCCGAAGCCTGATGGAGGCCGCGGGCATGCGCAAGCCGGTGGATGCGCACGGCGTGGGTTTTGGCATCGCACCGCGCATCAATGCCGCGGGACGGCTGGCGCACGGCAAGCTGGCGGTGGAATTGCTGCTGTCGGAGGACAAGGCTTGTGCGGCGGAGCTGGCGGCGCAGCTCAACGAATTAAACGAGCGGCGGCAGGCATTGCAAAAGCGGATCATCGCGCAGGCGGAACAGCAGGTGCGCGAAAATACCGATCTTTCCCGCGAACGCGTGCTCTTTGTCGCGGGGATGGGATGGGACAAGGGGGTCGTCGGGCTGGCGGCGGCGTCCTTGGCGGCGACCTTCTGCCGCCCGGCGGTCGTGCTGTCCGAGGAATCGGGCGTGCTCACCGGGTCGGCGCGGAGTATCCCGGGCGTCAACCTGTATGAATTGTTGTGTGCCTGCGAGGCGCAATATACGCGCTTTGGCGGGCATGCGATGGCGGCGGGGCTGACTTTCCCCGCGGCGGCGCTTTCGGACATTGCGGCGCAGGTGAACGCCCGCGCGCGAGAGGTCTATCCGGACGAGGTGTTCCTGCCCACGGTGTATTACGATGCACCGTTGGCGCTTGCGGAAGTGAATCTCAATTTGGCGGAACAGATCGAGGCGCTGGCCCCATTCGGACAGGAGAACGAGGAACCGGTCTTTTTTGTTCCGGAATACCGGCCGAGCCAGGTGCGGCGGCTGGGCGATGGGTCACATGTGAAAATGACGGAGGCGCAGGCAGAGGTCCTCTGGTTCCGCGCGCAACGAGAGGTGCAGGCGGGCGCGTCGTATGCCCTCACGGCGAGCCTTGGCGTCAATACCTTCCGCGGGCGGAGCACGCCGCAGCTTATTGTGCGCAGCATGGAACCGTGCGCGCTGTCGGAGGAAGAGGAGCGAGCGATTGCGCAGGACTTCTTGCGCGAATTTCCCTCCGAGGTGGAGGTCCTAGCCACATTTTTGCGGAGCGGTGCGCCCTGCGCCGCAGAGGAGGCGTTTGGCCGGGCATTACGGCAGGCGGTTTCTAAAAGCCCCCTCGGAACAGTGCTCTTTGTGGGCTCAGAGCCGGGGCGGCGAGCGCTTGGGCGGCTCGTGGCACAGGGGCTTTCCCTGCCAGAGTGCCGGAGCCTCTCGCCGGACAGTGCAGAAAACTGCATCTGCTATGCCCGACCGCCAGCACGGCTGCAAAACCATACGCACTGCTTCCTGATCGGGAATTTTTCTTCCCCGGCGCCGGAGGGCGCGAAGGCTATGCGCCTCTGGGACGAGGCGATGGCGGCGGATTACCGGGCAGAGCTTGCGGAATATGAATTGCTCCCGGGCGAGCTCCCGGCGTATGCCCGGGCGATCTATGCCACGGGCAAACACGGCTTTTCCCGCATGGGCGAGCTTTTGGCAGGGGCGTCCGAGCGGCTTGGCGGCGCAAGCATAAAAAAAATCTGGTTTGCGTGGAAAGTTTGTAGCCGGGAAAAGTTGCTACAGCTGCGTAGAAATGGTAAAATATATGTTATATTTCAAGAGCAAACGCCGGATTGGCGGGAAAATCCGCTGCTTGCGGCGGCGGCCTTCCTAAGGGAGGACCGAGCATAAAAGGGAGGTGTGCGGTTTGACGGATTACTATCAGGAATTTATCGACAAATACCCGATGTATGGCGGTGATGCACTGGTAAAAAAGGCGTTCGATGTGGCGTTGCGCGCGCATGAGGGACAGTTCCGCGATTCCGGCGAACCGTATATCATCCACCCGGTCGCGGTGACGCATATTCTGGCCGATCTCGGTATGGACAAGGTGAGCATTTGCGCCGGCATGCTTCATGATGTGCCGGAGGATGTGGAGGAGTACCCGATCGAATATATCCGGCGGGAATTCACCGACGAGATCGCAAACATTGTGGACGGCGTCACCAAGCTCAAAAAGTTCGGCTTCCAGACCAAGGAAGAGGCGCAGGCGGAGAGCATGCGCAAGATGTTTGTCGCGATGGCCTCAGATGTGCGCGTCGTCATCATCAAGCTGGCCGATCGCCTGCACAACATGCGCACGCTGGGCTATAAGACGGGAGAAAAGCAAAAGGCCAAGGCGAAGGAGACACTCGAGATCTATGCCCCCCTGGCGCACCGCTTCGGCATCTATGCCTTCAAATGGGAATTCGAGGACTTAGCGCTCAAATATCTGGAACCCGAGGCGTTTTACGAGATCGCACACAAGCTGAGCGCGACGCGCGCGGAACGCGAGGCATATATTCAGGAAGTCATCCACAAGATCGAAAAGAACATCGAGCCGCTCGGCATTAAGTATGAGATCGAGGGCCGCCCCAAGCATATCTACAGCATCTACCGCAAATTGAAGGACAAGAACAAGACCTTCGACGAGCTGTACGACATCATGGCGGTGCGCGTCATTGTGGAATCCGTCAAGGATTGCTATGCCGTGCTGGGCACAGTGCACGCCGCGTGGCGGCCAATCCCCGGGCGGTTCAAGGACTATATCGCCGTGCCCAAACCGAACATGTACCAATCGCTGCACACGACGCTCATGGGTGAGGACGGTAAGCCGTTCGAGGTGCAGATCCGCACCTTTGCGATGCACCGCACAGCGGAGTACGGCATCGCGGCGCATTGGAAATACAAGGATGGCACGACGGCCAGCCAGTCGGATTTCGACAAAAAGCTGAGTTGGTTGCGCGAAATGATGGAATGGCAGAACGAGATGAAGGATTCCAAGGAATTCATTGAGGCACTGCGCATCAACTTCTTTTCGGATACCGTGTTTGTCTTTACGCCGAAGGGCGATGTTCGCGACCTCGCCGAAGGGAGCACGCCGCTCGATTTCGCGTATAACATCCATTCGGCCATCGGCAACAAATGTGTCGGGGCGAAGATCAATGGCCGCATCGTCCCGCTCAATTACAAGTTAAAGACCGGCGACATTGTGGAGATCATCACAAGCGCGGCGAGCAAGGGGCCGAGCCGGGACTGGCTCAATATCGTGCGCACGGCGACGGCGCGTTCCAAGATTCGCGCCTGGTTCAAAAAGGAATTAAAAGAGGAAAACATCCAAAAGGGCCGCACGATGCTGGAACGGGAGGCCAAGCGCAAGGGCTTTGAGCTTTCCGACCTTTTGCAGTCCGAATGGTTAAAGGAGCTGTACAAGCGTTTCACGCTTAATTCCGAAGAGGATATGTTTGCCGCCGTGGGTTATGGCGGCCTGTCGACGGGGCAGATCCTGTCTCGACTGATTGAAAAATACAAATTGACGCACCCGGTGGAGGCATCGGACGCCCCCGAGCACGGCGGGGACAAGAAGCAGCTCGGCGGCGACAGCAACATCTCCGTCAAGGGATATTCGGACATGGTGGTGCGGCTTGCCAAGTGCTGCAATCCCCTGCCGGGCGACCCGATCATCGGGTTTGTGACGCGCGGGCGCGGCGTTTCGGTGCACCGGGCGGACTGCTCCAACCTCAATACGGAGGACTTCCCCGAGAGCCGGCGCATTGAGGTGGCCTGGCGGCAGCAGCAATCGGCCAAGTACAGCGTGGAATTGCAGGTCGAGGGGGAGGACCGAAGCGGGCTCATGGCCGATGTTTCGCAACAGCTGTGCGCGATGGGATATTCTATGAGCTCGTTCAACGGGCGCAGCACCAAGAACAACCGCTGCATCATTAACGCGGTCATCACGGTACAGTCGCCGAAGGATCTGGAAGAGGTGCTTCACCGGCTGCGCGGTGTGAAATCTGTCATCCGGGCGTTTCGGGTGAACAATTAAGGAGGCAAGACAATGCGGGCCGTTGTGACAAGAGTGCGCTGGGCGCAGGTGGAAGTCGAGGGCGAGGTCTGCGCCAAGATCGGGCAGGGCTTGTTGGTGTTGCTCGGTTCGGAGGAAGGCGATACGGATAAGGATATTTCCTATATCTGCGAAAAGGTGTGCGGACTGCGCATTTTCCCGGACGACGCGGGCAAGATGAACCGCAGCGTGCGCGAGCCGGGCGGGGAATTGCTGCTCGTGTCGCAATTCACGCTGCTTGGCGATGTACGCAAGGGAAAGCGGCCGAGCTTTATCCGCGCAGGCGCACCCGCAGAGGCACAAGGCGTGTATGAGGCGGCGGTCGAGGCCTTCCGTGCGACGGGCATCCCCGTGCAGACGGGGGTCTTTCAGGCGCATATGCAGGTCAGTTCGCAAAACGACGGGCCGGTCACGATTTTGCTGGACAGCCGCCGGCTGTTTTGAGGGAGAAGAAAATGTTGGAGATCGAAAAAATCACGAGTCCGGAAATGGATGTCAATACCTATGTCGTCTGGCAGGAGGGCGCAGGGGAAGCGATCGTCATCGATCCGTCCTTTGCGGCGGACCGCGTGCTGGCCTGCCTGCATGCCGAGAGGCTGCAATGCCGGGCAATTCTGCTCACACACGGGCATTTTGACCACATCGCCGGGGTCAAGCGATTGAAGGCGGAAACGGGCGCGCCGGTGGCCATCCATCGGGAGGACGCCGACATGCTGTTCGACGCGGAAAAGAACCTGAGCCGCGGTTTCGGGCTGGACATTACGGCCGCACCGGCGGATATCGAGCTTGCGCAGCAGATATATACCTTTGCAGGGGTAGAGGTCAAGGTGCTGCACACACCGGGGCATTCGCCGGGGAGCGTGTGCTATTTCATCGAGGACGCCATCTTTTCGGGAGACACGCTGTTCAACCTGGGCGTCGGACGGACGGACTTCCCGGGCGGGAATTTTCAAACGCTCAAGGGGAGCCTGGAAAAGCTCAAGCTCGTGCAGGGGGAATACGCTGTCTATCCGGGGCATGGGCATTCTACTTCACTTGCGTATGAGGTGGACAACAATCCGTACTTAGGAGAAGAAAAATGGTCTCTTTATTGACGAATACGCCGGAATACTTTGCGGATCTCTGTGACGAGATCCGGCTGTTTTTCGACGTTCGCAGGATCCCTGCCGCGCAGCAAGTGGGCGGGCAGGGATTTTTTGTCGTACATGCAATGCAGAAGGGCGAGACTTTCCGGCATCACGCGACGCTGTACCGCGACGGGCAGGTCGTGGCCGAAGCAGGCTATGAAACGCCGGCCGCCGGGGAGGAGGACGCGCTTTCCTATCGACGCACGGCCAAACACGGTGCAAAGATCAGCGTGTACCGCTGCCTGAAGAACTTTTTCGGACAGGGGCGGCCATGGGGGTCGCTCACCGGTGTGCGCCCGACCAAGATGCTGCGCGACCTGGAAGGGACGCACGGCGAGGCCGAGGCGCTGCGCATCTTGCGCGAGCAATACGATGTGAGCGAAGCCAAGCTGCAATTGGCGGAACAGATCTGTCGGGTGCAGCGGCCGGTGCTGGATTCGGTGCGGCCGGGCGACCTGGACATCTATGTGGGCATCCCGTTTTGCACCTCGCGGTGCGCCTATTGTTCCTTTTATGCGGCCAAGACGAGCCGGGACGGCACATTGGAGGAAGCGTATGTGGACGCACTGCTGCGCGAGTGGGATGCGCTCCGCCCCGTGATGGCGGCGCACCGCATCCGCAGTGTGTACATCGGCGGCGGCACGCCGACCGCGCTTTCGGAACCGCTGCTGGCACGCGTGCTGGAACGGGTCGCGCCCGCAGCGCAGGGCGTGGAATTCAGCGTGGAAGCGGGACGGCCGGACACGATTACCCGGGGCAAGTTGGAACTTCTGCGGCAGGCGGGCGTGGGGCGCATCAGCATCAACCCGCAGACGACCTGCGAGGCGACCCTACCGCGCATTGGCCGCCGGCACAGTGTGGAGGACTTCTTCCGTGCGGCGGCGGTGGCGCGGGAATTCGGCTTTGACGCGGTGAATATGGACCTCATCGCCGGACTGCCGGGCGAAGGCGTGGCGGAGCTTGTGCAATCGGTGGAGGACTGCATCCGCGAACAGCCGGAGAACATCACGGTGCATACGCTGGCCATCAAAAAGGGGTCCAAATTCGGGATGGAGAATGTGGCGCAATTCGCCTCGGCGGCAGAGGCTGGGGACATGGTGGAACGGGCGCGCGCCCGGCTCGCCGCGGCGGGATACACGCCCTATTACATGTACCGCCAAAAATACATGGCAGGCAACATGGAAAACATCGGCTATACTCGGGCGGGGCATGCCTGTGTATACAACATCGACATCATGGAGGAAACGGTGAGCGTGCTGGCGATGGGCGCCGGGGCGGCGAGCAAGCGGGTGTATCCCGCAGGTGGCAAGATCGACCGCTTCATCGGGCTCAAGGATATTCCTTCCTATATTGCGCGGGTGGAGGAGATGGCGGACAGAAAAACGGCGCTCTTTTTGGAAGGTTGACTTTCGAAATCCCCCCCAGTATAATAAAATTTAGAAGAAAATGTGCATTTGTGCCGGAAAACGGCGCAAAGAGGGAGGATATGCGTGAATATCAAAGCGCCGAGAGGCACCAAGGATATAACCATTCAGGAAAGCTATAAATGGCAATATATTGAAAAAAATGTGCGAGACCTGACGGCGCTGTACGGCTATCGGGAGATCCGCACGCCGATTTTTGAACATACAGAGCTGTTCGATCGCGGCGTTGGTGACACGACGGATGTCGTGCAGAAGGAAATGTACACCTTCCTGGACAAGGGCGGGCGGTCCATCACACTGCGGCCGGAGGGAACGGCCGGCGTGGTGCGCAGCTTTATCGAGAGCGGCCTGGTCGGCGGACCGCAGCCGACCAAGATGTTCTACCTTTCTGCGCCGGTGTTCCGGTACGAAAATCCGCAGGCCGGCCGCCTGCGGGAACATCACCAATTCGGCGTAGAGGTCTTCGGCGCGCAGGACGCTTCTGTTGATGCAGAGATCATCAGTCTGGCGTGGAGTCTGCTGCACAAGCTGGGTGTCGAAAACCTGTCGCTCAACATCAATTCCATTGGGTGCAAGCATTGCCGCCCGGAATACAACAAGGCGTTGCGGGCGTACTATACCGCGCACAAGGCGGAACTGTGCGGCACCTGTCTTGACCGGCTGGAACGCAATCCGCTGCGGCTGTTAGACTGTAAAAACCCGGCCTGCGCCGCGCTGGCGGCGGATGCGCCCAAGATCACGGACTATCTCTGCCCGGAATGCGAGGCGCACTTTGGGGCGCTGCAAAGCTACCTTGGCAAGCTGAACATCCCGTTTGCCGTCAACCCAAAGATCGTCCGCGGACTGGATTACTATACAAAGACCGTGTTCGAGATCATCTCTTCCGAGATTGGCGCGCAGGGCACGGTGTGCGGCGGCGGCCGCTATGACGGGCTGGTGAGTCAGCTCGGCGGGCCGGAGATGCCGGGCGTGGGTTTTGGCATGGGCATCGAGCGCTTGCTGCTCGTCATGGAGAGCGCCGGGGCGATCATCCCGGCGCCGGCGCCGCTCCAGGTGTTTTTGTGCACGATGGGCGCGGCGGCGCGCGTCAAGGCGTTTGAATTGCTGGCGCAGCTCCGGCAGGCGGGCATTTCGGCGGATATGGATCACGCCGCGCGCAGCATGAAGGCGCAGTTCAAGTACGCTGACAAGCTGGGGGCGAAGTACACGCTCTCCATCGGCGACAACGAACTGGAACGCGGCACGGCAAACCTCAAGAACATGGAGGACGGGAGCCAGGTGGAGGTCTCTCTCGACCGGGTTTCGAACTGGATGCGACACGAAACCGCATAAATGCGCTTTTTGTGAGGAAAGCTAATAATACATACCTAGGAGGAGAACGACAATGCTACAGATTACCGCAGAAAATTTTGAGAGCGAAGTGACAAATTCGGACAAGCCGGTCGTGCTGGATTTCTGGGCGAGCTGGTGCGGTCCGTGCCGGATGTTTGCGCCGATCTTTGAAAAGGTGGGCGAGGAAATGGCGGACACGGTGAAGTTTGCTAAGGTCAATGTGGACGAACAGGAGGAATTGGCGCGCCGCTTCCGCGTGATGAGCATCCCCATGCTGGTCGTGCTCAAGGAGGGGCAGCCGGTCAAAAAGACGATCGGCGCGCTGGGGGAAGAGGAGCTGCGCGATTTCCTGCGGGAGATCTAAGCTGCTATAAACTGCGGCGGGGAAATCCCCGTGAAGTAGGACAAGCGCCGGAAGGGTGAAAAACGCCCGCCGGCGCTTTTTGTATGCCTGCGTTGGGGCGGGGAGGCATCTCGGTGTGAAGTCTCGAAAGCGAGGGGATGGTAGATGCGGGGCGGTCATTGGCGAGGAAAGCAGCGATACAGTTCGTTGCACGGCAGAGGTGCAGCAAGTGCATGGCGGAAGGTTGTTTTCGGATTGTGCTTTTGGGTTTTTCGACAGAAAAGAGGGGGCGATTCCTGCTGCCAAGAGAGTTGCCCCAAGGCGACTCGTTTGACGAAGCGTCCACTAGGCCATCGCGCAGGGCTGTATCGTGCCGCACAGCTTCCCGAAGGGGTGCTTTGAAATACATGAAAAGTATGGTACAATAAAATGATTCTGGACAAGCTGAGATAGGAGACGCGGAACTTGAAGCTGGAAAAAATAGAGATCAACGGGTTCAAATCCTTTGCCGATAAGACGACCATCCTGCTGGATGGGGCGATCACGGGCATCGTGGGGCCGAACGGCAGCGGCAAGAGCAACATTGCCGACGCCGTGCGCTGGGTGCTGGGCGAACAGAACAGCCGCAACCTGCGCGGGGTCAAGATGGAGGATGTCATCTTCGGCGGCACGCAGACCCGCCGGGCAAAGGCATATTGCGAAGTTTCGCTGTATTTTGACAATGCGGATCACAAGATTGACGCAGCCTATAGCGAGATCGTGGTCACGCGCAAGATGTTCCGATCCGGCGAGAGCGAGTACCTCCTAAACCGCACGCCTGTGCGGCTCAAGGACATTTTGGACATCGTACGCGACACCGGCATCGGCCGGGAGGGATATTCCATCGTCGGACAGGGAAAGATCGATGAATTGCTCTCGGCAAAGCCGGGGGCGCGCCGCAAGGCCTTTGAGGAGGCGGCGGGCGTCATGAAGTTCCGCACCCGCAAGGAGGAGGCCGAGGGCAAATTGCAACGAACGCAGGAAAACCTCCTCCGCATTGGCGACATTTTGGAGGAACTGCAAGCGCAGCTTTCCCCACTCGGCACACAGGCGGAAAAGACGCGAACCTACCTCGGGCTGTTTGAACGGCAGAAGTTTTTGGAAGCCAACCTGTTCCTCATCAATTACGAACGCGTGCAGACACGCCTTACCAAGTTGAAGAGCGATCTTAGCGAGATCGAGCGCGAGATCCGGCAGGAAAAGGCGCGTTTCGGCGATGCGGCGGCGGAAAGCGAGGCGTTGAGCGAGCGCATCCAGGTGCTCGGTGCGAGCGTCGCGTCGCTTCGGGAACAGTATGAGCAGGTGCTGACCGAAGCAGAACAGGCGAGCGCGGAAAAGAACATCGCCCGCGAACGGCTGGCAGCGGCAGAAAGGGATGCGCAGCGGCTGCGGGAAGAGGCAGACGACGCCGCGCAGCAGGGGGCGGAGATGCTCTCCCGCAGGCAGGAGGCAGACGACGCTCGGCAGGGGGCCGCGGCGCGACTAGATGCCCTTCGGGAAGAAATGACGGTACAGCAGCAC
>CAOKKG010000024.1 GCA_948468985.1 uncultured Eubacteriales bacterium | reverse complement strand
ATCGGGACGAGCAGCATGCTCACCATCGCACGGGAATTGGAGGCCAAAGCGCACGCCTGAGTTTCCCGTCTTTCGTATGGTTGTCGCTTTCCCAACAAAAAAGGGTCGGATGCCAACTGCATCCGACCCTTTTTCCTTTGCAAAATTTTTCTCTCTGTGTTTATGGCTCTCCCGCCGCGGATTTCCCATAGAAGAAGGCCTCCGAGCGGTTTTCCCCGTCAAACAGGTTGTTATATTGCAGCAGCTGGTATTCCCGCAGCTTGTCGCTCTGCGCAAGCGCCTCCTCCGGCGAGAGATAGTTCCCCCGGCTGTCAATGCAGATCTTGGAGGACACCACGGGGAATTCCTCGCGCAGTTCCAGCAGAAACTTGTGATAGGCCGGCAGTTCCATCCCCGCCATCTCCATGAGCACGCTGCTCAGATAGTTTGCACTCACATATTCCATCGAGCTCTCCTCGATGTCGTAATTCGCCCAGATCACATAGGGCACAATGTATAGCTTGGCCAAATCCTCCAGCGAATCGTCGAGGTCACGCCCCAGCCAATCCAGAAAATCCTTCATATCCCCCGGCTGATGATCGCCGAACATCAGGATGATCGTCGGCTCCTCCACGGTTTCAAAGTATTCCACCAGGTATTGGAACGCCGCGTCCGACTGCCGCATGAGCGAGAGGTAGACCTCCTCGTTCGGGTTGCCGTCCGCCACATAGTCGTTGACTGTGATTCGGTCGGCAAAGCCGTAATCCGTCGAATATCCAGAATGGTTCTGCATCGTCACATTGAAATAGAACACGGGGCTATCCCCTTCGCGCGTTTCATAGCGCTGGATGAGGTATTTGTAATTCGCCCGGTCCGTGATCAGCCGGAGCCGCCCCGTCTGCGCATAGGAGGGGAAGTCCTCGAGGCTCGCAAATTCGTCAAAGCCCAGCAGCGGGTATACCGTCGACCGCCGCCACCCCGTCGCATAGTATGGGTGCACAGCCAGAACCTGATACCCCTGCGCCTTCGCGATATGCGCGAGGGAAGGCATCTTCGCGTGGATGTATTGCTGATACGGGAGGCAGGACACCGGCAGGAACGCCTGCGTGCTAGCCGTCAAAAATTCAAATTCCGTATTGCAGGTGCCGCCGCCCTTGATGGACGCGACCATCTTTCCCTGAATCGTGTTCTCGGTCAGGCTGTGCAAGAAGGGGAAATAATCCTCATTCGTCTCAAAATCGCGGATCACGGACAGATCCGAAAACGCCTCGTTCATGATGACGATGAGGTTCGGCTTCTGCTCCGTCCCGTCCGGCTGCGGGTCCTTCCCGCCGGTATAGGCCGCCTCGATCTCTTCGATGCGCGCAAGCGAATATCCCTGGGGCTTCTGCACCTGAGACTTGCGGATATAGATGAGTAGCTGCATGACCTCGCCGTTGGCATTGCAGCTCTTGACCGTGTTCCAATAGCTGATCGTTGTTCCGCAATACAGGAGGGCGTCCGTGCAGGTGCACAGCAGCAACAGCGCCGTGACCACAACCGTCCCGCCAATCTTCACTGCCCAATATGCCCGGCGCGTCGTGTTTTTATAGGAAAGCTGCCCGACGATTGCAAAATTCAGCAAAAATGGAAGAACGCCCAAAATCGTTTCCCTGGTCACAACATAGTTCATCTGCCCCAGCACGCTCATCGCCGTTTGCGTCGCATAGATGTCGTTCGGCAAAAACGGCGTTCCCCGGAAGAGGAAGACCAGATGATTCGTCACCGCCAGAGCAAAGCAAAGCACATTGCCGATTACTACAGCGCCCCAAAAGCGGTTGGTCAGCACATATCCAGCCAGATAGACGAGCAGAATCAACCCCCAGTTAATAAACAGCGCCTGGATCTCCTTCTTAATGATGTCGTTAAAGCCGAGCATCTCGATCTGATAATAGGAGAAAAAGGCAGCAATCACCACAAAGGCGCAATTTGTCCAAAATTCCCGCCGCGGCGTCCGCCAATGCAGGCGGAAGAAGAGCAGAAAGACCAGTGCCAGCCAAAATCCACCCGCCATCGCGGGGGCGGCCCAACCGTCTCCCAACAAAAGCGCCCGCTTCCAGACAAGAAAGCCACCGAGCGCCAGGCAAACAAGTAGTCGCACAAAAAAATGCGGGCCGATGCCGATAAATTCCACCCTGCGCCGCACGGTAATCTGTTGTTCCTGTTCCATATTCATCCTTCACCTTTCGCGCCCATCGCCTTTCCCATTCGACAGTCAACATTACTATTATACCCTTTTTCGCCCCGCAATGCACTCCCTGCCCCACATTTCGCCGTCACAAAAAAAGCAGAGGTCAACCTCTGCTTCTCCGCCGCACATGCGGACGCATAGCACCACTCTGTACCGGCTTGCTTCGCCGTGCGATGGTTTGACTCGTCCGCACCGGCGCGCCCGATGCCGCCTGCCGCCGCACCGACGGCTGCCGCATGCCGCTACGCGCTGCCCTGGGCATGCGCGTAGGCACCGCCTCTGCGCGCTGTCGGTGGATCGTCGGGTGCGGGCTCCGGACATGGCGTGTCTGCCGTGGTCCGCGGTATTTCTGATAGGAACGCCGATTCCCCCGCAATCCACGCCACAGGAAGAATGCCACGCCGCAAGCCGGGATGAGCAACCACAGCCAGGCATATTTGCGAAGCTGCTGCCGGCGCTCGCTGTCTAGATTGAGCAGGTTCGAGGCCTCTGCCTGCGTCCCAGACAGCTTTGCGTACTCCTCTGCTGTCATCATCGCCTCTGCCGCGACCAGCTTGCCTGTCCAGAGCACCTTGTCTCCTTGGCGGATCTCAATCTCCCCCACCGGCGTGTTTTCCGCAATCGGCGCATTTAGCGCCGCGCTGTCCTGGCTCGTCACTGTATAGGAAATGCCCGAAAGGTCAGCGTCGGCGGAAAGCGTAATCTTCTCTGAACCCGAGTCCGAAACGGGGACGCAGGCCAGCTGCTTAGCTTCGCCCTTGACAATCGGTCCGCCCACCACATTCAGCATCACCGGCCCGCCGATCAGCTCGCTTAAGGAATAGCTCTTGTAATTCGCAAAGGCATACTTAAACAGCTTGGTCGCGATGCGCCAACGGTCGTTCTGCCCGCTGGAATCGTCACCGAAAATGAGCGCAATATAGGTCTCGCCATCCTTTTCCGCGCTGGCGATCAGGCACCCAGCCGCGTTGCGCGTAGACCCCGTCTTCATGCCTGTCGCATATTCATAGAGGTAGGACGCCCCGGAATAGGCCTTTCCCTCCTCGTCCTCCGTGGGCGTATGCACCAGGAGGTTGGTATTTTCCAGCGGGAAGCTCACGCTCTTGTCCACCGTATAGCGCGTCGTCTTGCCTGTCTTCATGATCGTGCGCAGCTCTTCCTTGCCGTAGGCATACACCGCCAGCCGGGCCATGTCGCGCACCGTGACATAGTGTTCGTCCGAATCCTGCCCAGAGGCCGTCACAAAGTGTGAACTATCCATGCCGAGCTCTGCCGCCTTTTCGTTCATCTTGGCCGAAAACGCCTCGACCGTCCCCGCTACGGCGATGGCCAGTGTCACGGCCGCGTCGTTGCCTGAGCTTAGCATCAATCCATAGAGTAGCGTCTCCACCGTGACCACCTGTCCCGGCTTCAGACCCATGTTCGACCCGTTGGTCTGCGCCTCCGGCGGAACGGTCACTTCGTCGTCTAGCTGCATATTTTCCAGCGCGAGTACCGCCGTCAAAAGCTTGGTCGTGCTGGCCGGGGCCCGCCGAGCATCGGCTTCCTTTTCATACAGCACGCTGCCCGTCTCGGCCTGCACCAAAAGGATCGATGCCGCCGTCATATCCTCTTCCGATATTCCCGCCGCAAATACGGAATATATACAGGAAAAGACGATCATAAATGCCAGAAGAAACAGCAAAATGCGCGTAATTGTCTTATGCAATCTGTTCTCGCCTCCATCCCGAATTTCAAAATTGACTATAAAAATTATTATACCACATGAGAAAACAAGAAAAAACCTGTTTTTCTTTTTTTACAAATTTATCATTTTCTACTAAGTTTTTCCCCCCCAACACAAAAGAGGCCTTGGCGCGGCCTCCTTTGCGGTCTTTGGCGCTATGGATGCTTACTTTTCCGGCGCCTCGCTCACATAGTTCATAAAATTCCCGTCCGTCTTCCACAGGCGCTCGATATTGTAAAACTCGCGCTCCTCCCGGTGGAAAATATGCACCATGAGTCCGCCGAAGTCCACCACGACCCAGCGCCCCTCGCGGTATCCCTCCATGCGTCGTGCAAAAATACCGTGCTCGGCCATCGTCTTTTCCGCCTCCTCGGCCAGCATGCGCACCTGGTTCGCGGAAGTGCCGCTGCAGATAAGGAAGGTCTCCGCCAAAATTGTCGCCTGATGCACATCCAGCAGCACGATGTCCCGCGCCTTTTTTTCATCCATCTTCTTGGCCACCGCCAAGGTGATTTCGTCAAATTGTTTCATGATTCTTCTCCTTCCCAATTTTCAGGAGGTCGTTATACGCTTCAACCGACTGCGGATGCACCGCGAGCCGCCGATGCATCGTGTATCGGACCGTCTGTTCCAAGGCGGCCAGCATCCCGGCGTCCAGATTCTGCCGCACCAGCACACGCAGCGCCTCCACCCCGGGAAAATCGCGCATCGGCTCGATCATATCCGCCAAATAGACAATCTTTTCCATCGTCGTCATCCCGGCGCGCCCCACGGTGTGGTTGCAAATCGCCGCCAGTACCTCTGCGTCCGAAATACCGAAATCTTGCTGTACTAGCCGTGCGGCCACTGGCCCGTGCAGCAACCCCGGCGATGCCTGGTACACCGGATCCACCGCGATGCCGAATCGTTCGGCCAAGGCCAGCAATTCCGCCTTGGGAAGCTCCTTGGCATAGTCGTGCAGCAAGGCCGCCGTCGCCGTCCGATGCATATCCACCCCGTTTCGCGCCGCGAGGTCAACCGCCGCCTGTTCCACCCCCAAGGTATGCGCAAACCGCGCGTCGCTAAGGCGCTGCCGCAGACTTGCGATATATCTCTCCCGCTGTTCAGTCCACATACAGCCGCTCCTGATCGATATACGAGCGCACCTCCGGCAAAAGCAAGCCCTCTGTACTCTGTCCCCGGGCAATGCGTTCCCGCACCTCGGTGGAGGAAATGTCCGGCCCCGCCGCTGAGGCGAGCAGGATCTCCTTTTGATAGTCTCGGCGCATCGCCCTGATCTTATTCAACACAGCCTCCCGCGCGTCCCCCGGCCGGGGCACGCAGACGAATTCCGTCTGCCGGAACACCTCCCGGAAATTGCGCCAGCTCTCCAGCTGGAACAGCGTATCCGTCCCAATGATATAGTAAAATACACGCTCCGGGTAGGCCTTGTGGAGCGCCGAAAGTGTGTCGACTGTATAGGTATACCCTTCCCGTTCCAATTCCATCGTGCAGAGCGCCAAGCCCTCGCCTGCCTGCACGAGCATCCGGCACATTTCCCGCCGCGCCTCCTTCGGGGCGATGTCCCGCTTGTGCGGCGGCGTCCCGAGCGGGAGGAGCAAGACTTCGCTTAGGCCGAATTCGCGGTACACCGCCTCGGCAATCTGCAAATGCCCAAGGTGCGGTGGGTTAAAGGATCCGCCCAAAATTCCTGTTTTTCTTCTTGTATCCATAGTCCCTTGCAATCCGTATAATATGTCCAAAATTGGCTATACTACCCAAAAACGAGAGGAGGCCTACCATTGCAATTCACCTCACGGGAGCTTCGCTATTTTCACCACAAATACCGCGGCGGCAAGAGCATCCCCGCCCACATCCTCGACTGCACGCTCGGTGCCATCCTGTTGTGGGCACTGCTGTTCTTCGCCCTCCGTTTTTTCGGTGCACCTTGGCGCGGTGCGCTGTTACTCGGCCTGTGCCTATGCATCAGCCTAGGCAGCTTTGTCGCGATCCTTTGGCGATACCGGTTTCAGCGCTTTTTGTCCCGGGAGCTAGCGCGGCTACGCTGCGGCGTCTCCCTGGAATCGCTCACCCTGCTCCCCGAAGCGGAATATGAGGCGATCTGCCGGCAGCTCTTTGCCGCACGCTTTCCCGACAGGACGCCCCGCAGCGCCTATCGCGGGTACTATTACCCGGAAGAAGCCTGCTTTTGCTATGCCTTTCACAACCACCCGAAGGCGCCGGTCGGCATCCGCCAAATGATGGCGATCTACCGCAAGCTTCAGCGTCTGGGTGCCTCCGCCTGCTGCCTGCTTTCCGCCTCCAGCTATGTTGACGACGCCGCAGCCTTTTCCCGGCGGCTCGGCATCTCCTTCACACTGCTTGGGCAGAAGGAATTACTCTCCTTCGCCGCACAGACGCTGCCGCCCGTTTCCGAGGCGCAGCTGCATCGCGCAATCGAAGAGGAAATGCGGCATTTCTATGCCGAGGGCGGACTGATACACAACGCCGTTGCCCCCAACAAGTACCGCGCCTATCTCACCTGCGCATTTTTCCTGCTGCTCTGGTACTTCCTGTTTCGCTTCAACCTGCTCTATCCCATCGCCGCCGTGCTCTGCCTGCTGCTCGCGCTGGCCAGCTATCGCACCTCGCGAGGGAGCTCCCTCAAAGCTGGATCGACGGATTCTTCTTCGACGGACGGAAAATGACAAACTTGCGCCCGATTACCTGGACTGGTTCGGCCTGCAGTGCCTGGCAAAGCTCTGCCACCGCTGTGCGCAGGTCGACCTCCGCATTGCGGCCGATCGAACCCTTTACAAGCTCCCGTGCCTCCAGCGCCGCGTCGGCATCTTGAATGAGCGCTTCCGTTACGCCCTCCTTGCCGATATAAATGATCGGCTGATATTCGTTGGCCATCGCCCGCAGCATGGCCCGCTGTTTACTTGTCATTCGGTATTTCCTCAATCTACAAAGTCAAATGTTTCGCCGTTTAAGCGCACTTCCTGCCCATCCTTAACGCCAAATTCCCGAAGCGCGCGGATGATGCCGAAATCCTCCAGCAGCTTAGCAAAATGCCGCATGGAATCGGGATCGTCCGGGTCGATGCGCTCAAAGATGCTGTCGATGAGCGCGCCGTTGACCTCAGCAATGCCGTCCTCGCCGCGCCGCAGCTCATAGGTGAACTGCGCATCGTAGTCCGCCCATTCCTCCAGCACACCGTCCTCGGCGATCGGTTCCGGGATCGGGATGTTTACAAGCGCCGCCGAAACGGCGTCCATGAGCTCCTTGACACCCTGTGTCGTCGCCGCCGAGATCGGATAGATTGCGATGCCCTTCGGGGAAAGCTCCTCCCGCAGCATCTCCAGGCCGACCTCCGCGCCGGGGATGTCCATCTTCGCGGCTACGACAATCTCCTGCTTGGCCGCGAGCGCCTCGCTGTAGGCGGCCAGCTCCTTGCGGATAGCGTAGTAGTCCTCGACCGGATCGCGCCCTTCCATGCCCGATGCATCCACCAGATGCACGATGAGGCGCGTTCGCTCAATGTGCCGCAGAAAGTGGTGCCCCAACCCAGCGCCCTCGCTCGCGCCCTCGATGAGCCCCGGGATGTCCGCCAGCACAAAGCTGCCGGCCGCCGCCGAGACGACCCCGAGGTTGGGGCTCAGCGTCGTGAAATGGTATTCCGCAATTTTCGGCTTTGCCGCCGAGACGACAGAGAGTAACGTTGATTTCCCGACGCTCGGAAAACCCACCAACCCTGCGTCCGCGATGGACTTGAGCTCCAAAACGACCTCCCGACCCACCGTCTTGCGCCCGGGGATTGCAAAGCGCGGCGCCTGCCGCGTGGGCGTGGCAAACCGGGCGTTACCCTTGCCGCCGCGTCCGCCCCGCAGGATCACCCGCTTCTGCGGGCGGTTGAGGTCTGCAATCACCCGGCCCGTTTCCGCGTCATAAATCACCGTGCCCTGCGGCACCTTTAGCGTGAGATCCTTGCCGTTTTTACCCGTCTTGTTGGAATCCCGTCCCGGCTCGCCGCTTTCCGCGACAAACTTCTTGTGAAAGCGGTAATCGCCCAGCGTGCGCATCTCGGGTGTCGCCTCAAAGACAATGTCGCCGCCATGCCCGCCGTCGCCGCCGTCCGGCCCGCCGTTGGGCACATATTTTTCGCGCCGGAAGCTCACCGCGCCACCGCCGCCATTTCCTGCTTTAATGAAAATTTTTACTCGATCCGTAATCATCTATGGTTCTGCTGCTCCTTATAAAATGGGCAAAGATCTGCTAACAGGCAATCCCCACACTTGGGGGCGCGCGCGCTACAAACCTGCCGGCCATGATAGATGAGCCAGTGATGCGCCTTGCCCCACTTTTCGCGCGGGATCAACGCGCAAAGCTGGCTTTCCGTGCCCTCCGGGTCCTTCGCATCCGAAAGCCCCAGCCGGTGCGAAACGCGGAATACATGCGTATCCACCGCTAGGCCCGGAATATCAAACGCGTTTGAGAGCACAACATTGGCCGTCTTTCGTCCCACGCCGGGTAGCCTTGTGAGCGCCTCCATCAAGGGCGGCACCTCGCCCGCGTAGTCCCGGCAAAGCATCTTTGCCGTGCCGATCAGGTTTTTCGCCTTGACGCGGTAGCATCCGCAGCTGTGAATCTCCCGGCTCAGCTCTTCGAGGTCCGCCGCCGCCAATGCCTGCGCGTCGGGATAGTGCACAAACAGCGACGCCGTCACCTGATTCACCCGCACATCCGTACACTGTGCCGAAAGGATCGTCGCCACTAGCAGCTGAAAGGCGTTTTCATAGTTCAGCGCCGGCTTGGCGTTCGGATACCGCGCTTCCAACCGGTGGAAAATCTCCTGTTCCCGCATCTGTTACCCTCTCCTTTGTTACACTTCCCTATACTATAGCAAAAAAAATGCCGTTCGTCCATCAAATTCCCAAAAGAGCTGCCCACCGCGCCACGGAACGCAAAAAGGAGCGCCCGAAATCCCGGCCACCCCTTTTGCATTTTTTTGATCGAAGTTTATTTCTGCTGCAAATAGGCGTCCATCGCCGCCGCGGCGCGCTTGCCTGCGCCCATGGCTAGAATCACCGTCGCCGCACCTGTCACGGCATCGCCGCCGGCGTATACGCCCTCCAGGCTCGTGAGTCCGTCCTCATCCGCCTCGATGCCGCCCCAGGGCTTGGTCTTGAGGTCCGGCGTCGCATGCTTCAACAGCGGGTTCGGGCTCTGCCCAATCGCAATGACCACCGCGTCCGTATCCAGCACATATTCGCTGCCTTCCATCGGCACCGGCCGGCGACGGCCGGACGCATCCGGTTCGCCGAGCTGCATCTTGATGTTGCGGATGCCCGTGACATTGCCCTTTTCGTCGCCCAGGATCTCCACCGGGTTCTGTAGCAGGCGGAACTCGATGCCCTCCTCCTTCGCGTGATGGACTTCCTCCAACCGCGCCGGCATTTCCTCCTCGCTCCGGCGATAGATGATATATACTTTTTCCGCCCCGAGGCGCTTGGCGCAGCGCGCCGCGTCCATCGCGACATTGCCGCCGCCCACGACGGCTACCGTGTGATACGGCTTGATTGGCGTGTCAAATTCCGGGAATTTATACGCCTTCATCAGGTTGATGCGCGTCAAGAATTCGTTGGCCGAATACACGCCGTTGAGGTTCTCACCGGGGATGCGCATAAAACTCGGGAGTCCCGCACCCGAACCGATGAAGATTGCCTCATAGCCCGCTTCCTTCAATTCGTCGAGCGAGAATATCTTGCCGATGACCATGTTCTTTTCGATCTTGACGCCCATCTTTTCCAGGCCGCAGATCTCCGCATTCACAAGCTCTTTGGGGAGTCGGAACTGCGGGATACCGTATTGCAGCACACCACCTGCCACATGGAAAGCCTCAAACACGGTGACATCATAGCCCTTCTTGGCCAAGTCGCCCGCACAGCTGAGTCCTGCCGGACCAGAGCCGATCACCGCCACCTTGCGGCCGTTTTTGCGGATCTCCTGCGTGCTCTCATACCCGTGCGCCATCGCATAGTCCGCGCAGAAGCGCTCCAGGCGGCCGATTCCGACCGGCTGTCCCTTGATCCCGCGGACGCACTTGCCTTCGCACTGGTTTTCCTGCGGGCACACGCGGCCACAGATCGCGGGCAGGCTGTTCGTCTCTTTGATCTTTTCGTAGGCTTCGATAAACTTGCCTTCCTGCACCAGGGCGATGAATTCCGGGATCTTTACATTGACCGGGCACCCCGACACACACGGCATATTCTTACACCCGAGGCAGCGCGCCGCTTCCTCCAGCGCCATCTCCTCGGTGTAGCCGAGCGCGACTTCCTCAAAATTCGTGCTGCGTTCCTTGGGGTCCCGTTCCGGCATTGCGACCTTTGTAAGCGACATATTCTTCTTCATTTGCCCATCTCCTCCATATTGCACCGATGGAGGCGCAGGCTTTCCTGTTCCTGGTCCCGATACATCGGCTGCCGGCGCATCGCCGAGTCAAAATCCACTAGGTGTCCGTCAAAGTCCGGGCCGTCCACGCAGGCGAATTTGGTCTCACCGCCCACGACGACGCGGCATCCGCCGCACATGCCCGTCCCATCGATCATGATCGGGTTCATGCTGATGACCGTCTTGATGCCATATTCCTTGGTGAGCAGGCAAACGAACTTCATCATGATGAGCGGCCCGATCGCGATGACGAGGTCATACTTCTCTCCTGCTTCGATCCGCTCGCGCAGCACATCCGTCACTAGACCCTTGCGGCCGTTGCTGCCATCATCCGTCGTGATATAGAGGTTATCCGAGCAGGCACGCATCTCCTCTTCCAAAATGATGAAATCCGTGCTGCGAAATCCTGCAATCATATCCACGCTCACGCCCATCGCCGACAGCTTTTTCGCCTGCGGATAGGCGATCGCCGTGCCCAGGCCGCCGCCGATTACCGCGACCTTGCGGATGCCCGGCTCAAATTCCGACGCCTTCCCGAGCGGGCCGACAAAGTCTAGTAGCGCGTCCCCCGCCTGCAGTTCGTTAAGCTGTGTCGTCGTCTTGCCGACGATCTGGAAAATAATTGTCACTGTCCCCTGTTCTCGGTCGAAATCCGCCACAGTGAGCGGAATACGCTCGCCCTGTTCGTCGATCCGCAGGATGATGAACTGCCCCGGCTCCGCCTTTCGCGCGATGGCCGGTGCGTCGATCACCATTTTTGTGATCTGCGGCCCCAAGACCTTCTTTTCAAGTATTTTGTACATGCCTTCGACTCCTTTATAATTTGTCCTCTCTATCGCACTCTTTGCCTTTTGACACGATTATTAAATTTATTATATCCACTCGGGCCGGGAAATGCAAGAAGAGGCACGGAATCCTCCATGCCTCTTCCAAGAAATGCTCTGTTGTTACCGCACGGCCTCGGCGCCCTTTTGCAGCGCCTCCGCATTCACCGGGATCAGGTGCGCCTTGCGCTCCCCAAAGGAGGCTCGGAGGCAGGAAAGTGCCGTATCCGGGGAAACGATGTGCGTCTTTTCCAGCACCGCCCCCAGCATAACCATGTTGGCCACCCGGCCGTTTCCGATCTCGTCCGCAATGGCATTTACCGGCACATAGTAGGTCTCGATGTCTGCTCTATCCGTCTTAAGGTCAATGAGCGAGCTGTTGACAAACAGCTTGCCGCCCGGTGCTACACTCGCCTCATACTTCTCGAAGGACGGTCGGTTCATGACAATCACGACATCCGCCTCCGTGACGACCGGACTTCCCACCTCTTCCTCCGACACGACGACGCAGCAATTTGCCGTGCCGCCGCGCATCTCCGGGCCATAGGACGGCAGCCAGGAGACATTCTTCCCCTCCTGCAGTCCGGCATAGGCGAGAAGTTGCCCCAAGAGCAGCACACCCTGTCCGCCGAATCCCGCGCTGATGATCTGATGCGTCATCTCACTCGACCTCCTTCTTGACCCCCAACGGATAGTAGGGGATCATGTTGTCCTTGAGCCAGCCAAGCGCCGCCTTGGGCGTCATGCCCCAGTTGGTGGGGCAGGTGGAGAGCAGCTCGACAAAGGAAAAGCCGCGTCCCTCCATCTGATAGGTGAGCGCCTTTTTGATGGCCTTCTTGGCTTGGATGATGTGCGGCACATCGTGCATGGAGACACGCTCCACAAAGCATGCGCCATCCAGCGTCGCGAGCAGCTCCGACATGCGGATCGGCAGGCCACAGTGCTCCTTCTGCCGGCCGTAGGGCGAGGTCGTCGTCACCTGTCCCTCCAGCGTCGTCGGGGCCATCTGCCCGCCTGTCATGCCATAGATGGCGTTGTTGATGAAGATTGTCGTGATCTTTTCGCCGCGCGCCGCCGCGTGCACGATCTCGGCCGTGCCGATGGAGGCGAGGTCGCCATCCCCCTGATAGGTGAAAACCAGCTTGTCCGGATGCACGCGCTTGATGCCTGTCGCCACTGCCGGGGCGCGGCCATGCGCCGCCTCCATCATATCGCAGTTGAAGTAGTTATAGGCAAACACAGCGCAACCCACCGGCGCGACGCCGATTGCCTTGTCCTCCATATGCAACTCCTCGATGCATTCCGCCAGCAGCCGATGCGCAATACCGTGCGTGCAACCCGGGCAATAGTGAAACGGCACATCGGTGAGCATTTTCGTCTTTTCAAATACAACGGCCATCTTATTCCCTGCCTTTCGTCAAACGGAGCACTTCTTCGACCATGCCCTGCGTCGTGGGGACAAACCCGCCGAGCGTCCCCTGGAAATACACCGGCTTCCTGCCGGCCACCGCCAAGCGGACATCCTCAACCATCTGCCCCGCGCTCATCTCCACGGTGAGGAAGGCCTTCACATGATCCGCCGCCCGGGCAAACGCAGCCTCCGGGAAGGGCCACAGCGTGAGCGGCCGGATCAGCCCTGCCTTCACTCCCTCCTGCCGCAGCTTCAATACAGCGCTCTTGGCGATGCGTGCGGTCGTCCCATAGGCGGCAATGCAGTACTCGGCATCCTCCATCCGGAATTCCTCCACCCGCGTTTCCCTCTCCGTGATCGCGGCATAGCGCGCAAGCAGGCGTTCCGAGACCCTCTGCATCTCCTCCGCCTCGATATACAGCGAATTGATGACCGCGCGCGGGCGGGACTTGTCCGACCAGCCCGTCGCAGCCCAGGTCTTTGGCAGCAGCTCGCGCTTTTTCGCGGCGCGGAATTCCACCGGCTCCATGATCTGCCCAATCATGCCGTCACCCAAGATCATCACCGGGATCCGATAGGTATCCGCGATGTCAAACCCTTCCATGACCATGTCCGCCGCCTCCTGTACTGTGGACGGCGCCAGCACAACAAGATGGTAATCCCCATGACCGCCACCCTTTGTCGCCTGGAAATAGTCGCCCTGCGCCGGCAGGATCCCGCCGAGGCCTGGCCCCACACGCATCATGTTGACGATCACGCACGGAAGCTCCGCACAGGCGATATAGCTGATCCCCTCCTGCTTCAGGCTGATCCCCGGGCTGGAGGAAGAGGTCATCACGCGCGCACCCGCACCGGCCGCGCCATAGACCATGTTGATCGCCGCGACTTCGCTTTCCGCCTGTAGAAAGCACCCGCCCTCCTTGGGCAGGCGGCGGCTCATATACTCCGGGATCTCGTTCTGCGGCGTGATCGGGTATCCAAAGAAGTATCTGCATCCCGCCTGGATCGCCGCCTCGCCGATTGCTTCGCTCCCCTTCATCAATTTCTTTGCCATGTTTTTCCCCTTTTCTCAGCGCTCTACCGTGAATACGACATCCGGGCACATCCGGGCGCAGGACGCACAGCCGATGCAGGCCTCTATATCCACAATGCCGATCGGATGATACCCCTTTGCGTTCAATTTTTCCTTGTGCAGTTGCAACAAATGTTTGGGACAGGCGTCCACACACAGAGAACAACCTTTGCAGGCCTCCTCACGAATCGTCAGCTTCGCCATGACCGTACCTCACTTCCCGTTTTCCGCAAATTTCGAGAACAAGCTCAATATTTTCTAATAGAATAGCATACTTCGCCCGCGCTGTACAGGGATTTTCATACAATTTCGTCCAGCCAGGCCGGGCGCATATACAGCGTGATGGGGAGCACGGCGTGTTCCCCCGCATACGCCTCCGCAAGGCCCTCCATAAGGGCCACAAACTTCACCGGCAGCCCCGTGCGTCGGGAAAGCTCCTCCGTCACCGCCTCACCCGCACGGACAACTTCCATGTCCGTTTCGCGCGCCAGATTGGCGTTGGAAACAAGCCCGGTGATGCAGATGCCCACGCGCCCTTCGATCTCGCGCAGCAGGGAGAGAATTGCGTCGGCGTCTTCCTGCATGGGGCGTGCTGGGTTGACCACGAACAGGAACTCGCTCTCCGCAGCATTTTTTGCGAAATGCTCCCGCAGCAGCCCGAGCACCGCCGCACCGACCGGGTCTCCCCCGATGTCAAAGACCGCCCGATCCGGCCGAGTGTCGAACGGCGCATAGATTTCGGCCGGCAGCGTCGGCACATCCATCGTCGTGTTGGCATAGTCCGGCTTGACGACGCGCACACCAGCCGCCTCCAGCATCTCCTGCTTGCTCGAGGACTTGAAATACGGGTTAATAATGTCCATATCCACGAGCATCGTGCTGCCCTGCGCCGCCGCCTGCATGGCGAGGTTTAGAGCAAGCTCCGTCTTTCCGCTGCCAAAATTCCCGATCAGCACGGTATACCGCTTAAAAACAGGTCGCTTCTGCATAAATACTCCTCCTCAGGGACGGCGGTATTCCGAGATCAGCTGCCCCGCGATGCGCAGCCCATCAATCGCCGCCGACATAATCCCCCCGGCATAGCCCGCGCCCTCGCCGCCCGGGTATATGCCGAGGATGTTTGCGCGATACAATGCATCGCGCACGATGCGCACCGGCGAGGAAGTGCGCGTCTCCACACCGAGCAGTAGCCCCCGGGAAACAAAGCCCGGGATGGCGTGCTCAAAAGCCGTGGCTGCACCGGCCAGCCGGGTGCGGATGAAGTCCGGCAGGCAGGCCGCCAGGTCCGCTGCCGCCGCATACGGGTGATAGCTGTTTTCCGGCAAGCGCGCGCTCACTCGCCCTGCCAAAAAATCCGCATAGGTCTGTGCCGGCGCGCCATATCCGCCCGCCGCACGGTACGCCGCCCCCTCCAATTGCCGCTGCAGTGCGATCCCGCCGAACACCCCGGCGGGCATGTCCTCTGGCGCGATGCTCACCACAATCGCGCTGTTGGAAAAGGGTTGCGCGCGGTCATGCCAGCTCATGCCGTTCACGGCGGTGCGGCCTTCCTCGGTCGCAGAACAGATGACCTCCCCGCCCGGGCACATGCAGAAGGAATACACCCCCTTGCCCGCCACCTGCGTCTTTAGGGTATATTCCGCCGCGCCCAGCTCGTCCGCCAGCGCGCCGTATTGCCAATTGTCAATCATCTCGCGCGGATGTTCCACGCGCACGCCCATCGCAAAGGGCTTGGGCTGCATGTACACCCCCGCCTCCGCCAGCGCGGAAAAGGTATCCCGCGCACTGTGGCCGATCGCTAAAATGCACGCTCCACAGTCTATGCGGTGTTGCTGCCCCTGTCGCACATATTCCGCCGCGACAAGCCGCCCGTCCCGGTGCAACAGCTTCTCCAGCCGTGCCTCAAACAGGATCTCCCCACCGCTTTTCCGGATCTCCTCGCGCATAGAGGCGATGATGCGGCGGATACCGTCGGTACCCAGATGCGGCTTGGCGAGGTAAGCGATCTCCCTGGGCGCGCCATGGTGAATGAAGATTTCCATCACCTTCGCCGCAAACGGATCCTTGTTGCGCGCCGTCAGCTTGCCGTCCGAAAATGCCCCGGCCCCGCCCTCGCCAAAACAGGCATTGCTTTCCGGGTCAAGCACCCCCTCGGCCTGCAGACGAGCAAAATCCACCGCGCGCGCCTCAATCAGCTTGCCGCGCTCCAACAGCAGCGGACGATACCCCCGCTTGGCCAACCGGTAGGCGGCAAACAGGCCGCACGGCCCCGCCCCCACCACCAGGATGCGGCCGTCAAGCGGCTTTTCGCCCTCGTTCGGCTCCGGGATGGCGGGCGCTTCATAAGGAGCCGCGCCCCGCTTCTGCATCCAATGCGCCGCCGCGTCCGCCTGTACCCAGAGCGAATATTTATACGCCAGGCTATCCTTCTTTCGGGCGTCGAGCGACTTTCGCACGATCCCCCAATCCTGCACCTCCTCCGGTGCGATGCCGAGCTTCCGCGCCGCCGCCCGGGGGAGCGTCGTCTCCGGCGTCCCTACCGGAAGCCGCACCTCATGTATCAGCCATTTTTTCATGTCATCACCTATAAAAAGGCCACTTTTGACGCGTCAAAAGCGGCCTTTTCCCTTCCGTTCCGTTTATTCGATCACGACTGTCACGCTCGGGTTTTCAATCTCGATGTTTGAGGAATCGATCCCCGCCAGACCCTCGATCTTGACCGGCAGCAGGTAGGTCCCCGAGGACAGCCCCGCCAGGTCGATATACACCTGCAAATCCTTGCGCGTGAGGTTGGTCATCGCCGAGATTCCTCCCGTGACTGTAATATCCGTATGCCGCACGGAAAAGGAGATCTTGCGGCCAGCGTCCGCATTCACCGCCTGGATCGCCACATTCTCAAACCGCTTTTCCATCGTCTTTTCACTGATCTGCGCATAGATAGAAATCGTGTTGCCCGAGAGGAACTTCACGCCCTCGATTGGCTGCAGCTCTGCAGTCAAGAGCTTGCTTTGGTTCGCATTTTCTGCGGAGACGGTCTTGATCGAAAGCGACTCGATCCCTCTTAGTACCGATTCCTCGCCCACAAGCTCCACCGTGCTTGGCGTCATGGTCACATTGACCACTTCATAGCCCTCTTTGACATCGCGGATGCTCTGCTTAATCCACGCCTCGTCCAGCTCAATGGACTTGGTGTGCAGAATGTCCAGTTGTACGATCACCGACGGGATCTGCCCGTTCAGGGAATCCAGTGTGACCGTATTGCCGTCCAGATCCAACAGACGCACCACATAGCTGCTCTCGGTGCTCTCGGAAAGCCCGTCGACCGAAATCTCCGCCACAGCACGCGCTACCTGCTCCACCTTACTCTTCGCGCCGGAGATGACGATGTATTCCTCCTCCAGCTGCGGCGTGTCGACATAGCAGCCCTCGGCCGGGCTCCCCGACAGCTTGCAGCTGACCGGCACCCGGCGCTCCGCCAGCTCCTCCACCGTGATCTCCACACTTGCGGGTGAAGCCGCGCGCAGCGATGCGCCGCCCACCGCGATGCCCACCTGCACATCGAGCGTGTAAGTCCCCGGCTCGTTGATGTGCGAAAAATCCAGATATGCCTTTACGCTGTTCGCGTTGATGCTCTTATGGCTGTCCTGCCCCGCCAGAATGGACAAGTCCACCGTGTGGATGAGCCCTTCCGTTTCAACGGTCAGTCCCTGCTCGGTGAGCTCCGCAATCCCCGTATAGGTCACGGGGATGTTTTTGAGGCTCATCTGCCGCGTCGGATTTTCGTCGGCGATTACATAGCTCCAGATAAACACCGCAAACACCAGCGACGCCAGCTTCATCCAGGTATCTTTTCGGAAGAAGTTCCAGACGCCTTGCCCTACCCGTCTAAAAAAGCGCCCCACGACCGAAAATATCTTATCCATTCTTATTCCAAACCTTTCCGCCAATGCGTTTGCTGGATCGCTCGCGCACATGGTAGATCCCTTCCAGCAATTCGTGCAGCGCCTTGATGTCGAGGTAACGGGTGAGCGTCCCCTCATGCGCAAGGGAGATGACCCCGGTTTCCTCGGAAACGACGAGCACCTGCGCGTCTGAGATCTCGGAAATGCCGAGCGCCGCCCGATGCCTTGTCCCAAGCTCCGATGAAAGGTTCCGGTTGTCGCTCAGCGGAAGAAAGCATCCCGCCGCCACGATCCGATTGCCTTTGATGATCATCGCGCCATCGTGCAGCGGCGCATTGTGGAAGAAGATGTTCTCCAACAGCTCGCTCGTGATGCGTGCATCGACCACATGCCCGCTTTCGATGACATCGTTCAGACCCGTCTTGTTTTCAAAGACGATGAGCGCACCCACCTTATGCTTGGACATGTCGAGCACCGCCCGCTCGATCTCCTCAATCTCGCGGCTATAGTCCTGCACCTCGCTCCCCGCGACCATGCTGAAGAACTTGTTGCGCCCCACATGCTCCAACGCGCGGCGAATCTCCGGCTGAAAGATGATGACGCTAATCATGACGCCCGAATCGATAAGCATATTGAGCGCCCAGGACATCGCAGACAGCCCGATGAGTTTGCACACCTGTGCCAGCACGAGGAAGATTCCGAGCCCCTTCAGCACCTGGGATGCCCGCGTCTTACTCGTCAACTTCAACAGGCCGTAGATTGCCATCGCCACGAGCAGTATGTCGATGGCATCCAGAATGGTGAAATTCAAATTGTTGTTCGCGATCTTCTCAAAAATTTCCTTCAAGCCCATACTCGCTTTCCTTTCCCAGGCGATGGGAGCCAAGCACGGGTTTACTTCTCGGGCGGCTCCTCCGCAATATCCATTTCGTCCAGCATGCTCTGCAGGTGCTGCACACTCAAAATCATCTCATCCGTCCGCCGGCTCTGCCGTAGGAGCGCCTCGTCCTGCGCCAGGAGCTTACCTTGTTGTAGGGCCTCCTCCGCCAAACGGTTGAGCAATTCAATTTCCTGTTGCAGCGCCTCCTCCTGCGCCTGCAACGCTTGACGGTTCCTCTCGTTTTTATTCATCATTTCTCCATTCCCGACAGCACGGAAAATCTGCTATTTCTATTGTATTCCCTGCCATTCTTTTTATCAAGTCATTCTTCCAGGTATTCTGCAAGGCACAGGCGGAAGCTCCCATCCTCCTGCATGCGGAAATAGAGCATTTCCCGCATGCTCTTTTGTGTGTCCAGATCGTGCTGCGCCAAAAATGCCGCGTCTTGCGCCCGGATCTCATAGGTGTAGTTCGCCTCGACCCAAAAGCAGTACTCCGCACCCGCGCCCGTGTCGACCAGCGTCTTGCCGTCCCCTGCCTCCAGCGAGGCCTCGCGAAGGCGGATCTGCACACCGTAGGCGGCATATTCCGCCTCGAGGCTCTGCAGGCTTTCGAGATTGATCCTGTCCTGTGCCAGAAACGCCGCGTCCGCATTCTCGGCGTAGAACGCCCAGGCCTCCTCGGCCGAGAAATCCCCCTGCGCCACCTCATAGCGCACCGCGAGATACTGCCTCGCTTTTTGCAGGAGCTCCGCCTTCTGCGCGGCGTCCAGCGTCTGCCGTTCCGCGCTGGGCAGCATCTGCCCATCCTCCGGCAGAAAAGAAAAGCCAGACAGCTTCCACGCCCCCGCTTCTTTTACGAAGTACAACTGATAGATAAGTGCGTATTCCTCGCCTGCGGCAAAGTAGTTCTCCTCCGGAAATTCCGGCGCGAAGGCATCGACCACCGCTTCGACGCGGATCTTCTGCACAATGTATTCTATGCCGTCCAAAGTCTCTGTCGCAGTCCCCTGATCTTCCCGAGAGAGCAGGCGCGTCACCAGAGCGGTCTGCACCGCGTGCTCCACCCCGGCGTTATAATCTGGGTCTTCCAAATAGTATTCCAAAAAGGAAGCCTCATAATATTGTTTGGCAAATTCCGTCATCGGACGCGAAGAAAAATCCCGGTAGTCCACATCCCAAAGCAGCGCCATGAGCTCTGCGCCAATGGCATAGGTGTCGGGCGTTTTCTTTTTGGAACATGCGCAAAAAAGCGCTAAAACCGCCAAAAACAGCGCCGTGATCCGCCGCATACCGCAAAAGACCTCCTTTCCGCAAACTTTCCTTAGCTTATCGCATTTTTTCCGGAATCTCAATACCAAACCCCATCCCAAATTATGTATATTTTATAAATCTTTTCCGCATACTCTCCCCAAGGAGGATTCCTATGCTGAACATCGTTTTACGGACGGCCATCGTCTATGTCGTCTTGTTTTTCGCCATGCGCATCATGGGGCAGAAGCAGGCCGGACAGCTCCAGCCCTATGAGATCGTTGTCACGCTGCTCATCGCCGAAGTGGCCGCCACGCCGATGGACGATCCGGGCACGCCCATACTCTATGGACTCATCCCCGCGATTACGCTATTGCTACTCTACAGCCTCTTCAACTTCGTCTGCCTCAAGAGCAAGCGCATGCGCCTGTTTTTGTGCGGGCGGCCAAGCATCCTTATCCACGACGGCAAGCTGCTCTCGCAGGAGATCCGGCGCGTCGGCTATAACCTAAACGACCTGATGGAGCAGCTGCGCCTAGCCGGGCAGACGGATATCGAGAGCATCCACTACGCCGTGCTCGAGACCAACGGGCAGCTCTCCGTCCTACCCTATGCCAGCCAGTCGCCCGTCACGCCCCGGCAGATGCGCCTGTCCGTTTCCGACCCCAGCTTCTACTCAGCGGTGTTGCTGGACGGCCGTTGGAACATCTCCGGCCTATCTAACCTACAGACCGACCCAAAAAAGCTCTCCCGTTTCCTAAAGGCCCTGGGATACCGCTCTCCGCGGGAGATTTTGCTACTCACCCTCTCGGACAACGGCGAAATCTTTTTGCAGGACCGGCGGGGGCAGACCTATTCCGCCCAATTGCAAAAGGGGTATTTCCATGTTTAGAAGAATCTCTATTTTCCTGCTGTGTCTGCTGCTACTCGGCGGCAGCCTTTGGCAGATGCACTATTTTCGTCGCCTGTCCCGTACGCTAGGCGAAGAGC
>CAOKKG010000023.1 GCA_948468985.1 uncultured Eubacteriales bacterium | reverse complement strand
GCGACAACATCCGCATGGAGATCACGCTGATTACGCCGATCGCTATCGAAGAAGGCCTGCGCTTCGCAATTCGTGAAGGCGGCAGAACGGTCGGTTCCGGTGTTGTTTCGAGCATCATCGAATAAGCAAAAAGATTTAGCGGCTGTCCCTTGGGACAGTCGCCTTTTTTAGAGGAGGAGAGGGAATGCCCTTTTTGACAAGCGTGATGCCGACGATCTTTTTTGTCGGTTTCTTTCTGATGTTCTTTGCGATCTTTGGGATCACCATCTATAGCATCATCAAGGGTGTGGCGGCCAAGAAGCGCGACGATGCGGCGCCGGTGCTGGATGTCTGGGCCCGGGTGACAGGCAAGCGCACAAGCGATGTGCGCCGCCGGTCGACGATGAATACCGCAAACTACGGCTATGGCTATACGGAATACTATGCAACTTTTCAAGTGGCGAGCGGCGACCGCATGGAGCTCGCAGTTTCAGGCGAGGAATATGGCCTGCTCCGCGAAGGGGATGAGGGAACACTGCGTTTTCAGGGAAAGCGCTTCCTGTGCTTTGCGCGCAGCAGGGAAAACATCGAAAAAAGCCCAGAAATACGGTAAAAAGGCGCAAAAAAGTGTTGCAATCCCGTTTGAGGTGCGCTATAATAATAAAGCTGTATTTCTGTATATAGCGTTTGCAGAAGGTTGCCGGAGGCCATTTCCGGGTAATTTCCGCAAAATAAGCCCACAAAGATGGGCGACCCCATTTGCCCCGAAAATTTTGGCGTCGGGACAAAGGACAAGCAAATGCAAAAGCATTTGCTTAAAAAAATGGTGCGGCACACGCGGAAGCGTGTATCGGCGCACGGTTTAGGAGGAACAAGAAAGAATGGCAAGCCAGAGGATCAGAATCAAGTTAAAAGCATATGATCACAATCTGATCGATCAGTCCGCATCCAAAATAGTGGAGACGGCAAAGCGCACAGGTGCGAAGATTTCGGGCCCTATCCCGCTCCCTACGGAAAAAGAGGTCGTTACGATCCTGAGAGCAACGCATAAGTATAAAGACTCTCGGGAACAGTTCCAGATCAACACCCACAAGCGTCTTATCGACATACTGGAAGCAAATGCGAAGACAACCGACGCTCTCATGCGTTTGGACCTGCCCGCCGGTGTTGATATTGAGATCAAGCTTTAATCCGGAAGTGTAGGAGGTAAACAATGCTGAAAGCTATTTTAGGTAAAAAAGTAGGAATGACGCAGATCTTCAAGGAAGATGGCGCGATGATTCCCGTGACGGTCGTCGAAGCGGGCCCTTGCGTAGTCACTCAGGTAAAGACGGTAGAATCCGACGGATATGAAGCGGTGCAGGTCGCTTTTGGCGATGTGCGGGAATCCCTGCTCACCAAGCCGGCGGCCGGACAGTTCAAGAAAGCTGGCCTCGCGGTCAAGAAGTACCTGCGCGAATTCCGCACGGCGGAAGAATTCAAGGTCGGCGACGAGATCAAGGTCGATGTGTTTGAAAACGGCGACAAGGTCGATGTGACCGGCGTTTCCAAAGGTAAGGGCTATGCGGGCGCGATCAAGCGCTGGGGTCAGAGCAGAGGCCCGATGGCGCACGGTTCTAAGTACCACAGAGGCCAGGGCTCCATGGGCGCGAAGTCCTATCCGGGCAGAGTGTTCAAGACCAAGCGCATGCCTGGTCACATGGGCGCAGTACAGCGCACGATTGTCAATGTCGAAGTCGTTGGAGTAGATGCTGAGAAAAATATGCTCTTGATCAAAGGCTCAGTACCTGGCGCGAAGGGCCAGCTCCTTACAATTAAGAAGTCCACAAGAGCGTAACACGATTGGAAGGAGGAATCACTAATGCCTAATGTAAATGTTTATAATCAAGATGGCAGCCTTGCTGGGGAGATCGCGTTGAACGATGCGGTGTTCGGCATCGAAGTCAACACTTCTGCGATCCATCAGGTCGTTGTCGCGCACAACGCGGCGGCAAGACAGGGCACTCAGTCGGCGCTGTTCCGCGGTGAAGTCAGCGGGGGCGGCATTAAGCCCTGGCGCCAGAAGGGCACCGGCCGTGCGAGACAGGGTTCGACCCGCGCGCCGCAGTGGCGGCATGGCGGCGTTGTATTTGCGCCGAAGCCCAGAGAATATGACAAGAAGGTCAACAAGAAGATCAAGGCGCTGGCAATGAAGAGCGCGCTGTCCATGAAGGTGGCGGACGCGGAAATGATCGTTGTCAAGGACCTCTCCCTGGAGGAAGGCAAGACGAAGGAGATCGTCAAGGTTCTGGAAAACCTCAAGGCGTCCAAGAAGGCGTTGATCCTGACGGCGGAAAAGAACGAACTCGTTTGCAGAGCAGCGAACAACATTCCGACGGTGCAGACTGGGATCGCCGGTGCGGTTGGCGTGTATGACATCGTCAATTGCGACAGCCTGATCGTGACGGAAGCGGCTGCAAGAAAGGTCGAGGAGGTTTATTCACTGTGAAAAACGCACATGACATCATTCGCGGGCCTGTTTTGACGGAAAAGAGCTACGACCAGATCCCGCTTAAGAAGTACAGCTTTGAAGTTGCAATCGATGCAAACAAAGTGGAGATCAAAAAGGCGATCGAAGAGATCTTTGATGTCCAGGTGGACAGCGTCAACACGATGACCCACAAGGGCAAGGAAAAGAGACAGGGCTATACGAGCGGCAGAACGGCAAAAGTCAAGAAGGCGGTTGTCACTCTGAAGGAAAGCTCCAAGCCCATCGAATTCTTCGAGAGCATGGTTCGCTAAGAGCAAGGAGGGTTTAAGCAATGGCGATTAAGAATTATAAGCCGACTTCTCCGGGCAGAAGAGGAATGGCTGTTTCTACCTATGAAGAAATTACATGCACCAAGCCGGAAAAATCCTTGCTGGTGAGCAAGAAAAAGTCGGGCGGCCGCAATGCGCACGGGCGCATCACGGTGCGGCACATCGGCGGCGGCAACAAGCAGAAGCTCCGCCTCATCGACTTCAAGCGTGACAAGGACGGCATCCCGGCCAAGGTCGCGACGATCGAATACGATCCGAACCGTTCGGCGAACATCGCGCTGCTCCACTATGTGGACGGTGAAAAGAGATACATCCTGGCTCCGATCGGTCTGAATGTCGGTGACACGGTCGTCTCTGGCGAGACGGCAGACATCAAGCCCGGCAATGCGCTCGAGATCAAGGACATCCCGGTCGGCACGATGATCCACAACATCGAGATGAAGCCCGGCAAGGGCGGTCAGCTCGTCAGAAGCGCAGGCAACGCCGCGCAGCTGATGGCTAAGGAAGGCGCGTATGCGCAGGTAAGACTTCCTTCCGGTGAAGTTCGCCTCATTCCGATGAACGCAAAGGCAACGATTGGTCAGGTTGGCAATGTCGACAGCGCCAATGTCAAGCTCGGCAAGGCCGGTAAGTCTCGCAACCTGGGCGTGCGCCCGACGGTCCGCGGCTCGGTCATGAACCCGGTGGACCACCCGCACGGCGGCGGCAACGGCAAGGCGCCGGTCGGCAGACCTGGTCCGGTTTCTCCTTGGGGTCAGCCGGCGATTGGCTACAAGACGAGAAAGAAGAAGAACAAATCCAACAGACTTATCGTTCGTCGCAGAAATGCGAAGTAAGCGATCGGCATAAGCAAGGAAGGAGTTATATTAATGAGCAGATCGGTCAAAAAAGGGCCTTTTATACAAGAAAAGCTGCTTGCGCGTGTGAAGCAGATGAATGAAAGGAACGAAAAGAAAGTTTTGCGGACATGGTCTAGAGCGTCTACGATTTTCCCGGATATGGTATCCCATACGATCGCTGTGCACGATGGCAGAAAATTCGTTCCGGTTTATGTAACCGAAGACATGGTCGGCCACAAGCTGGGTGAATTCGCTCCTACGCGTACCTTCAGAGGGCATGCAGGCGATAAGGCCACCAAGAAGAGATAAGGGAGGAGGAAGAAGATGGCAACACGTCAAAGAGAAAAAGCCGCTAAGAGACAGGAAAACAAAGATACGCGTCCGAGAGCGGTAGCGAAGTATATCAGAATCTCCCCCACCAAGGTGAAGATCGTCGTAGACCTGATTCGCGGCAAGAGCGTTGCAGAAGCAAAGGCCATCCTGATGGCGACACAGAGAGCAGCTTCCGAGCCGGTGCTGAAAGTCCTGAACAGCGCGGTGGCAAATGCCGAGAACAACCTGGAACTCTCCAAGGATAATTTGTATGTAGCAGAGGTCTATGCAGACCAGGGCCCGACGCTCAAGCGTTTCCAGCCCAGAGCCCGCGGCCGTGCGATGCAGATTCTCAAGAGAAGCAGCCATATCACGATTATTCTTGACGAGGTAAAGGAGGTAAAATAATGGGCCAGAAAGTGAATCCGCATGGCTACAGAGTCGGCGTCATCAAAGACTGGGACTCCAGATGGATGGCCAAAAAGGGACAGTTTGCTGACTTTATCGTAGAAGACGATAAGATCAGAAAATTCATAAAGAAGAAACACTATGAAGCCGGTATCTCCAAGATCGAAATCGAGAGAGCAGCCAACAAGATCTCTGTGACGATCTACACGGCGAAGCCGGGCATGGTGATCGGGCAGAAGGGCGCCGGGATGGAAGCCCTGCGCGCGGATCTTTATAAGCTGACGGGCAAGGCAGTCGTGCTGAATGTCGTCGAAGTCAGAAGACCGGATATGGATGCACAGCTGGTCGCGGAAAATGTCGCGCAGCAGCTGGAGCGCCGCATTTCCTTCCGCAGAGCGATGAAGCAGTGCATCGGCCGTGCGATGAGAAGCGGCCTTAAGGGTATCAAGATCTGTGTCGGCGGCCGTCTTGGCGGCGCAGACATCGCGAGAAGCGAGCAGTATCACGAAGGCAGCATTCCGCTGCAGACGCTCCGTGCAGACATCGATTACGGTTTCGCGGAAGCGAACACGACCTATGGCAAGATTGGCGTCAAGGTCTGGACCTATAAGGGCGAAGTTTTGCAGAACCCGCTGAAGGAAAGAGCGAAGGGTGCAAACGAACCCAGAAGAGAGAGAAGAAACCAGGAGGGAGGAAGAAGACATGTTAATGCCAAAAAGGGTTAAACATAGAAGAGTCTTTAGAGGCCGGATGAAGGGCAAGGCTCAGCGCGGTAATTTCGTTTCCTACGGTGAGTACGGCCTGATGGCTATGCAGCCTTCTTGGATTACCAGCAATCAGATCGAGGCAGCCCGTATCGCAATGACGCGTTACATCAAGAGAGGCGGTCAGGTCTGGATCAAGATTTTCCCGGATAAGCCGATTACGAAGAAACCGGCAGAGACCCGAATGGGCAGCGGCAAGGGCGCGCCGGAATACTGGGTCGCCGTTGTGAAGCCCGGCAGAGTCCTGTTTGAAATTGCAGGCGTCAGCGAAGAAACGGCAAGAGAAGCGCTGCGTCTGGCCGGAAATAAGCTTCCGATCAAGTGCAAATTTGTCAAGAAAGAAAATGTAGAAGAAGGCGGTGAGCAAGTTGAAGGCTAACGAATTAAGAGATATGACTGTCGAAGAGCTTAACACCAAGCTCAGCGATCTTAAGACAGAATTCTTCAACCTGCGCTTCCAGAAGGCAACGGGGCAGCTCGGGAATCCCTTGAGCATCAGGGATATCAAAAGAGACATTGCCAGAGTAAAGACTGTTCTTAGAGAACGCGAACTGAATGCCGCCGGCAAATAAGCGTGAAAGGAGAAAGCTTTATGGAAGGGCAAGAAAGAAATCTTCGCAAGGTTCGGACCGGTGAAGTTGTAAGCACGAAGATGGAAAAGACGATCGTCGTCCGTGTGGAAGAAGTTAAGAAGCATCCCATTTACAAAAAGGCTGTTCATTATTCGAAGAAGTTTAAAGTACACGATGAGAAGGGTGAGGCCAGCGTAGGCGATGTTGTCAGCATCATGGAGACGCGTCATTACAGCAAGGATAAATATTTTAGACTCGTCGGTATCGTCGAGAAAGCAAAATAACGGATAGGAGGAGCGTATAAATGATTCAGCCGCAAACATATTTGAAGGTTGCCGATAACTCCGGAGCAAAAACTATCCAGTGCTTCAAGGTACTCGGCGGATCTATGAGAAGAACGGCAAACATCGGGGATGTCATCATCGCTTCGGTCAAGACGGCAGCTCCTGGTGGTGTTGTCAAGAAAAAAGATGTTGTCAAGGCGGTTATCGTGCGCAGCGTCAGCGGTGTGAAGAGAGCCGATGGTTCCTACATCAAGTTCGACGAGAACGCAGCGGTAATTATCGATAACAACAAGCAGCCCAGAGGCACCCGTATTTTTGGGCCTGTGGCCAGAGAAGTGAGAGATGAAGGGTTTATCAAGATCGCCTCTCTTTCTCCTGAAGTTCTGTAAGAAAGCGGGGTCTTTGAAATGGCAAAATTACATGTAAGAAAAGACGATACCGTTGTTGTGATCACGGGTAAGGATAAAGGCAAGAAGGGCAAGATCCTGGTAGCGATACCGGAAGCCGGCAAGGTCGTCGTGGAGGGCGTCAATGTTGTGAGCCGCCACACCAAGCCGCAGGGTCAAAACAACCAGGGCGGCATCCTCAAGAAGGAAGCTGCGCTCGATGCCTCCAATGTCATGCTCTATTGCGCTAAGTGTGATAAGGGCGTGCGTGTAGAACATAAAGTACAGGAAAATGGCGATAAGGTCCGCGTATGCAAGAAGTGCGGCGCGGTCATCGGCAAATAAGCGGAAGGGAGGAACGAAAATTGCCTAGACTGAAGGATACCTACAAAGCGGAAATTGTTCCCGCGATGATGCAGAAGTTTAATTACAAAAGCGTAATGCAAGTTCCGAAGCTGGAAAAAGTCGTGATTAACATGGGCTTGGGCGATGTCAAGGACAATCCCAAGGCGATGGAATCCGCCCTTTCCGAACTCACCGATATCGCCGGTCAAAAGCCGGTCGTGACCCTGGCCAAGAAATCCGTCGCGAACTTTAAGGTGCGTGAAGGGATGAAGGTTGGTGCGAAGGTGACGATCCGCGGCGACCGGATGTACGAATTCGTGGATAAGCTCATCAGCATTGCGATCCCGCGTATCCGCGACTTCCGCGGCGTATCCGCCAACTCGTTCGACGGCAGAGGCAACTATGCCCTGGGCCTGCGCGAACAGCTGGTCTTCCCGGAAATCGATTTCGATAAGGTGGAGAAGATCCGCGGCATGGACATCGTCATCGTGACGACGGCGCAGACGGATGAGGAAGCTCGCGAGCTCTTGACATTCATGGGAATGCCTTTTATTAAGTAAGGAGGAACAGCAAGTGGCTAAGAAGAGCATGATTTTAAAGCAGCAGAGAGGCTCCAAATTCTCCACAAGAGAATATACCAGATGCCGTATCTGTGGACGCCCCCACTCTGTTCTCAGAAAATACGGGATTTGCCGTGTGTGTTTTAGAGAACTGGCCTATAAGGGACAGATCCCTGGCGTGAAAAAAGCCAGCTGGTAAGACGAAAATAAAGGAGGAAAATTAGATGCCTGTTACAGATCCCATCGCAGATATGCTTACACGCATTCGCAACGCGTTGGTTGCAAAAAAAGACATCGTTGAGATGCCGGCTTCCAAAATGAAAAACTCCATCGCACAGATCATGCTGGACCAGGGCTTTATCAAAGGCTGTGAGCTGGCGGAAGATGGCGTACAGGGAACGCTGAAGATCCGGTTGAAATATGGCCCGAATGGCGAAAGCGTCATCACGGGGCTTAAGAGAATCAGCAAGCCCGGCCTTCGGGTATATGCGAGAAAGAATGAGATTCCCAAGGTGCTGAGCGGTTTGGGTATCGCTATCATTTCTACATCCAAGGGAGTTGTGACGGATGCGGAAGCAAGAAAGAGCGAAGTGGGCGGCGAAGTGCTGGCCTACATCTGGTAAGCTCGGAATACATAAGGAGAGGTGCAGATATTATGTCAAGAATAGGCAGACTTCCTGTTGAGCTTCCCGCAAACGTGACCGCTGAGGTAAACCCCGGCAACGAAGTCGTTGTCAAAGGGCCGAAGGGTGAGCTTAGACAAAAGTTTAGCAATAAAGTAGAGATCAAGCTGGATGGCAATGTCATCCATGTAACCCGTGCTTCTGACGACAAGCAGATCCGGGCGCTCCATGGCCTCACAAGAGCGATGATCGCCAACATGGCGCATGGCGTCGAGGTGGGATATTCCAAGGAGCTGGAGATCGTCGGCGTCGGTTTCAGAGCCCAGCTTTCCGGTAAGAAGCTGGTCATGAATCTCGGCTTTACCCATACGGTGGAAGTAGAGCCGAAGGAAGGGATCTCGTTTGAGGTTCCGAGCCAGACACAGATCATCGTCAAGGGCATTGACAAGCAGATGGTTGGTCAGGTTGCTGCGGATATCCGCGCAATCAAGCCGCCGGAGCCTTACAAGGGCAAGGGTATTCGCTATGCGGGCGAATATGTCGCGCTCAAAGAAGGCAAGTCTGGTATGTAAGGGAGGTCCGTAGAGTAATATGATCAATAAAATCGATAAAAACGCGGTGCGTCAAAAGCGCCATCAGCGTATCCGGAATAAGATCAGCGGTACGGCTAGCCGCCCCAGAATGGCTGTTTACAGAAGCCTGAGCAATATCTATGTACAGATTATTGACGACAGCATCGGGCACACGCTCGCCGCGGCTTCGACCATGGATAAGGACCTGGCAGCTTCCCTGGAAGGCAAGACCAAGACGGAAGCCGCAAAGATCGTAGGCGAAAAGGCTGCGAAGCTCGCGCTTGCGAAGGGGATTCAGGAAGCCGTATTTGACCGTGGCGGATATATCTATCACGGCAGAGTGGAAGCTCTTGCGGAAGGCGCAAGAGAAGCCGGGCTGAAGCTATAAGGAGGAATGGAAGTTGCAGCAGCGTATAGATGCCAGAGAACTGGATTTGAAAACGAGACTTGTCTCTGTAAATAGAGTTGCTAAGACCGTCAAGGGCGGCCGCACCATGCGGTTCTCCGCTCTCGTAGTCGTGGGCGATGAGAACGGCCATGTCGGCTGTGGTCAGGGCAAGGCAGCAGAAATTCCGGAAGCGATCCGCAAGGCGGAAGAGAGCGCGAAGCGCAATATGATCACCGTGAGCCGCGACGGCACGACGATCCCGCACAGAGTGATTGGCAAGTTCAGCAAGGGCAGCATTTTGATGATGCCGGCTGCGGTTGGTACGGGCGTTATCGCCGGCAACCATGCCAGAGCTGTGCTGGAGCTGGCGGGTATCAAGGACATCAAGGCGAAGTCCTATGGTTCCAACAACCCGATCAATACCGTCAAGGCAACACTCGCGGGACTGGATCAGCTCAAGACTAAGGAACAGGTAGAGCGCCTGCGCGGCGTCACCCTGGACTAAGAGGAGGACATCAATATGCAGTTAAAAGTCACTCTGAAGAAGAGCACGATCGGATGTCCGAAGGATCAGATCGGCACGGTGCATGCCCTGGGCCTGCACAAGATTGGCCAGTCTGTTGTCAAGGAAGCAAATGACTCGATCAAGGGCCAGATTAACAAAGTAAAGCATCTGGTCGCGGTCGAGGAAATCTGAGGAGGGTATTTTCCATGAAATTACATGAATTGAAACCGTCTGTAGGATCTAGAAAATCCCCGAAGAGACTGGGCCGCGGCAATGGCTCCGGTCTCGGCACCACGGCCGGCAAGGGCCAGAAGGGTCAGAACGCGAGAAGCGGTGGCGGCGTGCGCCCCGGCTTCGAAGGCGGTCAGATGCCTTTGATGAGAAGAATCCCGAAGCGCGGGTTCAAGAACATCTTTGCCAAGCAGTACACTACGCTGAATGTGGAAGAGCTGAGCGTCTTTGAGGACGGCACGGTGATTACCGCGGAATTCCTCAAGGAGATTGGCTTCATCAGCAAGATCAACGATGGCCTGAAGATCCTGGGCGACGGCGAACTGGATAAGAAGCTGACCGTCAAGGCGGCAAAGTTCACTAAGAGCGCGCAGGAGAAAATCGTCGCTGCCGGCGGCGTAGCAGAGGAGATTTAAGATGTTTAAAACGCTGGGGAATGCATGGAAGATCGCAGAACTTCGCAAGAAGATTCTGTATACGCTCCTGATGCTTCTCGTTTACCGCGTTGGCGTGATCATCCCAGTGCCGGGCGTAAACGCATCCTATGTTGCAGAATCTGTCGGGAGCTATACAGCTCTCGAGTTTCTCAACATGATGTCCGGCGGCGGCCTGGAAAACATGTCGATCTTCGCACTCGGCATTTCTCCCTATTTGAACGCTTCGATCGTGATGAACCTGTTGACCATCGCGATCCCGGCGCTTGAACGCCTGTCCAAAGACGGCGAAGAAGGGAAGAAGAAGATTTCGAAGATCACAAGATATGTGGCGGTTGCACTTGGATTGATCCAGTCGATCGGTATTCTGTGGGGTTTGGGTAGCAGTGCCGTGGAATCCACGGACATCTTCAACTACATCACCATTTTCCTGTGCCTGACGGCAGGTACGGCGCTGATGATGTGGATGGGCGAGCAGATCGATCAGAAGGGGATCGGAAACGGGATTTCTTTGTTGATTTTTGCGGGTCTGGTGGCGCAGGTTCCCGGACAGGTGATTTCACTGGTATCCGCAATGATTTCCGGAGAGCTTAGCATTTTGGCATTTGTCGGCGTCCTCATTGGCGTGCTGGTGATCATCACAGCGATCACCTATGTAGATCAGGGCGAGCGCCGGGTCCCGGTGCAGTATGCAAAGCGGGTTGTCGGCCGTAAGATGTACGGCGGGCAGTCCACTTTCATCCCGATCAAGGTGAACCAGTCCGGCGTTATGCCAATCATCTTTGCCATGACCTTTGTGCAGTTCCCGGCGATGATTGCGCAGTTCTGGCCGAATAGCGCCTTCTATACCTGGTATACGAAGTTTCTGGGGACGGGAAGCGTGATCTATGCGATCCTTTACGCATTGCTCATCGTCTTCTTTACCTACTTCTATTCGCAGATTGCATTCAATCCGGTCGATGTGTCCAAGAATATTCAGCAGTATGGCGGCTTTATCCCAGGGATCCGTCCGGGCAAGCCCACTTCGGATTACCTTTCCAGAATCCTCTCGAAGCTGACGCTGTTTGGCGCGGTATTCCTGGCGATCCTGGCGGTTATCCCGACCTTGTTCACCAAGGTCACGAAGTTGACTTCGACCTTCAGTGCGACGGGGCTGCTCATTATGGTGAGTGTGGCGCTCGAAACGGCACAGCTGCTGGAAGCACAGATGATGATGCGGCACTACAAAGGCTTTTTGAATTAAGGAGTAGGCAGGATGAATTTGATTTTCCTTGGCCCTCCCGGTGCTGGGAAGGGTACCGTTGCTGCCAAACTGGTGGAAACGGCCGGCCTTGAACATCTCTCCACGGGCGATATGCTCCGTGAAGAGATGAAGCAGGGCACCGAACTCGGGAAGCTGGCGAAGCAGTACATCGAAGAAGGCAAGCTGGTTCCGGACAGTGTGATTATCGACATGGTAAAGGAACGCCTCAAGACTGCGAAGGCGGGGATCATGTTTGACGGGTTTCCCCGGACGGTGGCGCAGGCAGAAGCACTGGACGCGATCGCCAAGATCGACGCCGTCATTAACCTGTATACGACGGTGGATGTCGTGGTGGAACGCATTGGCGGCCGCAGACTTTGCAGAAACTGCGGCGCTGTATATAATGTCAGCTGGTATGACCAGTCGGATTGCGAAAAGTGCGGCGGAGAGTTGTACACGCGAGCCGACGATACCGAAGAAACGATTCGCAAACGCTTTGATGTGTATCTTTCCGAAACGGCGCCTCTTGTAGAATACTATAAGAAGCAGGGCTTAGTACACGATGTGGACGCTAACGGGGATATTCAGACGAAAGTGGATGCGATTTCTGCAATTATCGAGAGCGTAAAATGATTAACCTGAAATCACCAGAAGAGATCAAACGGATGCGTGCGGCAGCCCTCATTGCCGCGGCGGCGATGGATAAAGTGATCGCGGCGGTCAAGGACGGTGTAACGACAGAAGAGCTGGATGAGATCGCCTATCAGTATATCGTAGGCAGGGGTGCGAAGCCTTCCTTTAAGGGATACGGCGGGTTCCCGGGCACGGCATGTATCTCGATTAACGAGCAGATCGTACACGGCATCCCGGGTAAGCGCAGATTGCACGAAGGAGATATTGTGAGCATCGACCTCGGGGCGTATCTGCATGGGTACCATTCGGATATGGCGAGAACCATCGGTGTTGGCAAGATCTCTGCGGAAGCGGAAATGCTCATTCGGGTGACGCAGGAATCCTTTTTTAAGGGGATTGAACAGGCGGTTGCCGGCAATCGGATTGGCGACATTGGCAAGGCGGTCGAAGCGCACGCTAAGGAATATGGCCTCGGTGTGGTTAGAGAATACATCGGCCACGGCCTCGGGCAGGAGCTGCACGAGGATCCGGAAGTCCCAAACTATGACACGGGGCGCAAGGGACCGGTCATGCGGCCGGGTCTGGTTATCGCGGTGGAGCCGATGCTGACGCTGGGCACGCACAAGGTGGTCGTTGCGCCGGATGGCTGGGTGGCCTCTACAAAGGACGGTAGCTTGTCTGCACATTACGAAAATACGATCGTGATCAACGAAAATGGACCGTGCAGCATCCTGACGATTGCATAAGGAAGCACGCATGAGCATGGAAAAAACGCTATGTATCGGCAGAGTCTGCAGGGCGAAGGCCGGCAGAGGCAAGGGAAGATATTTCCTCATCTGCGGGATCGTGGATGTGGACTATGTGCTCTTGACCGACGGTGACACGCGCAAGGCGGATAAACCGAAGCGCAAAAAGGTGCGGCATCTGGAATGCCGGCCGTATGTCGCGGAGGAACTTGCGGAAAAGATCCGTGCAGGCTGCCCACTCGTGGATGCGGAAGTACGAAATACGCTCGCGCGCGTTAAGGCGGCGGAAGAAAGTAAGGAGAAATAAGCTTGTCGAAAAGTGATGTAATCGAAGTCGAGGGAATTGTTACAGAAGCTTACCCCAACGCGGCATTCGAAGTGCAGCTGGAAAATGGTCATAAAGTGCTGGCGCATATTTCCGGGAAACTGCGGATGAACTATATCCGGATCCTGCCGGGCGATAAGGTGACGGTGGAGCTTTCCCCTTATGACCTGTCCAGAGGGAGAATCATCTGGCGGGGCAAGAACTGATTTTCGCCGGCGGAGCCGAGAAAAGTTCATAAAAGAACAAAAAAAATATTGCAATTCTTATCAAAGACAGATAAAATATACAAGTATGCAGTCTTTCTATTTTAGTATGCATGCTGTGGGTTTTGTGCGCCTGCCGCGCAAAAACTCGTATACCCAGGAGGTACGAAAATGAAAGTTAGACCGTCTGTGAAGCCGATTTGCGAGAAATGCAAAGTCATTAAGCGCAATGGGAAAGTCATGGTTATTTGCGAGAACCCGAAGCATAAGCAGAGACAGGGTTCCCGTTCCTAACATATCTTACCATCAAGCAGAAGTTATTAACATATCGCAGCGGCTGTATGGGTATCTTTGTATATCCATATTGCGTTATCTTTTTAACCAATGCTTATGTATATATGGAATATCAAAAGAAATCAAACCGGAGGTAGAAGTTAATGGCACGTATTGCCGGAATAGACTTGCCAAGAGAGAAGCGCATTGAGATTGGCCTTACCTATATATACGGCATTGGTCTGAAGTCTTCTCAGGATATTCTTGCTGCGACGGGCGTTGATCCGGATATCAGAGTGAAAGACCTCTCCGAAGATGACGCTACGAAAATCAGAGAATATATAGATAAAAATTATCATGTAGAAGGCGACCTCAGAAGAGAGGTCAACCTGAACATCAAGAGATTGATGGAAATTGGTTGTGTACGCGGTGTTCGTCACAGAAGAGGCCTGCCCGTTCGCGGTCAGCGCACCAAGACGAATGCGCGCACGAGAAAAGGCCCGAAGCGTACAGTTGCGGGCAAGAAGAAATAAGGAGGAGGCTTAAGCGATGGCTAAAACAGCGAAAGTCAGCAGACGGCGCAGAGAGAAAAAGAATATTGAGCGCGGCGCAGCCCATATCCGTTCTTCTTTCAATAATACGATTGTAACGATGTCCGATATGCAGGGCAATGCCTTGTCTCAGTCCAGCTCCGGCGCCCTTGGGTTCCGCGGCTCCAGAAAGTCGACCCCGTTTGCGGCGCAGATGGCGGCAGAGACAGCAGCGAAGGCTGCCATGGAGCATGGCCTCAAGACGGTTGAGGTCTATGTAAAGGGCCCGGGTGCAGGCAGAGAAGCAGCGATTCGTGCATTGCAGACCGCAGGGTTGGAGATCACCCTCATCAAGGATGTGACCCCCATTCCTCACAATGGCTGCCGTCCGCCGAAGCGCAGAAGGGTATAAGGAGGTATTGATTCATGGCTAGATATACAGGTCCTGTATGCCGTTTTTGCCGCAGAGAGGGCTGCAAGCTCTTTTTGAAAGGCGATCGTTGCTATACAGAAAAATGTGCATTTGCAAAGCGCCCTGCGGCTCCTGGCCAGCATGGTGCCGCACGGAAGAAGGCTTCCCAGTACGGCCTGCAGCTCAGAGAGAAGCAGAAGGTCAAGAGAGCCTATGGGATGCAGGAAAAGCAGTTCCATTCCTATTTCACCCTGGCTGCAAAGCAGCGTGGCGTGACGGGTGCGTACATGCTTTCCTTGCTGGAGCGCAGACTCGATAATGTTGTGTATCGCATGGGCATCGGTGATTCCCGCGCGCAGGCAAGACAGTTTGTTATGCATGGGCACATCACGGTCGATGGCAAGAAAGTCGATATTCCTTCTTACCGCGTAAGCGTAGGTGAGGAGATCGCAGTAAAGGAAAAGAGTGCAGGAACAGATCGTTTCAAGCAGATCATGGAGCAGTCCGGGAAGCCGATCCCGAAGTGGCTCACCTTTGATCCGGAACATTTACGCGGCTCTGTAGTAGCTTTGCCTGAGAGGGAAGATATTGATCTTACGATCGCAGAAAACCTCATTGTCGAATCTTACTCCAAGTAATCCTATAGCCGCCGGTCAACCATAAAGCATTAAGGAGGTTTTTTCGCTAATGCTGGAAATTGAAAAGCCTAAGATAGAATGCGTTGAGAAGAGTGACGACAAGAGCTATGCCAAATTTGTTATGGAGCCTTTGGAAAAGGGCTTTGGGACGACGCTGGGCAATTCGCTTCGGAGAGTTCTGCTCTCCTGCCTGCCCGGTGTTGCCGTGACAAAAATCCGTATCAATGGCGTGCTGCACGAATTCACGGTCATCCCGGGAGTTCGGGAGGATGTTACCAACATTGTACTGAACCTGAAGGGCCTGTGCGCCCGGCTGTTCTCCAATGAACCCAAAACTCTTACGCTGAATGTCGTTGGTCCCAAAGAAGTTACAGCGGCGGACATTAGCTTTGACGCCGATGTCGAAATCGTCAATCCGGACCTGCATATCGCGACGCTGGATGACGGGGCTACGCTCGATATGGAGATTGTGATCGGGCATGGCAGAGGCTATGTGCTTGCAGATAAGAATAAAGAAGAGGGGATGCCAATCGGTGTGATTCCGATGGATTCCCTGTATACCCCTGTGACCAAAGCAAACTTCACCGTGGAAAACACGCGTGTTGGGCAGGTAACGGACTATGACAAGCTGACGCTGGAGGTTTGGACCAACGGTTCGATCCCTGCGGACGAAGCGGTTTCGCTTGCTGCAAAGATCCTCTACGAGTATTTGGGACAGTTCGTCGGTTTAACTTCTCATGTTGGCGATGTGGAGATCATGGTCGCAAAAGAGGACGCGAAGAAGGAAAAGATCATGGAGATCACGATCGAAGAGCTGGATCTTTCGGTGCGTTCCTACAATTGCTTGAAGAGAGCGGGTATCAACACCGTCGAGGAATTGACGAAGAAGAACGAAGAAGAAATGATGAAGGTTCGTAACCTCGGCCGCAAATCCTTGGAAGAGGTACAGCAGAAGCTGGCGGCGCTTGGCCTGAGCCTGCGTCAGAATGACTAATATTTGAGTAAGATTTAACAATTAGGAGGCAGATTTGTATGGCATACAATAAGCTCAACAGACCTTCCGATCAGAGAAAAGCGATGTTGAGAAGCCAAGTGACTGCTCTTCTTTGGAAAGGCAAGATCGTTACGACGAAGGCCCGCGCAAAGGAAGTGCAGCGTATTGCAGAAAAGCAGATCACGAAGGCGATTGCTCAGCATAAAAATACAGTTACCGTGAAAAAGTCTGTAAAAGATGAGAAGGGCAATATCGTAGAACAGGAATTTGTGGTAGACGCGCCGGCAAAGCTCGCTGCAAGACGCCAGTTGATCGCAGAGCTCTATAATGTCCGGCCGGAAAAGCTGGAAAAGGAGAGCAAATCCCAGTATAAAGAGCGCACGAAGGACAACAATTTCCCGGTTGTGGAAAAGCTGTTCCGTGAGTTGGCTCCCAAATATGCGACAAGAGCGGAAGCCTTGGGCCAGGGCGGCGGGTACACCCGCATCCTGAAGATGGGTCCCAGACGCGGGGATGCTGCCGAGATGGTAGTATTGGAGCTTGTCTGATACTTGGCGTAAGGATAACGAGGCTTTTAGCGTATGCTAAAGCCTCGTTTTGTTAAATAGGGAGAAATACGACGAATGCAAACAATGATAGATGCCAGCAAGCTGAAATTTGCCTATGTGTCGGAGGACGGCGACTATACCTTCGCCCTGAACGGCGTGGACATTCAGGTGGCACAGGGCGAATTTGTCGCAATCCTTGGGCGGAACGGCAGCGGCAAATCGACCTTTGCTAAGCTCGTCAATGCGCTCAACCTGCCGACAGAGGGCAAGATGGTCGTTGCGGGGATGGATACGACGGACGAGGCTAACCTTCTGGACATCCGCAAGACGGCAGGTATGGTCTTCCAAAACCCGGACAATCAGCTGGTCGCGACGATCGTGGAGGAGGATATCGCCTTTGGGCCGGAGAACCTGGGGCTTCCCCGCGAGGAGATATATGACCGCATTGATTATGCGCTCTCGACCGTACATATGGAGGCATACCGCGGCCATGCGCCACATATGCTCTCCGGCGGGCAAAAGCAGCGGATCGCCATCGCCGGGGTGCTCGCAATGAAGCCGAAGCTGATCGTGTTTGACGAATCGACGGCGATGCTGGACCCCAAGGGGCGGCAGGATATTCTGGAGCTGATTCGGCAGCTGAACCGAGAAGAAAAGATTACGATTGTGCTCATCACGCACTATATGGACGAGACGGTGCATGCGGATAGACTGGTCGTCATGAAAAACGGCTTTGTCCTCCGGGAAGGGAAGCCGCAGGAGATCTTTTTTGACCGGGAACTGCTCGCGCAGGCCGGGCTGATTGCGCCCTTTGCGGCGCAGTTGTCGATGGACCTGGCGGCCGCAGGGATCGCGGTCAAACCGGAACTGGATGCCGAAAAGCTGGCGGAGGAAGTATGTCAATTAAAGTAGATCATGTATCCTATACCTATATGCCGGGCACACCGTTCGAGCATCAAGCGCTTTACGATGTCAGCTTTGAGATCCCGGACGGGGACTTTGTGGGCATCGTCGGACACACGGGCAGCGGCAAATCTACGCTGGTGCAGATCATCAGCGGCCTCATCCGGGGCTATGAAGGCCATGTGTATGTGAACGAGATCGATTTTTCCGACAAGAAACAGGATCGCCGCGAGTTGCGCAAGCAGGTGGGCGTCGTCTTTCAATACCCGGAATATCAGCTTTTTGAAGAAAGCGTGGAAAAGGACATCGCCTATGGGCCGACCAAGCTGGGCGTTGACCCCAAAGAGGTGGAACGCCGCGTCAAGGCGGCGATGGACCTGGTCGAGCTGGACTATGACCTGTTCCGCGACAAGTCACCGTTTTCACTGTCGGGCGGGCAGAAGCGCAAGGTGGCCATTGCCGGGGTGCTCGCGATGGAACCTAAGATCCTTATCATGGACGAACCCATCGCCGGGCTGGATCCGATGGGGCGCGAAAACTTTATGCAGCTGGCGCGCAGCCTCAACGAATGCGGGATTACGATCCTCATGGTTTCACACAACATGGATAACCTGGCGGAGTATACTAAGCATGTCCTGGTGATGAACGACGGGCGACTGTTCATGCAGGGAACGCCGGAGGAGATCTTCTCCGATTATACGCGCCTGCGCGAGGCCAGCTTGGATCTCCCGGAGGTGGCGCAGTTTGCGCAGATGCTGCGCAGCCGCGGCATGGATATCCCTCCGCATGTGATACGCTATGACCAATTAAAGGAGCTTCTCCTGCAAAGATTCGGAGGAAATGCGGCATGCTGCAAAATGTGACCATCGGGCAATACTTCCCGGGTAATTCGCTGATACACCGCCTGGACGCGCGGCTCAAGCTCGTGCTGATGCTGGCGCTCATCGTCGTGATTTTCTTTGTGCACACCGTGTGGGGGTATCTCTCCATGGCGGTGTTGCTGTTGAGTATGATCCTCTTAAGCCGCGTTTCGCTCAAGATGGTGCTCAAAAACATCCAATCGATGTGGATGGTGCTGTTGCTGGCCTTTGTGCTGAACGCGTTTTTCGTAAAGGGCGAGACGATGCTGTGGAGCTGGAAATTCATCCATATCTACCGCGAGAGCCTGCTCCGCGCGACGGAGATGACGGTGCGGCTTATCCTGCTCGTGCTCATTTCCACGATGCTCACCTTCACGACCTCCGCCAAGGAGATTACCGACGCCATCGAAAGCCTGTTCCGGCCGCTTTCCAAGATTGGCTTTCCCGTGCACGAGATGGCGCTCATGATGAGCATCGCGCTGCGCTTCATTCCGACGCTTGTGGAGGAGACGGACCGAATCATGAAGGCGCAGACGGCCAGAGGCGCTTCCTTCGATTCCGGGAGCCTGATTTCGCGGATGAAGGACATGCTGCCGGTGCTCATCCCGCTGTTTGTGAGCGCGTTTAAGCGCGCAGAGGAGCTGGCGCTCGCCATGGAGGCGCGGTGCTATCACGGCGGGGACAACCGGACGCGCCTCAAGGTGTTTCACTTAAAAGGCATCGACTACTTTGCGATGGGCATCGTGGCGGCGGAGATCGTGCTCATCGCCTTTGGGCTGTGAGGAACGGGCGGATGCGCATTGGGTTGAAAATCGAATATGACGGTACGGCCTATGCCGGGTGGCAGCGGCAGAAGAACGCGCCGAGCGTGCAGGCGGCGATCGAACAGGCGCTGTTCGAGACGCTGCATTGGCAGGGGACGATCATCGGTGCAGGGCGTACCGACGCCGGCGTGCATGCCCTGGGGCAGGTCGCGCATTTCGACATTGAGACGCGGGTACCGCCGGATCGCTTTTCCTATATCCTCAACCAAACGCTTCCGCCGGACATCCGCATCGTGCAGTCCTGGGCGGCGGCAGAGGGCTTTCACGCCCGCCGGAGCGCCCACGGCAAGCACTACCGCTATACGCTCTACTGTTCGCCGCATGCGAGTGCGCTGGAACGCAATGTGAGCCTGCATGTGCCGCAGAAGTTGGATTTGGCCGCCATGCAGCGGGCTGCGCAGGCGCTGGTGGGCGAACACGACTTTTCCGCCTTTCGTACGATGGGGAGCAACATTGTGGGGACGGTGCGTACGATCTACCGTCTGACGGTGCGGCAGGAGGGCCGGCACATCTATATCGATGTATACGGCAACGGATTTCTATATAACATGGTGCGCATCATTGCGGGGACGCTGATCGCCGTGGGCAAGGGCAAGATCCCGCCGGAGGCGATGGGAAACATCCTTGCGGCAAAGGATCGGACGCTGGCCGGGGCGACGGCGCCCGCGCGGGGACTGTGCATGTGCGAGGTCTTCTATCCCGGACTGGGCGAGGAAGAAAAAAGCCCTTGGGAAAGCGAAAAAGAGCTTGACACTGCCCCGGAAATTATATAAAATATACGGTGCATGGATTCTGCAAAGCCCCGCAGAGCCGTGCATACTACCATAGCGTGCAAACGCATTCAAACAACAAATTTGGGAGGAACGCCTCATGAAAACATATATGGCAGACAGCAGCCTCCAGAAACAGTGGTATGTCGTCGATGCGGAAGGAAAGACCTTCGGCCGTCTGGCGAGCCAGGTTGCTGCAGTTCTGATTGGTAAGCATAAGCCGGAATACACGCCCAATGTAGATACGGGCGATTATGTGATTGTCGTAAACACGGATAAGCTCGTCTTTACCGGCAAGAAGTTGGAAAAGAAGTTCTATTACCGTCACACGGGTTACCCGGGTGGCCTCCGTGCGACGCAGTACAAGGATTTGATGGCGAATAAGAGCGATTTTGCATTCTATCGCGCAGTGGAGAGAATGCTTCCGAAGAACACGCTCGGCAAGCAGATGATCAAGAAGCTGCATGTCTATGCAGGTTCGGAACACAAGCATCAGGCACAGTGCCCCAAGGCGCTGGAGTTCTGATCGGAGGGAGGATAAATTATGGCAAAAGAACAGTTCCTCGGAACCGGCAGAAGAAAAAGCTCGGTTGCTAGAGTTCGCCTCATGCAGGGCAATGGCAATATCACGATCAACGGCAAGGACATCGAAGATTATTTCGGCTTCGACACCCTCAAGATGTTGGTTCGTTCTCCCTTTGAAGTTGCGGAAAGAGTCGGCGCATATGATGTCGTCGTCAATGTGAACGGCGGCGGCTATACCGGCCAGGCCGGCGCGATCCGTCACGGCATTGCGCGTGCGCTGATTGCGGCAGAACCGGAACTCCGGGATTCCGTCAAGAAGGCGGGCTTCCTCACGAGAGATTCCAGAATGAAGGAAAGAAAGAAATACGGTCTCAAAGCAGCTCGTCGCGCTCCGCAGTTCAGCAAGCGATAATCGACTG